>JBCCRX010000058.1:0-22175 GCA_039201015.1 Bacteroidota bacterium | reverse complement strand
TTCCGATTGTCGGTATTTTATTTAATATTTGTTCTGTGAGTGTCTCGATACTCATCGGGCAAAAATTTTTGTTGTTTGTATTGGAACTTACAACTTAATAATTTTTGCCTTTTTTTATCAATTTCACCACGGACTATTGTAGAATAGAATGAAATTAGAAAATAAAAAGCTATTCAAAACCAAATGCTACATTAATGGAAAATGGATAGATGCAAAGGACGGCAAAGTCCTTGAAGTAACAAATCCTTACAGTAAAGAAGTCATCGGAACAGTGCCAGATATGAGTGCAGCAGCTTGCGATGCGGCAATAGAGAACGCCCATGCTGCTTTTCAAGAATGGAAACAATATTCAGCAAATCGAAGAGCAAAAATTCTGAAAAAGTGGTACGATTTACAAATGGAGCAAGTAGAAGATTTGGCGAGAATTTTGACTACGGAGCAAGGAAAACCACTTTCAGAAGCAGAAAGTGAGATCAAATACGGCGCAAGTTTTGTGGAATGGTTTGCAGAAGAAGCACGTCGGGTTTATGGCGATGTCGTTCCTGGCCCATCAAGGAGCAAAAGAATTACGGTCATCAAACAGCCTGTCGGTGTAGTCGGAGCAATTACTCCTTGGAATTTTCCGAATGCCATGATCACGCGTAAAGTTGCACCTGCTTTGGCGGCTGGCTGCACGGTAGTCATCAAACCTTCTGAATTAACGCCTTTTTCTGCTTTGGCATTGGCGGCTTTAGCGGAGCAAGCAGGTTTCCCCAAAGGCGTCATCAATATCATTACGACCAATGATGCTGCCGCTGTTGGGAAGGCATTAACGGCGCATCCAAAAGTCAAAAAAATATCCTTTACGGGTTCGACAGAAGTGGGAAAAATATTACTTCGCCAGTCGGCAGATACTGTCAAAAAAGTATCTCTGGAGTTGGGTGGCAATGCACCTTTTATTGTTTTTGAAGATGCAGATGTAGCATCTGCGGTGCAAGGTGCGATGGTCTCCAAATTCAGGAATGCGGGGCAAACTTGTATTTGTAGTAATCGAATTTTCGTTCAGTCTGCGGTCTATGAGGAGTTTGTTGAAGGCTTTACAAGAGAAGTCAAAACGCTTAGACTGGGCAATGGCTTAGAAAAAGAAGTGAATATCGGACCTTTGATTGAGCCAGATGCCGTTCAATTTGTACAGAAAGTGGTGGCAGATGCGCTAGAGAAAGGAGCAAAAATAAGCACTGGAGGTAGTGTTTTTGATGAAAACGATATGATCTACGAACCCACTGTTCTTACCCAGGTGTCTAGTGATATGATGCTCTTTGAAGAAGAAATTTTTGGACCGATTGCGCCGATTTTCAAATTTGAAACGGAAGAACAAGTGATTGCCTTAGCCAATGACACTAAGTTTGGATTGGCTTCCTACTTCTATGGCAAAGATTATGCTAAAATTTGGCGTGTCGCAGAAGCCTTAGAATATGGAATGGTTGGCATCAATACGGGCATGATTTCTACGCCCATCGCTCCTTTTGGAGGCATCAAAGAAAGTGGTTTTGGCAGAGAAGGCTCGAAATACGGGATAGATGATTTTGTAAATATCAAATATATGTGTTGGGATATTGGCTAATGAAGGTAGTTGAGAGATTAGCGGCAGATCCTCTAAGCTCTTGCATCTATCCTCGCCCTTATAGCTTCTTCTCAAACAGCGCATCCATCGTCACTTCATTTTGCACTAAAGCGGCTGCGTGTGTATTTTGGCTAATTCCATAAGTAGTAATCATTGTCAAAAAAACGGCTTTGCGGGTTTGTGTTTCTTGTTTGAATACACCGATTTTATTTCTAAGCTTCTCGGCATAGTCCTTTGTGATTTTATAAGGATTGATAGAATATTTTACTTCGCAAACGTTCACTACCTGATCTCTACGATCAATCAATAGATCAATTTGCGCACCTGGATTGCTGTTTTTACTCTTCCAAGAGAGTGTATGACTAAGTACGCCCGCAATCTGTAAAGCCTGCTTAATTTGCTGGGTATGCGCAAGGCATATTTGTTCAAAAGCATAGGCACTCCAAGTTCTTTGAGTAGGGTGATCTATGGCATTCATCCAAATACCTTTATCAAAATTTGTATTGTGCTTGATGAATTTCAGGTAGAAATGACTGTAAAAATCTGATAAGCGATAGATGAAATTTTTTGTTTTTTTATTGAAAGGGGTATAACGACTGATAAAACCACTTTCCTCTAGGGCTTCCAGCATTTTACTCAATTTACCACCCGTTCTAATTTTTGTCGCTTCACTAATTTCTTTTCGATTCATTCCTTTGGCTTTATTGGAAAGTGCCAAGATAATCTTTTCGTAGGTATCTGCATCTTTGAATAAGGATTGAAATAAATTTTTGAACTCAATGGTCAATAAAGCGCCTTTACGAAAGCACAATTCTTCGATATTTTGAGCAGCACTTTCTTGAGCAGAAACTTGATCTAAGTAAAAAGGAATGCCACCCATAACCATATACAATTGTAGGATTTGATAGCGATCCAAGACACTATTGTCTACTTTTAGCATCAGTTCAGCTTCCCGTAAGTTGAATGGATGAATTTTAATGCGCTCGGTCACGCGATTGTGCAAACCACCGTGATTGTTGATGAGTTCGTGAAGCATCCAAGCGGCAGCCGAGCCACAACCAATTAAGATGATATCCTTTCGATTTGTTGCCCAACTGTTCCAAAAATGTTCGAGCGCCATCATAAAATCGGAGCGCGGCGTATCTAGCCAAGGTAATTCATCCAAAAAAACGATCTTTTTACGATCAATTTTTATTCCTTCTAAATGATCTATCAAAAGCTGAAATGCACTAAACCAATTGTTAGGTGTTTTCAAGGTTTCCATATTGGATTGTCGTTGCAATGAAACTTGAAAATTGGTGAGTTGCTGAAAAGTATTAGCGTTGGCTAAGCCTGTTAACTGAAAGTCAAAAGTGTAATTGAAATATTCTCGAATCAGGAATGTTTTCCCTACTCTCCTTCTTCCATAAACTGCCACAAATTCTGATTTGCGACTCTTGCTTACTTTTTCTAGTTGTTCTATTTCTCGCGCTCTTCCGACTATATTCATTATTTTTTGGGCTAAAATTAATTATAAATAGCCACAAATCAAACAAATTAGCCGTTTTTGGCTGAATATAGTTGTATAAACAGCCAAAAGTATTTATTTAGAAACATTTACAATTCCTTCAAACACAAATTGCGCACGCCCACACAACCAAATATCAGAAAAACCTTGTGCGTTTTTCTTCAATTTTACTTTCAAGTTTCCTCCCTTTGTCAAGATGTCTATCTCTTCTTTGGGCTGCTGCAAATAGGAGGCAATGGCAGCAGCGGTGACGCCCGTTCCACAAGAAAGTGTTTCATCTTCGACACCCCGTTCGTAGGTTGCTACAATCAGTTGATCTGCTTTTTTTTCCACAAAATTGACATTCGTGCCATTAGGTCGGAAGGCTTCAGAATAACGAATTCTACTACCTTCTTTCAATACTTCTACTTTCTGGATATTTTCCACGAATTGTACGTAGTGCGGCGAACCAGTATTTAAGAAATAGTGATCGCTATGCGTTTCGATTTGCTGCACATCAGACATTTTTAGTTCTATCCAATCGTCTTGAATACTAGCTTCGTGTGCTCCGTCAATTGCTAAAAATCTGCATTTTTGTTCAAATATACCCAGCCGATGCGCAAAGGCAGCGATACAACGCCCACCATTGCCACACATGCTACTTTCACGCCCGTCCGAGTTGAAATAGATCATTTCAAAGTCATATTCAGAATGCTTTTGCAATAGCATCAGTCCATCTGCTCCAATACCAAAATGGCGTTGGCAAAGCTGCTGAATGATCGTCGTATCGGAACGAGTTAGCTGCTGTTGTTCGCGCTGGTCAATCAAAATGAAATCGTTGCCCGTTCCGTGATATTTGTGGAAGTTGAGTTGCATGAATTGGTAGTGCTATTGCTTAATAATTTCTGATTATAACGGAATGCGGTGATTAGTAAATGCTGCAATAGGGTCTTATTAAGTGTTGAAATTCCATATACTTCGCTGCTGACGCAGCGAAGGGAACTTCAGGAGGGAGAGATGAATCGGCAGTAAAACCGCCGATTCATCTCTCCCTCCAAAAGAATTTTCGCGCCGAAGGCGCGGAAAACCACTGAGTTTACTGATTTTTGGAGACTTTTTTCGTTCACCGCAAAACGTTACAATCAGATTAAATAAATATGTGCGTTCGGATTAATAAATAATCACGCTGCGCAACGCTGCGGTCAATCCAATCCATTTGCACGCACCAAAGAAGTATTTGCCGTTCGGATCGCTAGATGATTCTTACTCCTTAATTCAATTTGATAAAAGCCCTCTAATAAATCTGGAAAAGCAACGGGCGATACACCATTGACATCCACCACATCGCCATCTTTTTGAATCAATGCGGAACGGGTGTAAAAATTACCTGCTTCGTCTTCCAAGCGTATAAATATCCAATCCACAATTGCATCCTCCCCTGTGATGTCCAGTACACCGCTCTCAATTATTTCTCCGCCGCCCCCATTGCTGTGGGAGAAACCCAAAGTGGTGAAAGGTTCTTGAATCGCTATCAGATTGTTTTGCCTGAGATCATCTCGCATCGTTGCCATATTTTCCTCATAAGCACCTTCCAAAGCAACTTTCGCATGCAAATTCAAACCCACCAGAGGTTTATTGAGCATATACAACCAAACCGAATCGTGTATAGGTTGACCGCCTGACAGAGGCACGGCGCCGTCGGAAATCATTGCGCTGTGGTTGGAAAAAAATACCGTAGTACTTGTATTTAGAGTACGACTGTTTTCGTAGGGTGGGCTGCTGTTTTCAGTCTCTACATTTGATCCAAAAACGTCAATGCCTAGCGAAGTCCAGGAATTAATTATCAGATTATAGGGAAAAATTTCATCGTTTGGATGCACAAAGCTGAAGTAGCGAGCGGGTGGCGTTTCCCCTTCCGAAGACATCCATGCGGCTGTTCTGCCTAACGAATATAGCCAGTCGTTGCTTGCAAACATCAAAGCTCGATCCAGTGATACAATCTTTCCGATATAGCCTGTGTGTCCACCACCTTGCGAGTGACCACCTAGCTTGATTTCTTGCCAAACAATATCGCCATTGTCCAAAAATTGTCCCCAGCCTTCGCTCGGAAAATTCGTTTCCAAATACTGCAATATTTTCAACAAACGATTTTGCGTACTATTGGCAGGCGTCACATTTACACCATTGCTTCGGTCAATACCATCAAAAACTTCTGCCCGAAAACGACCGTGACAAGTGATGTCATTGGAGAAAGCACAAATGCCAAAGGAGTTGGGGGAAATGTCGTTTTGGTAGCTCAAATTGATGACGTGATTGCCTGATTTCGCTGCTTCTTCTGAGATCAATTGATAGCCCGCAGGCGTCGCACCTGTGCCAGGCAAGAAAACGAAAAGCTTGTTTTGCGCTGTGCCTTGCGGTGTGTAAATGTAGTGTGGATTGTCCAAAGTCGTAATATTGGGATCAGTGGTAGAAGGTAGAATCAGTCTAGGGTCTTGAGTCCAAGCAACTAACTGATAGCATAAACAAAAGCCAAATAAGATAAATATGCGCATCGTAATTCAAATTTTAGATGAAGGTAATAAAATTACGATAGTTAAGCGCCCTGCCCCTATTTAAAACACTAAGGCATGAAGGAATAGTAAGCGGCTATCCTTTTAAAGTTGTAATGCTAGTTAAGCGTAAGGACTAAAAGTCATGCGCTTGCCCCCTGAAAGTTGAGGATTCCACTTCGAGCTGAAATCCTTAACTCCTAGTTCATCAGCCAGAGGCAGACAGCTTGCTAACCTTAGAAAAGTAGCCTAGTAGTATAGCTGTTAAATAACTACCTATTCAAATGGCAGCGATGACAATAGTTTCAGCATGGAAAATATAGGTAAGTAATTCGGACTAGTCGCGCTAGTAAGATTCTATCTACTTGATGATTAGTCAATGGTGACACTGATTTTCAGGGGTGTCTTAAAAGTCAAATGTCGTCAACTTACTTCCATCGGATAGACCAAACCAATTTCTCTTCGAATAGCATCTAGCAATCTAATAAGTTGAATGCTAAAGCGGAGTGGCATCTTTTCACTCTCCGCTTTTCCCAATAACATTGCTTGACTAGCAGCTTCTATCTCATACTCAAAACCGCCACTTTGATAGTCGAAAGTAATCTTTTCACTCGGGCGGTCATCATAGAAAGAAAGTACGATATCTGTTGGGTTAAACCAGCGTTCTGGCAGATGAATAGTGCCTTTGCGACCATAAATGAAAGCTTCTGTATTGGTTTTAGCCAATACGGTAGCGTGCAAATGCGCCATCTGTCCATTGTGGTAGTTGAAAATGATTCCAATTTCTTCATCCACACCCGTTTCTCCTATCCTTGCGACCACATTTATTTCATCTGGATAGCCCATTAAAAACAATGCTAGAAATACAGGATAAATTCCAATATCCAGCAAAGCACCTCCTGCTAAATTTGGATTAAAGATGCGATTTTTTGAATCATAAGGTGCCTTGAAGCCAAAATCTGCTCGTATAGAAAGCAAATCGCCTATTACTCCCTCCTTTAACAGTGTTTTTGTTTTACTCATAGTAGGCAAAAAACGCGTCCACATTGCTTCCATGAGGAACACCTCTTTCTCCTTAGCTTTTTGAACCATCGCTTGCACTTGCTGCTCATTCACCGCAAAGGGCTTCTCACAAAGTACCCCCAAACCTGCTTCCAAACACAACAAAGCATGATCGTGGTGAGAAGTGTGCGGTGTGGCGATATAAATGGCATCTAAATCGGGGCAAGTCAATAAATCTTCGTAGCTGCCGAAGGCGTGTGGTGCAGCAAATGTTCTGGCAAACTCTTGTGCTTTTTCTAGTGAGCGAGAAGCGACGGCATGCAGGCGAGCATTTTTCACGACCCGAATATCGGTCGCAAATTTTTTAGCGATTTTTCCAGGTCCAATGATGCCCCAGTTGATTGTGTTTTTCATCTTGATTGATTTGTTTACATTTGACGGCAAGATAGGCTGTTTTGTGATTATTATTCAACGGAAAGATTCAATTTAAAAGATCCATTCAAACTGACTGAACATGAATTTAGAGCAACTTAAATACCCAATTGGACATTACAAAGCTCCTGAGACTATCACGACAACACAACTGCTGCACTGGACCAACGAAATTCGAGAACTGCCTAAGATATTGACCAGAACAGTTAATGGTCTTACGGAAGATGAACTCAATACGCCTTATCGTCCTGGTGGCTGGACGATTCGCCAAGTCGTACATCATTTACCAGATAGCCATATGAATGCTTACGTTCGTTTCAAACTAGCTTTGACGGAAAGCAATCCTAGTATTCGACCCTATTACGAAGATCGCTGGGCAGAGCTGGAAGCGTCCAAGACAGCAGCAATTGAACCTTCCTTATTTTTGCTCAATGCACTACACCGAAAATGGATTGTTTTGATTCAGTCTTGTTCGGAAGCGGAATTGAAGAAAACTTTCTTTCATCCTGAATCGAAAGCGAGTAGCAGTTTGGCTTTTAATATTGGCAACTATGCCTGGCATGGTAAGCATCATTTAGCACAAATCAAGAATGGACTTCGGTTGTGAGTAGTGTGAATCATTTGGGATGTATTATAATCAATAGTCCATGCAATTTTCAAACCACAGAGAACACAAAAAGTTAATATTCAAAGAATTGCACTTTCATCATTCTATTTTATAATATCTTGATTATCAATTACTTATAAATTATTCATAGACTATTGATAATGTAGTTTACATGCTTCTCGAAAAGAAAACACCTTTCTCTGTCCAATCAAAATCCTTCTAATCGAATCCAAAAGTGTCAACTACTTTTGAAGCAAAATGGTACATGCCAATCATTTTTAATCAAAAATAATCGTTCGATTTTTATAGGGCAAGATTCGATGATTGATTTTGAGCCAAATAGCTCTGGAAAGCACTCGCTTTTCTACATCTTTGCCCTTCCGAACTAAGTCCTTAATACTTTCGCGGTGAGAAATCTTGGTGATGTCCTGCTCAATAATTGGTCCTGCATCAAGGTCTTCGGTAACGATATGACTGGTCGCTCCAATGATTTTCACGCCTCGCTGATAGGCTTGATGATAAGGTCTTGCACCAATAAAGGCAGGTAGGAAAGAATGATGAATATTAATGATTTGTCCTTCGTAGGCGTCTATCAGACTAGGTGTAATAATTTGCATATAGCGCGCCAAAACGATGAAATCAATCCGCTCTTTTTGCAGCAAATTGCACATTACTTTTTCTTGTGCAGCTTTGTTGTCTTTATTTACTTCAAAACGATGAAAAGGGATATTGAAGCGTTCCACAACGGGACGAAGTTGTTCGTGATTGCTGATAATCAAAGGCAATTCTACTTGCCATTCTTTTGATACCCAACGCTGTAAAATATCATAAAGGCAATGAGAAACTTTGGAGACAAAGACCGCCATTCGCGGTGTATCCGCTGAGAAATACAGCTCCCATTTCATCTGAAAATGGCTGCCTATCAAGGTCGCAAAATAGTCCTCTATTTTTTCTTTAGGTATAACGAAGTCATCCAGTTCCCAAGCCACACGCATGAAAAAATGGTTGATTTCCTGATCTACATGTTGCTCCAGACTAATGACGTTTCCTTTGTTTTTGTACAGAAAATCACTGACTGCTGCCACGATACCTACTTGGTCAGGGCAATGCACCAAAAGGATCGCCGTATTTTTTTTCAGCAATGTTTTGTTGTTTTAGTCAAGTGAGCGGACAGCATTCGCAATGTACTTCGTCTGACTTCTCCATCATTCACTCCGCAGGTTGAAAATAGAAATCTTCAAACTTCAGAATATGGACATATTGATTTTCAAAACGATCTCGCTCACCATATATCTCACGGTCGTAATTGTCTTTCTCAATCGGTGTGATTGGTTCTAATTGATAAGTAGTGTGCAAAGCTTCTTCTATTTCTCTATTAAAAAATTCATAGAACTTAGTACCGTGCTTTTTCAGCATTCGACCAAAATAGAGCATATTATCAAAGCCGCGAAAAGCTTCCGAACTCGGTATCGTACCGTACAATTCAAAGTATCGGCGTCGGAAATCTCTTACTTCCTGAGCATATTTATCCACGTAGTATTCGCTACTGATGTGTACGTTCAAGTTTTCAAAATAGTTGGGGTCGGCATCTTCGTAATATTGCCAATGCCGCATGCCATAGACAACCACTGGATTGTCTCTGCTCGCTAGGTAGGCTTTACGCAAAAAAGCATAAATGAAATCCTTGTTTTTCTCTTCACGATCGCGCATAAGTGGTAAAATGAAGACTGTCGTTCTGCCGCTGCGCATGATGGCATCCAGATTGGTATTTTCCATAGTTGGACTATCATCTTGGATGACCAATTCTTCAAATCGAGGTGCATAATTGCTTCCAGCAATCTCGTAATTCAAGTCTTGAATGTACTTCATTGCCGCTTCACTTTGGTCACCTCGTTTAGCAATAATCACAATTTGATCACTGTTGTAATTGGACCTTGCGTGACGGGTAATCGCTTTCAGGTGTGTAGCAATAGAAGGATTGATTTGGATGTAGCTTGGATTGTCTTTGGTGACGCGCGTGCTGGCACTAAAGGGAGAAACGAATGGTACTTTCCGATCTTTGGCGTACTCTGCCATACGCGCTACGCATTCTGGTTTCACCGTTCCCATAACCAAATGTGAATTTGCAATGAAGCCTGTATCACGTTGCAAAACCTCGTTCAAAATCCGCTCGTCTGCTTTGGTATCATAGACAGAGATTTTTAGATTGGTTCTTTCTTCATCCAGTTTTTCTACAGCAATTTTTGCGCCGGTGTAGAACTGCACTGCCCAGCGTGATTGCAGATTGAGATTGTTCTCACTACCGTCAAAACGATCTGTCAGAAAAGGCAAAAGCAGGGAAACATTGTAGGAAGTCAATAACTGTGTTCCGAACTCTCCTTCTTCAATTACTTGTCCTCGCCCTCCATTTGAATTATCGCTCACCAAACCTTCCGTCGTAATCGGTGGGTACTCGCGCGTAGATATATCTCTCCATCGAATAGTATCCATCGCTTCCACTAGGACTTCATCCGACTGCTCAAATTCGCCCGTTTCTGGATTGTAAATTCTCCCACCGCTTATCGTACCTAAGTTTTCTTCTTTTTCTTTATCTCGATCTTTATCCTTACCGACTGGCTTGAGCAACTCACAGGAAGTGAAAGAAAGTAGTAAACACAATAGGAAAAAAAAACGGTACTTATTCCCATTCGATAGTTGCGGGAGGCTTCGTGCTGATATCATAAACGACTCGGTTTATACCTTTAACAGAATTGATGATTTCGCTGGATACTTGTGCCAAAAATTCATAGGGAAGTGGACTCCATTCTGCCGTCATTCCGTCTGTAGAATTGACGCAGCGTAGGGCAACGGCTTGTTCGTAAGTGCGTTCGTCTCCCATGACACCAACCGATCTTATAGGTAGTAAAATCGCTCCAGCTTGCCAAACTTTATCGTAAAGATCAAATTTTTTCAGATTATTTATAAAAATTGCATCCGCTTCTTGCAATAAACTCACCTTTTCAGCAGAAATATTACCCAATATTCGAATCGCCAAACCTGGTCCTGGAAATGGATGTCTGCTCAGTATAGTTCTGGGAATATGCAGCTCTGCACCTATTCGCCGTACTTCGTCCTTAAATAACATGCGAAGCGGTTCTACTATTTTGAGTTGCAATTTTTCAGGCAATCCGCCCACATTGTGATGCGATTTAATCGTTACAGAAGGTCCATGTACGGAAACTGATTCTATAACGTCGGGATAAATCGTTCCTTGCCCCAGCCATTCGATATTTTCGAGCGCATTGGCTTCTCGCTCAAAGGTTTCGATAAAGACACGACCAATAATTTTACGCTTGCTCTCAGGATCGGAGACATCCGCCAGTTCACTCAGGAACGCCTCACTCGCATCTACACCGACCACATTCAAATCCATTTCTTGATAGGCTTCCAAGACTTCTTCAAATTCATCCTTACGGAGCAATCCGTTGTTGATGAAAAAACAAATCAATTGGTCGCCAATGGCTTCGTGTAGCATACTCGCCGCCACGGTGCTGTCCACACCGCCAGAAAGCCCCATCAATACGCGCTCGCCTCCTATTTTCGCTTTCAACTCCTTGATACTCTGCTCCAAAAAGGAAGCAGGCGACCAGTCTTGCGCGCAGCCTGCGATTTTCAGTACAAAATTTTCGAGCAATTGTTTACCCTCCAAACTATGGGTCACCTCTGGATGAAACTGTATGCCATAGACGGGCAGTGCTTTGTGCTTATAAGCCGCTACTGAAATATTAGCAGTGACCGCCAGTGTCTCGAAATCTAGGGGCAACTGTATGATTGTATCTGCGTGCGACATCCAGACCTGCGAATCGGCGGAAATATCTTCAAAAAGGCGGTCTTTCTGCTGCACATTTGCCAGATGTGCTTTTCCGTATTCTCTTTTTTCAGAAGCCTCCACTGTGCCACCAAAATGCTGCGCAATATATTGTGCGCCGTAGCAAACTCCTAGAATGGGACGTTTTTCGATAATTTCATCCAAATCAATGCGCAAAGCACGCTCATCGGTCACTGAAAAAGGACTGCCCGAAAGAATAATGCCTTTCACACTTTCATCAAAAACGATGGCTTTGTTGTAAGGAATGATTTCGCTGTAAACGTGAAGCTCTCTGATTCTTCGTGCAATCAGTTGGGTATATTGCGAGCCGAAGTCTAAGATAACGATCTTTTCTATCATGGCGCGAAGATACGTTTCTTAGAAGAATTTGCGGGCATAAAAAAAATCGGTACTAGACCTGCCAGTACCGACTTTTTCTATCTATTGATAAATTTCTTTCTATTCTAAAACTCATCTCCCATAGAACGACCTAAGAAGGTCAATGCACCACGGAAACCAACGTAAGATTTGGTAGTATCTTGAAACTCCCAATGGCGTTTGTGGTTTTGAAGATAAGCCCCGATGTCTTTCCAAGAACCACCGCGAATCACTTTGCGCTTGTAGGCTTCTGGGTCGTCTTGCTTGGCATCGTAGCGGATGTCAGGGTTCATGTCATGTACGAAAGAATAAGCATTTTCGTAGTAAGCCGTATTCGTCCATTCCGCTACATTTCCTGCCATGTTGAATAAGCCATAATCATTTGGGAAGTAAGCGTCCGATTTCACGGTGTAGAAACCGCCGTCTTCCGTGTAGTCGCCACGACCAGGCTTGAAGTTGGCTAATAAACAACCTTTGGAATTTCTTAAATAATAATCTCCCCAAGGATAAGTTGCCAAATCATGACCACCACGAGCGGCATATTCCCATTCTTGCTCGAAAGGCAAACGGAAATCTTCCGTATTCGTACCTTGCTTGCCCGCTTCGTAAGTGTTCCAAAGCTTGGTTCTCCAGTAATTGAAAGCATTAGCAGTGTACCAATCAATGCCTACCACTGGATAGTCATCATAAGCGGGATGCCAGAAGTAGTTTCGGGTCATAGGTTCATTGTAGGAGTAAGCAAAATCGCGTATCCAAACCAAAGTATCTGGATAGATTTTTACGGTTTTGCGCTTGATGAAGGCATTTCTAGGCTGACGCCCTTTGTTGTGCGCTGCTTTCTGCCAATCGTACCATTCATACTCAAACTGAAATTTGTCGGTATCGTATTCTTTTTTTCCAGCAAAGCGATCATCGCCCTGAAAATATAAATCCTCTAGTGTCTCGTCCGCCCAATCTATATCGTATTCCCAGTCAATGCGCTCTTCTCCTGAGTATTCATCTTCGATATAATGGTCTAAATAAGAATGCGCCAAGGAATCTCTCACCCAATAGACGAATTGGCGATATTCGTTATTGGTGATTTCGGTTTCATCCATAAAGAAACCTACGATAGAAATTTGTTTTGGTCTTTGCACGAAGGTATTGGCGAGGTCTTGGTCTCCCGAACCAATGGTCAATGAGCCCGAAGGCACATACACCATTCCATAGGGATTAATACCTTTCCAGTCTGGTCGATCTAAAACGCCGATCAGTTGTCCGCTTTGATTAGAACCGCAGGACGCAGCGAAAAGGGTCAATAATACTAAACTTAATCTGAACAATTTTTTCATTTTGCTACTTCTGTTTTCCTTCAATAGTGATTGATTTAGAAAGCGGCTCAAAGATAGCCTCTTGGATAGTTTTATCAAAAATTCGATTTTTTCCCCTGATAAAACAATCTAACTAGTACAACTCTAAGTAGGTGTACTTTCCTGTCAAGATAAAACTTGTTTTTTATGTTGGTCAAGCGTGTACATGGAATCCCTTGAAGTGAAGCTTATCAAGATGTAGTTGCTTCTTTTGGAAAACCGTTCATTGAACGATACTACTTTTGAATTAGTGTATTCGATCAAAGAAAAAATAAGGGCGACTGTTCTAGCTCAATAGTTCGTGCAATTTTTTGAACCACAAAAGAAACAAAGAACACAAAGCTTGTGTGGTCAGAAAGTTATGATTTTGAACTCAACTTTACAACTTTTTGATTTTCAATTATTTGTAAGTTTTGCACAGACCATTACTAACTTAAAATATTTCAACAGAGACAAACTATTGTTTAAATGTTGATAAGCTTTAATTGTTTATCCGATAATTAAATTACTGAAAGAAGATCAACGAATAAACACCTCAACAGCATTACCTGTACTTCTATCACCTTATTTTTTTTCTTGTGTGTGCAGCGGAAAAGGAGGTTGTTTGGAAAAGCTATTTGTGTGGTTTTGGTATTCGATTTTGCTCGCCTTTTTATACTTCAAAGGTTGAGCAAGCATCTTGAGTCAACTGACGGATATCTTGCGTCTAACTTCTGCCTAACATTACAAATCTCTAGGGTTGTAAATGATCGGCGGCGGCACGCCTTCACCAAATTCTTTGTTGAGGTTGTAATTCACTAAAATCTCGTGCGAACCTGTATTTACAGTATTCAATCCTGATAAAGTGACGTCATAACTGTAGTATAAGCGCACTTTTTCACTCAATCGAAAACCACCAATCAAGGCTAGTGCATCCGAAGTATTGGCATCATATCCTCTAAACGACGCGCCTACTGATATATTGTCATTGTACTGGAATAGGACAGAAAAATCCACTTGTGTTTGCAGGACATCACTTTTCACAAAAACGGAAGGCTGCATGCTCAAAGTACTCGTCAAATCGAAATTGGCGGAGGCATTGAAAAAGTAGGCTCGCAGTGCGCTGGGATTGAAGGTGGGAAAAGCAAATTCTTGTTCTAGTAGATTTCTGGCGGCAAAACCCGCTTCGAATCGCTCGCTTTTGTAATAAATGCCCGCTTCGATGTTCGGTGCCGTGGCGGCGACTTCATTGATCGGTAATAGACCGTCTTGGTGGTTGATGACATTGCCGTCGGTGTAGCTGCCGTCGGGTGTACGAATGATCGCGCCATTCAGGTTTTTTTGTACAATTCCACCCGCCACGCCAATCGCTAGAATCCCCGAACGTCCTACTGGAATCTGATAATTGTAAGCTGCTGTCAAGCCTAGATTGCGTTCTGCCCCCAATTCATCATTCTGGAAAGTCAATCCAAATCCACTGCTCAAAAAAGGCAGCGGCGCATGTACATTGACGTGCTGGGAAGTCGGACTACCTGCTAGATCGACCCACTGCTTTCGGAACACGCCCGTCATGCTCAATGAATTGTCCATGCCCGCGTAGGCAGGATTGTAGGCCATACGATTGAACATGTGCAGACTATATTGCGCGGGCTGTTGTGCGAATGCTGCAACACTTAGAAAAGATAGGATGATTTGTAATATGTATTTTTGCAAATTGTTTGTGTTTTTTAAATACACAGGAATAAAAAAAGCTATGTGTTTAACAATTAAAACCTTGTATGCCTGTTATTTCGAAAAGTCTTGTTAGGGAATTTTTAGGCACAAAAGAAACAAAGGACACAAAAGTCCAAAAGATTAATTTTCCGTGTAATGCTTTTGTGTTCTTTGAATCTTTGTGGTTCGATTTATATGAAGGTTCGCTGTCAATTTGGGAGACAATCATTCCTCGTTCTACATCCAAGATTCATCATTCAAAAAGCGATCATTTCCAACATTTCACTCACTTGCTCAACAGGTCGCTGGCAAGCATAGTTTCGACAAACGTAAATTAAGGTTTGCTCGTTTATTTCCCTTCCTTTTAATAACGGATAATTTTCACTTTTGTGATGACTTGCCATTAAAATAATATTTGGCAAAAATTGTTGTTGTATGTTTTGTGCTTTTTTGTCCGCTGTCTTGCCCACGACCGCAATTTCCGTTGGTGCGTAAATTTCATTGAGCAAACTTTGCGCCCATTTCCCAAAAGAAGTCGGATATTGAAAAAGAGATTTTTGGATGCTTTTGAGCATATTCGTAGCAAGTGCGCGGTAATCTGAACGATCTAGCAGCACACCCAATTGTTGTAGATTTTTTGCCATTGTAGCATTGCCAGAAGGGACAGCGGAATCGTATAGATCAATTTTTCGAGTGACCAAATCGGTCTGCTGGTCGGAGGTGAAATAGAAAACTTGTCGCTCTTTATCCAAAAAATGCTCTAATACAAATTCGGTGTAAGTCGCTGCGAGATCAATGTATTGGGTATCAAAATTGATCGAATAAACCTCTAGCAAAGCGGCTATCAAAAAAGCATAATCATTCAAAAAAGCATCATATTGCGCTTGTCCTGCTTTGTAGGTATGATACAAACCAATGCCGTCCGCTCGTTTGAATTGTTGGAGTAAAAACGTGATGTTGCGCTCCGCTGTCTCGCGATAGGCTTCCGTGCCAAGGGCTTTGTAGGCTTGCGCATAAGCAGCACACATCAAGGCATTCCAATCGAGTAGTATTTTATCATCTAAACCTGGACGAATCCTTTTCGCTCGAACTTTAAACAATTTTGCTCGCGCATTTTTCAATTTGGCTTTCAAGTCAGCGACTTCTATTTGTTCTTCCGCCGCAAAAGTTTCGTAGCTCTGTTCTCGCCATAAAATATTGCGTTCTTCCCAATTCCCTGCTTCACTGACATCGTAAAAGCGACAGAACAAACCCGCTTCTTCTTTTTCCAATATCGCTTCTATTTCATCTTTCTGCCAAACGTAAAATTTCCCTTCTACTCCTTCCGAATCAGCATCCAATGCGGCGTAGAATCCACCTGCTGCGCTGGTCATTTCTCGCTCAATAAAGTCCAGCGTTTCTTCGATTGTTTCTTTGTAAATGGAGTGCTTCGTCAACTTGTAAGCATCTGATAATAAAGCAATTAGTAAAGCATTGTCGTATAGCATTTTCTCAAAATGCGGCACCAACCAAGCTCGATCCACTGCATAGCGCGCAAAACCGCCACCCAATTGGTCGTAAATGCCGCCTTGTATCATTTTTCGCAAAGAAAACTCGACCTGCTGAAGGGCGGCTTCCTCTTTAGTATGGTAATAATAATTCAATAAATAGTGCAAAGCCATTGTGCTAGGAAATTTGGGTGCGCCACCAAAACCACCTTCTTCTTTGTCGAAGCGTTTTTGCAGGAGGTTGTATATTTTTTCGGCATCAGCTGTGGAAAAATGGCTTGCTTGCTCAAGCCCGATTTTATCATTTAACAATTGATGATCCGAGCCATTAATGATGTCCATCAATTGATTGGCTTGTTCTTCGACCACGTTTGGTTTTTCATTGAAATGATAGGCGATGCGCTCCAAAACATCCGACCAAGAAGGGCGATTGTAGGCTTGCTGTGGCGGAAAATAAGTGCCCGCATAGAAAGGGCGACCGTCGGGTAGGAGAAAGCAATTGAGTGGCCAACCACAACCACTACCATTAATCAATTGGCAAGCCTCCATGTAAATTTGATCGACATCAGGCCGTTCCTCTCGATCCACTTTGATGTTGATGAAATATTGATTCATGTAAGCCGCAATGGTCTCATTTTCAAAACTTTCGCGCTCCATGACGTGACACCAATGGCAAGTCGAATAGCCAATACTCACCAAAATAGGCTTATTTTCAGCCTTCGCTCGCTCGAATGCTTCGGGCTTCCAAGCATACCAATCCACTGGATTATTGGCGTGTTGCAGGAGGTAAGGGCTTGTTTCGTGTTGTAAGTGATTCATTATTTTTGGAACAATAAAGATAGATGATAGTTTCTTGTAGGCGCATGCGCATCAGCCTGAGGCAGGCAAGTTCTCAAAATGTCACAACTTAGATTTACTAAATTCCAGAAATTTAGCAAATCACCACACTTGATTTGACAAATCTTGAAGATTTAGTAAATCTATCCTATTCTGATGCGCCCTTTCTCATTCTAATCTTTTAAAATTAAAACATAATTTGTATTACTGTATCAGATATTGAAGTGAAAGAAAAACGTTTCCTTCATTTATAATGATCTCATCAACACTCTGATTATATCCATCAACAAGTTTGATTGGCTTTGGGTGATTATTGGCTTCAAGTCAATATTAGACCCTTGTGAAGATTTTCAGTATTTGTTAACTAAAATACATGCTATATGATTTACCGAATTTTTATTTTATTATTCTCTCTATTTAGCTTAGTGGCTTGTCAAGAGAAGGATCAAAAAAAGGATATTCATCCTGCTGTGGATACGGAAGCACTTGCCAAACAGTTTACGGATTCAGAATTATTTCAGGAATGGGCACCTACCATGAAAGCCTACAAAATTGAGCTATTGAAAGGCATGCGAAGTGGCGCGAGGGTACTTAGCTCAAACGAAATTGATGCCTTACCAGAAGATTTGGAAGGCATAAAAGAAATATATGAATTTGCTGGATATAAAAACGCTGAAAAAATTGCTGAACTAAACGTAAAACTGAAAGAGATAAGAGTATTGGTCATTCCTAAAATAGAAGCCATGAAGCAATCCGTAGGAGAAGATAAATTCAGTGAAATAGAGCAGATTATTGATGAAGAAGCAGGGCATTTATTCGAGGTAAGTGCGGAGGAAGCACTGGAGTTAGCTATTTTGGACTAAAAGTCTGGGTAGTGCCAAATTTACCAGGCTGTAGCAACCTTAAAGCGACACCGTCGTGGGAAACGACGGCAGCGCATCAGCCTTATGTTTGTAGAACTACCAAAGTCTGCTGTGTAAGATAAAGATACAAGATTTCTAAAATTATTCATTCCAATAAACGTCCCAAATACTCAAAATCTATCGTGGCGATCCGCGTATGAAAATCGGGGATATATTTTCCATTTTGATCTAAAAGGACATGACTTGGATAGGCACTAAGGTCAAAAAAAGACAGAATCTCTGTAGAAAGCGAACTATTCATATAAATG
This sequence comes from Bacteroidota bacterium, assembly GCA_039201015.1. GTDB lineage: Bacteria > Bacteroidota > Bacteroidia > Chitinophagales > Saprospiraceae > JAAUTG01. The sequence continues at coordinate 3,735 of JBCCRX010000058.1, read as the reverse complement.
TGAGGCGCATTCAGATTGAGTTCTGCCACTTTTTTCTCCCAATCTTTTTGTCGGACACCACGATTCGTACAAAGATAAATGACCTCTACTCCTTTTGCTCTCAATTTAGCGATATTGTCCGCACTTTTTCGCATATCTTGAATGCAAGGCGTGTGGCGTTGCTATTTCAAAACTACCATCTTCCTTCGGTTGAATATCAAAAGTACGCTGACGACTGGCAGAAGGCACAACAAAAATGAAACTCATCTTCAGTGTACTGTCAAGCGTGCTGTCGTAGCCAGTAAGGTGTCCACTAATTTTGGGAATGATCTCGTTTTGGTGGCTGAATGCTGCTTGGGCAAAACCAGAATAAGCAAAGAGAAGAAGGAAAATGAAAGCGAAATAAGATTTCATGATGCTTGTGTTTTGAAATCATTGAGTGATATTTTAAAGAAATGTATTTTGGGGTATTGGGTTGGTTGGGAAATCTTTTTATTGCTCAATAAAAGCAATTTAGCATCATACCTATATGCCGTCTAATTAGGGAAAATCCATCCAATGAACTCGTGTACCTCATAAGCAATCATACGTCTGCCTGATTTTGAGGTACATTGCAGTTCGGGTGGATAGGTCTATGCTTGAAGATATAGATTGAGTTAATAATATTGCCCTTTACCATTCATCCCTAGCCCTACCAAACATCCCTACACGCTTACCATTCAGCACAAATCTTACGGTCTATCCCTTCTTTCTTACCGTTCGTCACAAAGCACTTTACAAATCGCTTTTTTGATCCCATCTTGCGATCAAAATAACGCGATATGAATCTTCACATGCTCTTTTTAATACTACACATCATCGCTGGATTTACAGCCTTGCTGATCGGTGCAATCAATATCATCGGTAAAAAAGGAAATCGAGCGCACAGACTTACGGGCGGCATCTTCTTCTGGAGCATGCTGGTAGTGGCGATCTCAGCAATTGCGATGTCCTTGATGAAGGACAATGATTTTCTGCTACACATCGGCGTTTTTACTTTGTATATGAATATCGCGGGCTATCGCTCCATAAAGGATAAAAGTCTGATGCCCAATTTTTTCGACATTGCGCTCTTGATATTCGCTTTTTACAATGGCATTCAAATGTTCATCAGTGGTCAGATCATCTTAATCGTTTTTGCGAGTATCAATACTTCGCTTGTCATCAATGATTTGAGGATTTACCGTTTGATTTATATCCATCAGAAGCTGCCTAAAATGACTTGGCTAAGAAGACATATCGGGATGATGTTGGGCACTTATCTAAGTACCTTCACTGCTTTTCTGGTGGTCAATATCAATCTTGGTAGCTACAATTGGTTGGTGTGGTTGCTCCCCACTTTCATCATCACGCCTTTGATTGCACTTTGGACTAGAAAATATCGAGCCAAAAAATCTGTGAGCATTACAGCAACGATTTTGCTATTGTTTTGCTTCGCCAATACTAAGCTGTTTGCAAGCACTATTTCAAACGAGATCGTCCTCAAAGGCATCGTAAAAGATGCCAAAACGAGTAGCGCACTTCCTTACGTCAATATTGGCTTGATCGGTACTTCTACTGGAACGATTTCTGCACCCAACGGTCATTTTGAGTTGTATTTGAAACAAGATAGCAGCGCACAAATCATCCGTTTTTCCCACCTTGGTTACGAAGATTTGGACTTGAATTTGAACAACACCAATGTAGAAGATACTTTGTTCGTACAACTCTTAGCTACTAGTATTGAATTGCCCATAGTAGAAGTCAATAGTGCAATCAAAAAAAGCCACCAAATGGGCTACGAAAAGAGCGAAACACGTAGAAATGTCTATTTCGCAATTGGCAATCAGCCCAATCAGAATTTGGGTGCATCCATTGGTAAAAAATTCAAAGTCAAAGAAGGCATCTTTCAATTGGATACGCTTGCCTTTTTCATTCGCCACAATAATTTTGATACGGTACGCTTCCGCATCAATATCCAAACTGTCGAAAATGGACAACCCGCAGATTTCCTACACGAAGAAGAAATCATCAAAGAAGTAGTCGCTCAACAAACTGGGTTCATCGAAGTCGGTTTAGAAGAATACGATCTGCTTTTGAACCAAAATTTCGTCCTAAGCATCGAATGGATTTACAGTTCCCAGAATGGCAAATACCTTCAATTGCCCATCGCGCTGCCCGTCTTGGGTGCTACGCATTATTATCGCTACGGCAGCCAAAACAAATGGAAAATTTTTCGAGGCATGTCTTCCACCATTTACGTGAAAGGAAGCATGATTGAAAACTGATTATGAACCATTAGTGTTTGACCGCTCGAATCCGACTGCTCACTCATCAATTTAAACTAAACAAACATGAAAAAATACATCTTAATCATCACATCAATTATCTTTGGCTTCAACGCTCTTTTTGCCCAAGAAGAATTGACCCAAAGCATTCGAGGAACAGTCGTGGATGCACAGTCTGCATACCCAATTATTGGCGCAACGGTACAGATTTTAGTGGCGGATGAATTGAAGGGAACAAGCACAGATGTGGACGGTAATTTTTTATTGGAAAACGTACCTATTGGTAGGAACAATATCAAGGTCAGTTACATTGGTTACGAGGAAGCTCTCCTCCCAAATATCTTGGTAGCTTCTGGAAAAGAAAGCTTTGTCAGCGTCGAATTGCGAGAAGAATTGACGGAACTGAATGAAATCGTTGTGAAAGCTGAACGCAGCAATCAAAAAGCCATTAATACTATGGCGAGTGGAAGTGTACAAGTGCTTTCTATGGAAGAATTGATGCGTTTTTCGGGTGGCTTTGGCGATCCTGCTCGTATGGCACAAAACTACGCGGGTGTTTCGGGCGCGAGCGATACTAGAAACGACATCATCGTGCGTGGCAACTCTCCTAGCGGCGTGCTTTGGCGATTGGAAGGCATTGATATTCCTTCGCCCAATCATTGGAGTACGCTCGGCACAACGGGTGGTCCGATCAGCATGCTTAATCCCAACAACCTATCGGATAGTGATTTTCTGTCGGGTGCTTTTGCGGCGGAATACGGCAATGCGACGGCGGCGGTCTTTGATTTAGGTTTGCGCAATGGCAATTACGAAAAATTTGAGTTTTTGGGACAAATTGGTTTCAATGGTTTTGAATTTGGGGCAGAAGGACCATTGCGTGTAGGAAAAAATGCTTCTTTTATCGCCAACGCACGCTACTCCACTTTGGGTGTTTTCAAAGCATTGGGCATCGATTTTGGGACAGGTTCAGCGATACCTGAATATGCTGATGCTACCTTTAAAATAAACATTCCGACTGAAAAAGTGGGACGTTTCAGCTTTTGGGGAATTGGTGGTGTGAGTGATATTACCTTCGGCGATGAAGAAGACAACGCTTATTCTGTGGGTTCGGAACAAGTCAATTCAGGAGCAGAAACTGCCGTTGTTGGTTTGTCGCATCTCTATTTTTTCGACGATCAGACTTCTTCTAATTTATCCATAGCGTGGTCCTATTCGAATGGCTACGCGACCGCATTGGAGGTTAGAGATTCTAATACGCTAGCTCTTGATCCTACTTTCATCAGCGACAATCGGCAGACGAAACTGGGCGTCAATTGGTCGATTAATCGAAAAATCAATGCAAAAAATCGCTTGAAAACAGGCATCATGGCAGACGTTTATGATCTATCGGTGGAGGATTCTATTTTACTATCGGATGATATTTGGTTTAAGGAAGTGGATTTTACGGGCA
>JBCCRX010000057.1:0-22235 GCA_039201015.1 Bacteroidota bacterium | reverse complement strand
ATGGCAAGCGATGCGAGGGGAAGTGGATGAATCAGAAGATAATAGACTAGCAGACGAAGAAGCGACGGGAGAAAGCATAAGAGGCAGATTGATTGGAAACTATGAAGAAGCACCACCAGGTGAGGCAAAAGGAGATAGCGGGGATAGTAGTGAAGGTGCGGCGAGCGGGACACGTAAGTAATGCTTTGTCGCTCCTTGAGTAGTCGTGTGAAGTGGTTCTGGTGGGTTTTTCAAGCTATTGATAAGGAGTACTTTGCACCTGGCTTTTTATTAAAAAATTATAAACAAGCAAAAAACCTTAGTCATACAAAAATATATAAATGAGTCAAGTAATAGCTAAAGTAGAAGTGGGTAAATTTGACTTTACCTCTACCATGAAGACAGTTTTGTTGTCGGGAATTGGCTTAGGGGTTTTGTGTCTAGCGATTACCTTCTTCACAGATGATGCTTTGCACACTCGCTTTTGGACGAACTATCTGCACAATGTAGTCTTCTTTACTGGATTGGCTTTCATGTCTATCTTTATTTTGTCTGCCTTTTTGTTGGCTTGGGCAGGTTGGTACACCTATTTCAAGCGAATTTGGGAGGCAAAAGCGCAGTTTCTGATTGTGGGATGGCTATTGATGTTGCCCGTAGTGGTTGGGGTTTGGATGGGCTTTCATCACTTATACCATTGGGCAGATGATGCTTCTGTGCAAGGCGATGAGATTTTGCAGTGGAAAAGTCAGTTTTTGAATCCAGTTTGGTTCACCATCGCATCTGTTATACTATTGGGTGCATGGTATTGGTTTGCTCGCCAATTCAGGGCTTATTCCTTAGAAGAAGACAGATCGGGTGCAGGAAACTATCGTCTGAACAAAAAACAGACCATCCTGGCTTCTTTCTTTTTGCCCATTGCGGGCTTTACGAGTGCCGCGGTGATATGGCAGTGGATCATGTCTATAGATGCGCACTGGTACAGTACCCTTTTTGCTTGGTACTCTGGCGCGAGTTGGTTCGTAGCTACTATGGCGATGACCGTTTTGCTTTTGTTTTTCTTGAAGAGCAAAGGACATTTCACCAAAGTCAACGATAGTCACATGCACGATCTGGGTAAGTTCATGTTTGCTTTTAGCGTATTCTGGACTTATTTGTGGTTTTCTCAGTTCATGTTGATCTGGTACGCTAATGTTGGGGAAGAAACGGTCTATTTTAAGACGCGAAGGGACGAATATCCCGCGCTCTTTTTCTTGAACTTAGGAATCAATTTCTTAGTGCCTTTCTTCGTCTTAATGCCCAATACGACCAAGCGTAAGGTAGGAACGCTAGCCCTGATTGCGGGGGTTATTATATTCGGTCATTGGCTTGATTATTTCTTGATGATTAAGCCTGGTGCTTTGCATACTGCACACGAAGTAATTGGACATGCACACGATGCGGCTGGACACGCAGAGGGAGGACACAGCGAAGGCGCAATGGCTGGGTTTCATTATCCTGGTTTGCTAGAGCTCGGTACGATGATCGGATTTCTCAGCCTTTATCTCTATGTTTTCTTTAGCAACTTATCCAAAGCACCACTGGTGGCAGAAAATGATCCTTATATGATGGAGAGTGTATCGCACCACGTTGAGCCGCCTTATGATGAGCATCATTAAATGTCTATTGGGAAACTCGAAAAATTAAACGCTAATTCTTAATCCAAAAGGAAAATTTCTATGCAATAAAAATTTTCCTTTTGGGGATACAAAGCAAATGGGATAAGCTTGCTGAAATGTTAGAGAGAATGAGCGTTTATTAATTTCGTGTCCCTTGGCTATTGAAAATTGAACGAGATATGAATGAATATTTTTTGATACAAGAGGAAAAGTAAACCAATAACAGCTAACAGCCCTAAATGACACTAATCTGAAAAACAGATGACACTCTTGTATCGTTAAAATTATAAGTTTGTATAGAAAATACTGAAAGTTCTGAAAAATCAATAAAACGCCTGTAAATAATAGGCTTTGAAGAAACAAAAAATATTAAGAATACTAGATTTTTAGGAATCTAAGTAGTAAGAAATTTAAGTTGTAGCTATCACTTTGATTATATTGATAGCTTTACAACTTAGCAATTCAAAAAACAAAGGAATGATCGGATTAATAATAGTTGCTTCCATTGCACTTATCGGTATTATCACTGTTCAGATTGCGCGTCTGTCAGAGATTGCGGGTCGTCTGCGTGGAGAGCAGGAAATGCAGTATGTTTATAATAAACGGAATGCCAATTGGTTTGTCCTGTTCATGATTGCATTTTTGGTTCTTGCGGTGGGATCGGCACTGTACTACAAAAACTACATGCTGGGTTACGGACCACACGAAGCGGCATCTGCACATGGACCAGCCTTGGATAGGATATTCAACATTACTCTGTTCTTCACAGGGATCGTGTTCTTTGCAACTCAGATTGTGCTTGCCTATTTTACGTATAAGTACAGAGGCGGTAGAAATACAGAATCTACTTTTATATCGCACGACAATAAGTTGGAAATTATCTGGACTTTGATTCCTGCGGTAGTTATGACTTTCTTAGTGGTTGGTGGATTGGATGCTTGGAATGAGGTAATGGCAGATATACCAGAAAATGGTGTTCCTGCTTTAATTCCAATGGAAGAAAATGAGTACTTAGAAATAGAGGCGACTGGTTATCAATTTGCTTGGGATATTCGCTATCCAGGTGAAGATGGGCTCATTGGAGAGAAAAACTTTAGATTGATTGATCCAGGTTCTAATCCGCTTGGTCAGGATTGGGAGGATGAGAAAAATTGGGATGATTTCATGGCACCTGGAGATGGATTTGTACTACCAGTAGGTAAGAAAGTCAGGGTAAGAATAACCGCTAAGGATGTATTGCATAATTTTGATTTGCCACATTTTAGGGTAAAAATGGATGCGATACCAGGTATTCCAACCTATTTTGTATTCACACCAGAAATCACGAGTGAGGAATATCAGGAAAGGTTGAAAAATACACCACAATACAATGTTCCTGACCCAGACAATGCAGAGCAAATGCAGTGGGAAAACTTTACTTATGAATTGGCTTGTGCGGAAATATGCGGAAAAGGACATTATAGTATGAGAAAGGCATTCAGAGTGGTAGAGGAAGATGAGTATCGTGCTTGGGTGGCCAAGCAGCAGTCTTACTACAAAACACAGGTGAGAGGCACGGATAACGACCCGAATAAAGGAAAGGTACTGCCCTATGAAGTGGCAGAACGCCGTGAAACTTTCAATAAGAATATAGAAACTGCTTTAAGTGCGGCGGAAGACTCTCTAAGAACCGTACGTCTAGAATACGTGAACTTCGAGTCAGGTTCTGCTGAACTGACGGATAACTCTAAATACGAGCTAGAAAATATCATTGGCTTTATGAAACGCTACGGCGACGTAAACGTTGAGTTATCTGGTCACACAGATAGTACAGGTAATGAAGAATCGAATATGACGCTTTCTCAAAGTAGAGCAAATGCGGTCTATGATTATTTGATTAAAGAAGGGCAAATATCCGCTAGTCGAATGACACCAGTTGGTTATGGACAAAGCAGACCAGTCGATACTAATGATACGGAAGAAGGGCGTGAAAACAACCGTCGTACGGAGCTTAAAATTTTGAGAACAGAACTGTAGTATTGCTTGTTATTTGTTAGTGCTTTAGCTAACGAGCGAGCTAATGGGGTACTCAACACTATGTACGGAAAAAAAGTGCATTTGGTGATTTGATGATCTGGTGAACGCTTGCTCACTAGATCACCAAACAAACAAATTACCAAAATTACTGATTATAAGAGTGTATCTCTATTATACCGAATGAAGGTACGTAATGCATTTGCCCCAAGCCTCAATAAACTAGAAACGATTACTAGCTAAAAGCAAAAAGCAAAAAAATTTAAGAGAAAAATGGCTGACATTGTAGTAAACAGAGATTTGCAAGAAGAAAAGCTGATAGAAGACTTGGGCTTTGATGACAATTTTCATGAGCATCATCATGGAGACAAATATCAATCCAACTTCATCACGAAGTACATCTTTAGTCAAGACCACAAAATAATTGCGCGTCAATTCTTAATCACGGGGATGATATGGGCGATTATTGCGGGCTTGATGTCTTTGGTTTTTCGCTTGCAATTGGGTTTTCCAGAGGAAAATATTGCTTGGTTGAAACCTTTTTTGGGCAAGTGGATAAATGTAAGTGCAGAGGGTATTGGTACACTTGATCCGCAGTTTTATTATGCACTCGTCACCATGCACGGAACGATACTGGTGTTCTTTGTGTTGACGGCTGGGCTGAGTGGTACTTTTTCTAATTTACTGATTCCCTTGCAATTAGGAGCAAGAGATATGGCTTCTCCGCTCTTGAACATGCTTTCTTACTGGTTCTTCTTCTTGTCCAGTGTAGTGATGTTCTACTCTCTGTTTTTGAGTACTGGACCCTTCTCGGGAGGTTGGGTCGCTTATCCTCCGCTGAGTGCTTTACCCGAAGCGTCATCGGGTTCGGGGGCAGGTATGACTTTGTGGACAGTCAGTCTGGTATTGTTCGTAGTTTCCGTGTTATTAGGTGGTATTAATTACATTACTACCGTTCTGAATCTGCGTACAAAAGGGATGAGTATGTGGAGAATGCCATTGACGATTTGGGCATTTTTCGTGACGGCTATCATTGGTCTTTTATCCTTTCCAGTATTGGTTTCTTGTTTCTTACTGTTGATGTTCGATCGAGGTCTAGGAACGAGTTTCTACTTGAGTGAAATATTTATTGGTGGTCAAGCTCTTGAGCACGTTGGTGGAAGTCCGATTCTTTATCAACATTTGTTTTGGTTCTTAGGACACCCCGAAGTATATATTATTATTCTACCCGCGATGGGAATTGTTTCCGAAGTACTGTCCGTGCATGCCCGCAAGCCAATATTCGGCTACAAAGCGATGGTCTATTCTATTTTAGCGATTGCTTTCTTATCCTTCTTGGTGTGGGCGCATCACATGTTTATGTCAGGGGTAAATCCTTTTATATCTAACTTCTTTGTGATTTTCACTTTGATTATTGCGGTACCTTCTGCAGTGAAGGTATTCAATTGGATTACGACCCTTTACAAAGGAAATATTCAATTCAATTCGGCGAGTCTGTTCGCCATTGGTTTTGTTTCCATGTTTATATCAGGTGGTCTGACAGGGCTTTTTCTAGGAAACTCTGCCATTGATATTCAATTGCACGATACTTATTTCGTAGTAGCGCACTTCCACATTGTAATGGGAATCGCCGCTTTCTTTGGAATGTATGCAGGTGTATATCACTGGTTTCCCAAAATGTTTGGGCGTTTCATGAACGATACGCTTGGTAAAATTCATTTTTGGGGAACAATTATTGGTGCGTACGCTATTTTCTGGCCGATGCACTACTTAGGTATGGCAGGTGTGCCACGTCGCTACGCACGCTTCGATGGCTATGAAACTTTCGAGATTTTCGCGGGCATGAACCAATTCATTACAGTTGCGGCGATCATCACCTTTGGATTCCAGTTGTTGCTCGTTGTCAATTTCTTCTATGGTATGTTCTATGGAAGAAAAGTAACGGACAAGAACCCTTGGAAGGCAACTACTTTGGAATGGACGACACCTGTCACTCCAGGGCATGGTAACTGGGAAGGGAATATTCCTACGGTGCAACGCTGGGCTTATGATTATGGCACAAGAGAAGATGGTAGCGATTTCGTATCGCAGATCGAACCAATGACAGAAGAAGAGAAGAAGCACGCACATTGATCCAGTTAGAGTAGTTCGTGCAAAAGTGGCAAGGAAGTCCTAGAGGTATTTTTCTAAGGCTAGATAAAAAGATAGGATAAAAATTGAAGGTAACAAGTTGAATCTTAGCTTGTTACCTTTCTTAATAAAAAAGTGAATTGAGTAATACAGCAGTACAGTCCAAACAAGCAATCAGTTGGTGGTCAGATTTTAATGCGCTAGTAAAATTGCGCTTATCCTCTACCGTGGTTTTTTCATCTGTCATGGCTTATTTGATCGCTCTAAACGGAGCGGTTAGTTTGGTCAACTTATTGATATTGGCAAGTGGTGGTTTTTTTGTAACTGCTGCTGCAAATATTTTGAACGAAGTACTGGAAAGAGACTTCGATAAACTGATGAAGCGAACCGCAGACCGTCCATTAGCAGCAGGCAGAATGGATATTTCCAATGCGGTATTGATTGCTGGACTGATGGTTTTAGTGGGCATCACCTTACTTGCTTTGTTTAATCCTGCTACTTCTTTGTTGGGAACATTTGCTTTGGTGAGTTACGCCTTCATGTACACACCCATGAAAAGGGTCAGTACAGCCGCTGTAACGGTAGGAGCGATTGCAGGTGCTTTACCAACGCTAATCGGTTGTGTAGCTGCCGAAGGACGCGTCTCTTTATTGGGAGTCAGTTTATTTGCCATTCAGTTTTTTTGGCAATACACCCATTTTTGGTCTATTGCTTATCTCGGTTTTGAAGATTATCGCCAAGCAGGTTACCAGTTTTTACCCCAAAAAAATGGAAAAATTGGCCGAACGGTTGGCGTGCAAGCATTTGTTTTTGCACTTGCTCTAGTTCCAGTGGCAATAGTACCTTACTATTTGGGAGAAACGGGTTTAGTGTCAGCAGCAGCTGTGAGTGTATTGAGTTTGGTATTCGCCTATTTTGCTTGGAATTTCTACCAGCAATTTAATCGAAAATCAGCCTTGCGACTAATGTTCAGCTCCTTCGTTTACATCCCAATTGCATTATTGATCTATTACTTTGATAAGCTTTGAGTAAGTGATAAGTGATAAGTGATAAGTGATACTTCTTAAGATACTGATTTTTATTGAAAAAATAGTCACTTGTATTTGTACTTAATACCTAATACTTAAAACCTACTTAATACCTAATAAATATGAACGTAAGTGTGGCACAGGAAAGGTCGAGAAATAAAATTCCCTCCAAAAAATTTGCGCTCTTTGTCGCTTGTGCGAGTATCATGATGATGTTCGCAGCATTCACGAGTGCTTATGTAGTGCGGCAGTCAGCGGGCAATTGGTTAGAGTTTCGCTTGCCTAATATCTTTTGGTACAATACCATTGTGCTACTAGCCAGCAGCGTGACTTTGCATTTGTCTTACACCAATTTTAAGAAAGGGAATACGCAATTGTATAGAGGACTGATGGCGGTGACTTTCTTTCTGGGGATTGCTTTCATCGTTTTGCAATATCAGGGGTGGTTGGCATTGGAAAGCATTGGCGTGGAATTAACAGGAAATCCCTCGGGTTCGTTTGTCTATGTCATATCGGGCGTACACGCAGCACACATTGTAGGTGGATTGGCAGTACTGACTATTGCTATGATACATGCTTTTGTATTGCCGCATAAAGTAACCGTCGCTAGAAAGCAACGCTTCGATTTAACTTTAACTTATTGGCACTTTGTGGATTTTCTTTGGATATATCTAATAGTGTTCTTTACTTTGCAGTGAGGCTAGAGGCCAGATGTCAGAAGCGAGAAGACAGACGCGCAAATTACAAATAGAAGTGTCATCCTGAATTTTAATAAGTTGATATGAGCTAAAGGGTTTTCTTATAAAAATTAATACGCTATTTTGTAGCGGCTAAATTGCAAAGAAGGATACTTTTGAAACACTTAAGGACACTTGAGAACACATAAGACTTATTTTTTTGCAAAAAACGGCAAATACCTAGTGCCTTTAGGGTTCTATTTGCTTTTATAAGAAAACCCTTTATGAGCTATATAATTGCTTCACTGTCAATTATTTACAATCTTGTAATAGTAGTCTGTAGTAACAAAAGTACTTGGGCAATAACAAAATAGCAAACAAATAACTATGGCAGCAGAAAAAACGGTACTAGAACGCGATGAAGAGGAATTAGACAGCCAGCAACATCATGAATACGATCAGGGCTGGGACGGTGGTGAGGAGAAGCCATTTAAAGCCAGTTATGGCAAGTTGATGATGTGGTACTTCCTATTGTCAGACGCCTTTACATTCGCAGGTTTTCTGATTGCTTATGGTGCTCTGCGATTTAGTATGCCTACTTGGCCCGTACCAGACTTCGTATTTTCCACTGCTCCTTTTGGACTGCACAAGTTCTTTCCTGGTGAAAGTGCACCCCTGATTTTTGTGACTTTCATGTCTTTTCTATTGATTGTCAGTTCCGTAACTATGGTGCGTGCCGTGCAAGAAGGGCAGCGAGAAAACAAAAACGGTGTAGTATTCTGGATGGTGCTGACGATTATTGGAGGCGCAGGATTTTTAAGTTGCCAGGCATGGGAGTGGTCAAACTTGATTACACATGAGCACATGGGCATCCGAACAAATCCTTTCGGCATCCACACTACTGCTGGAACGTATTTGACTGCTGATGGACAGATTAGCAGTTCGGAAGAAGATACTTTTGAGGAGGGCGCGAGTTATCTGATTCATACATTGGGGCATTCCGAAGAAAAAGAAGACATGAGTGCCGAGGAAACCTTTCTATTGGAAGCCGATGCACTTATTGCAGAGGCAGGTATCACAGAAGACAATGTTCCAGTCACGGGTATGGACTTTCCTGGTTTTTATTTGCATGAAAAAGGTTTTATACAAAGGAAGTTTGCATCTGGTGAAGCCGAACCCATTCCTCAAGATTTTGGGCCGAAAGCATTCGGGGCACTCTTCTTTTTTATCACTGGTTTTCATGGTTTCCACGTTTTTTCTGGTGTATTATTTTTGATTATCATTACAGTCAATGTAGCAAGTAGCCTGTACGTTGCGCGGAAAAATGGGCATGAAATGGTAGAGAAAATAGGACTTTATTGGCACTTTGTGGATTTGGTTTGGGTCTTTGTGTTTTTAGTGTTCTACCTACTGTAATCATACCTATTTCAATAACTCTGATCTGAGAACTTATAATTTATTTATACCTCCAAAGCGTAAAAAACCTGATCATAACGGAATGCGGTGGTTAGTAAATGCTGCAATAGCGTTTCATAAGTGTTGAAATTCCATATACTTCGCTGCTGAGGCAGCGAAGGGAACTTCAGAAGGAGAGATGAATTGGCGGTAAAACTACCGATTCATCTCTGCCTTCAAAAGGATTTTCGCGTCGAAGGCGCAGAAAACCCCTCAACTTACAGATTTTTAGAGAGTTTTTTCTTTCACCGCAAAACGTTACAATCAGTAAAAAACTATACAAATGAGTGATTTATCTTACGATGATGCAAAGAAAAAGGTATTCCTAGGGTTTTGGGTTTTGCTGGGAGTAACTTTAGTGGAAGTAGGTGTTTCTCTTTTTGGAAAAGGACATTTGATTGAAGGTGTGGAAAATCTGAGCTGGTTGGTTGCCATAGCAGCTTTATTAATTATTGTTCTTTCCATTTACAAAGCAAAGTACATCATCTACGAGTTCATGCACATGGGCTATGAGGTGCAAGGCCTGCGTGTGAGCGTACTACTACCTACAGCCTTACTAATTTGGGCGATCGTGGCTTTCTTCCAAGAAGGCAATGCATGGAAAAACAGAAGAGAGCAAATCAAAGAGAAAAATGAGGTGAAAATGGAAAGCGACGCAAGTAAATTAGAATTGCAAGGATATATTTTAGAAGACGATACTTATGATTTAAGAGGTTGAATCGGATACGAATTTCAGTCCTTCGTTGATCTCAAAATTTATCAGGAAAATGTAAAAGGAAAGGTGGACGCTCCAGTCCGCCTTTTCTTTTTTCAACATTGCTCGTTTTGTCGTGTTTTCTTTTTATTAATGTGCAAATTGAAACGATCAAATTACGAAAAACGAAGCCGTTGAACCCGCGTAGATAAACTATAAAAAAATGAAAAAATTCATACAGTTTGTAGCCTTAGGATTGATGCTTATTATTTTCCCCTTAGGTTCTTGGGTCTATTTGAGAAAAGGCTACAATGAAAGAAAAGAGGCTTTGGATCAACTCAATAAATACGAAATTGTGTTGCCTGATTTTAGCCAAACCAACCAGAATGGAAAAATCATCAGCAAAGAAAAACTGAAAGGCGGATTTGCTGTTCTGGGTAAGGTTGATGAGTTTTCGGAAGAGCACCCCATTATTCAAGTCTCAGAAGGTTTGTTTGAGGAGTTTGGTAGCTCCCTGAAAATGAGCATGATTACGCATGTCGCTAGCTATGATAGCACCCAACTTGTCGATTATGTGGAAAGCGTGCGTACTGATACGGTCAGTAGATGGCACTTTATCCAAGGGGAGCCGAACTTCGATGAGATTTTTAAAGATCATAGCGATCAGCATCTAGCATTGATCGACACCTTTGGTGTAGTCCGTAATTTTTACGATGCAAGCAATGAAAAAGAAGTGGCAGATATGGCAAAGCACATGGCGATGTTCGTGATGCCTTTGTTGAGGAAGGGAGACTTGGTGTATAAGCGAGAAGAAGAAAAATGAGTTATTAATGGAAAATACTGCTTTCTTACAAAAATCACCTAAAGAAACGCTATCTAAGAAGCTCAATTTAGCAGCTTGGGTAGTCACTTTCGTAGTATTGGTTTTGGTAGGTTTGATGCGTCGTGTGAGCATTGATCTGCCGCAGGGCTGGGATTTGCATTTTCTGGTGCCTTTTCATGCTACGGTCAATGCTCTGACCGCAGCGGTCTTGATTGTTGGCTTGGTTTTCATCAAACAAAAAAAGTTCAAGGCACACCAAAATATGATGACGCTCGCTATGGGGTTATCTGCCTTATTTTTATTGTCTTATGTAGCTTACCACTTCACCAACGACCCCACCATTTTTGGGGATATGGACGGAAATGGGGTACTAAGCGCAACGGAAAAAGCAGAAGTAGGTGGCATGCGCACGTTTTATTTGATTTTATTGCTCACGCACATCGTTTTGGCAGCAGCTATTTTTCCTTTTATATTATTCACCTTTATAAGAGCCAGTACGAACCAATTCAAAAAACACCGAAAAATGGCGCGTTGGGTATATCCACTTTGGTTGTACGTAGCGATTACAGGACCTGTTTTGTATTGGATGCTGAAGCCTTATTATTAGACTAAAACAAACTTGATATGAAAAACAAAAAAATATTCCGAGCATTGATGCTTATCGCTTTAGTGGCGATAGTATTTCTTTTGGGGACAGACGCCTTAGAAGCCCAGTGCCCGATGTGTCGAATGGCAGCAGAATCTAATCTAAAAGATGGTGGAACGGCAGGAAAAGGACTGAACAATGGTATCCTTTACATGTTAGCAACGCCTTACTTTGTAATAGGAACGATCGCTTTTGTGTGGTGGAGAAATCGAAAGAAAGAAGACGAGTCTTAGATTTGAGTCAGCATCATTTTTATCTAAAAAAGTTTCTTTTTGCCTCAAAAGCATCAACCATACTTATTCCCTTGATAAACTTACCAAAAAATGCTACTTTTGCAGCCCGAAATTTTAGAGATTGAAATAAATCACAGGTTCTGAATGATTTCATTTGGTCAGCATTATTTATGCAAGCTCACGTTTATCTTCAAATCATCTGGGCGTCACGCCTAAGGCGGACAAGTCGAGCCCATATGATGTGATCAAGGTTTTTTAAAGGTAGAAGCGGCGAATTTCGCCGCTTCTACCTTTAAAAAACCTTGATTCGTTTGGAAGGACTCGACGTCCTTCTAAACGAAAACAAACGAAATTTAATAGTTGGCGATATCTTTCTAAAGATACTTGACCAAATGAAATCATTTAGAGCCAAATCACATTTTAGCTTTTGAGTATTAAATTATTTGCAAGCGCAAAGCTAAATGCCAGAAGCTAATAAATACAAAAATCATGCAAACTGTAGCACTAGAAGGCGGAGAAAGAACTGCCTTAGGAAAAAAAGGAACAAAAGAGGTTCGCAAGCAAGGCTTAATTCCTTGTGTGATGTACGGCGGCGATGAAGTCTATCACTTCACAACGACTGCCAATGCTGTAAAATCTCTGATTTACACGCCAGATTTTAAATTAGCGGAGGTGAGCTTGGGCGACGCAACTCACAAATGCATCGTCAAGGAAGTACAATATCATCCATTGACGGATGCTATCCTACACATTGACTTCTTGAAGTTAGAAGATGGCAGACCCGTTAAAGTGGAATTACCCATTCGCTTCTATGGCGACTCTCCAGGTATGAAAGTAGGAGGTAAATTATTGCAAAACCTCAGAAGAATAAAAATCAAGACAACGCCCGAAAATCTAGTTGATGAACTAAAAGTAAACATTGGCGGATTGGAATTAGGGCAAGCCGTCAGGGTAAAGGACGTTGATGTGACCGAAGATATGGAAGTCATGGTCGATCTAGCGACACCAGTAGCGGTGGTCGAAGTGCCAAGAGCACTGAGATCGGCGACGGCAGCAGCAGAAAAAGAAGGAGAAGCGGCAGCAGAAACCGTTGATGCAGAAGAATAAAGTTCGAACTATCTTCTAATTTACTTTGTTTTTATAGGGAAATACTAATTGGTGTTTCCCTTCGTCATTTCTATCGGTTTCAGGGAATAGCAAACAATAAACATGCTCACATTTCTATGGAACGTGAAATAATCAAATCAGCCAGATGGCGGACAGGTTTGCATTGTTCGGTTTTGCTTGAAAGCGTATATATCCTTTAAAATATATGCTTTCAAGAAAAATCGAACACTAAAAATGTAGAACTTGTCTGCCTCACCGTGTCCGCCTTAGGCGTGAGGCTGATCTACTATTGAACTCAGACTATGCTATCTTTCTGCCAATTCTTCGATCCATCTTTTTTATTTGTATTCAATCTAAATAATCATTTTTACAACTTTTTTAGGCTTTTGTAAATCTAATAAAGGACTAAAGATTTGTACCTTTGTAAGGTGTTTTGGAGGGTAAAAAGACAAGAAAACAGAATGTCTTTCTCTCTGAAATTTTATTTTAAAAACAATGATTTTTTCAGAATGAAAAATGCCATAAAAAGACTTTTACTTCTTTCTATTTCACTGGTGGCTTTCTTGGAATTGGCAGCGCAAAGTGGTGGTGGTAGTGGAAGCAATTGGTTGATGTATGGATTGGTTGCTTTGGTAACTATAATTGCCTTTGCATTCATCTTTCAGGTGGGAGATAGTTTTCTTGCATTGGAAGCCAAGCAAATTGGTATAGACCACGAAGAAGAAAACATAGCCATTTTCCCGAAGTGGAATGAAATATTCAAAACAAAATTGCCTGAGCATTTAGAGGGAAAAGAAGTCAAAATCCTGAAGAAGGGACATGATATTCTCTTGGAGGGAAAAGCAAAGGCAGTAGTTCAAAATATTAAAGTAAAGTCTTTTGCTTTGCAGCCCAAAAACTTTGTGGGTATGTCTCCAATCCCAAAAGTAGTAGTAGAAGTAGGCGAACACGTGCTGGCAGGTCAGGAAATTTTTTTCGACAAAAAGCGTCCTGAAATCAAATACGTCGCACCCGTGAGTGGAGAAATTGCAGCCGTGAATAGAGCAGAAAAGCGTTCCATTGCGGAAGTCGTTATTTTACCTGATGGTGAAATAGAATACAAAGCATTCAAGGCACCAAATCCCATGATGGCAAGTCGGGAAGAAATTGTTCAGTTTTTGCTGGAGAGTGGTGCTTGGACAATGATCCGTCAACGTCCCTACAACATGCCAGCAGAGTCAGAAGTCGTACCTCGTGATATATTCATTAGTACGTTTGATTCTGCGCCCCTAGCGCCTGATTTAGATTACATTGTTGAGGGGCAATCCATTCCATTTCAAAAGGGCTTAGATGTACTCAATCGTTTGACAGGTGGTAGTGTATATTTAGGTTTGAAAGCCTCAGAAGAAGAAACACTTTCTCCTACATTTTCGGGAGCAGTTGGCGTAAAAAAAGTATATTTCAAAGGGAAACATCCTGTTGGTAATGTAGGTGTTCAGATTCACCATATCAAACCAATGGCGAATAATGACATTGTATGGACGTTGGGCGTTCAAGAGGTTTTGACTATTGGTAAACTGTTCACTGAAAACAGATTCGATGCTAGCAGAATAGTGGCTTTAGTAGGAGCAGAGTTGGAAGAACCTAAGTACGTGCGTACTTACATTGGTGCTAATACTGGAGAATTGGTGAAAGATAACATCAAAAGTAATAACAATAGATTGGTTTCTGGAGATGTGCTGTCAGGGCAGCAAAAGTCAGATAAACAATTTTTAAATTACTACGACGATCAACTGACGGTGCTAGCCGAAGGGGATGATTACGAATTATTTGGTTGGTTGCTCCCGATAGAAATGCGTCCGAGTATTTCCAATACTTTCCCGAATTTCCTTTTCCCAAAGCAAGAGTTTGTCGCTAATACCAATACACACGGAGAGAAACGAGCTTTTGTAGTTTCTTCGGATTACGAGCAAGTTATGCCAATGGATATATATGTACAGCCTTTGATGAAAGCGATCATGGTGAGTGACTTTGAGCGCATGGAAGGCTTAGGAATCACAGAACTAGTAGAAGAAGATGTCGCGCTTTGCGAATTTGCCTGCACCTCCAAAATGCCGTTACAAAAAATATTGCGCCAAGGACTAGACGAGATGAGAGCACAAGGATAGTTTCGTTGGATTGAAAGACATTACGATTCAACAGTTTTAGAATTTTACATGCAAAAAACAATGAAGAAAGGACTCTTAAATTTTTTCAAAGCAATAGAACCAAGTAAAGACAACAAGCTACTACATACCGCTTACGATGCGTTCTTTACCTTTGCATTCACACCAAATGAAACGACACATGGTGGCGTTCACGTGAGAGATGGTATGGACCTGAAACGTCTGATGGTACACGTTGTGATCGCCTTACAATTGTGCTATCTATTCGGTACTTGGAACATCGGACATCAGCACTTTGTGGCTATGGGTGAATACACTGCTCCGCTGGCGGGCTTGCACCTAAAAGTTCTTTATGGAATAGTAAAAGTCCTGCCCATATTTGTGGTGGCAAATGTGGTTGGTTTGGGAATTGAATTTTTCTACGCTTCCAAAAAAGGACATGCAGTGGAAGAAGGATTCCTAGTTTCGGGCTCGTTGATTCCATTGATTATGCCACCAGACATTCCACTTTGGATTCTAGCTATTTCCGTCGCCTTTGCAGTTGTGATCGGAAAAGAAGCTTTTGGTGGAACGGGCATGAATATTTGGAATATCGCCCTACTTTCCCGTGTATTTATATTCTTTGCTTATCCGACCACTATTTCGGGCGATCAAGTTTGGATTGCGGGTTTTGAAAACTTCAATGCAGGCACAGCCGTAGAATATGGTTGGTTTTTCACCAGCGTACTCAATCCTGCGCTAGACTTCATTGGTAGCGCGACCTATGATATAAAAGCCTCCGTTGTCGATGGGGTGACAGGGGCGACGCCGCTTGGGCTCGCCATGAAAGGAGGCTGGAGTGCTGTGACGGAACATTATACTACTTCGCAAATGATATGGGGCAGCATTCCTGGCTCCATTGGAGAATCTTCCAAGATATTGATTTTGGCAGGTATTGTCTTTTTGGTATTGACCAAAGTAGCGGATTGGAGGATTATATTTTCTGTATTTGCGGGCGCAGCAGTCATGGGCTTATTCTTAAATGCCGTTGCACCAGGACTTGACCCTAACGAAGAAGTGGTGAAGTTTATGGCAGTGCCATGGTACAATCACTTCATCATGGGAAGCTTATTGTTTGCAGCAGCTTTCATGGCAACCGATCCAGTGACGGCGGCTTCCACGGGTATCGGGAAGTATATCTACGGCTTCTTAATTGGGGTAGTTGGTATCATCGTTCGAGTAATGAATCCAGGTTATCCAGAAGGTTGGATGCTAGCGATTTTATTTATGAATACATTCGCTCCAATGATTGATTACTACGTTTTGAAAGCCAATATGAACCGCAGAGCAAAACGAGCCGTAGTGACGGTCTAGATAGAGCATGATTTTCAATTTTTGACGTCTCAAAACAAAAGATAAATGGAAAGTACAAAGAGTATAATTATTTTTATTGGAATTATGACCAGCTTAGTGGCAGTTGGCTTGACGGGTATGAGGCAGAGTACTGCGCCCATTGCCGAAAAAAACGAAGATGTTTTTAATAAAAGAGCGATTTTGAGTTCGGTAAAAAATTATTTAGAAAAGCCATTAGGAGAATACAGCGACAACGAAGTACTCAGTATCTTTGAGAAGGACGTAAAGCAATATGCACTGGACATGAACGGAAATGTGCTGTCGGAAAAGCCAGGTATTGCAGATCAAATAGATATGGCAAAAGAGGCAAAAAAGCCAGAGGATCAGCGTATTTTGCCACTCTACGTGTACGATAGCCCAGAGGGGACATTCTACATCTTATCGGTGAGGGGTCGCGGTCTTTGGGATGCGATATGGGGAACCGTTGCTTTGAAAGAAGATTTACTGACCGTAGCGGGTGCTTCCTTCGATCATGCAGGAGAGACGCCTGGTCTGGGTGCAGAAATAAAGGATAATCCCGTTTTTGCAGCGCAGTTCAGCGACAAAAAAATATTCGATTACAATGGTGAATATAAAGCCGTTGTGGTAAGAAAAGGGGGCGCTCGAAATCCAGTGTACGAAGTGGATGGTATTTCTGGAGCAACGGTAACTGCTGATGGGGTCACAGAGATGCTACAAAGAGGCATGAAATACTACGAACCTTATTTGAGTCCATTAAGAGGAGAAGTGAAAGTAGAGGTGAAAGGGTAGGGTAGGAGCGTTGAGCTATTTAAGCTCTAGGTAAGTGCCCTAATCAATCCTAAACTTAGACAACAAAATCAACAAAGAAACATGGCAGATATTGTAGTTGATAAAAAAGAAAAAGCGATAGCACCTGTTCCCGTTAGGCAGAAAGAGCCACTATTTGGGACGAAAGAGCGAAAATTGATTATTGATCCGCTCAACGACAATAACCCGCTCACGGTGCAGGTACTTGGAATTTGTTCTGCTTTGGCGGTAACTTCGCTGGTCGTGCCTTCCGTGGTGATGTCCATTGCGGTGGTTTTTGTGTGTACCTTCGCGAGCTTGATTACTTCCCTCTTGAGAAATTACATTCCAAAATCTGTGCGGCTGATTGCTCAATTGGTCATCATCGCTACACTTGTGACTATGGTGGAATTGACTTTGCGTGCAGTAAATTTTCCGATCTACAGAGAACTTTCTGTTTATATCGGATTAATTATCACCAACTGTATCGTAATGGGACGCCTAGAGGCTTTCGCGATGGCTAACAAACCTTGGCGATCCATGATAGATGGATTTGGAAATGGCTTGGGTTATGGCGCGGTTCTAATTATTGTCGCCGTCATTCGAGAGTTATTTGGGAAGGGTTCTCTGATGGGCATTCCGATCATTGGGCAAAGCAACGATCAGGTAAGCTATTTTATCAACACGCATCCTGATACGGGTATCAGTTGGCTGGGTTGGTATGCTAATAATAATCTTATGGTACTTCCTGCTGCCGCTATGTTTGTCATTGGCGTACTGATATGGATGCAGCGTGCTTATAACCAAAAGCTGATAGATATTTCTTGAGCAGGTGTTAAGTATCAGGTTGTAGGTAGTAAGTATTAAGTGCCTACTATTTAAAACTTATCACCTACTACTTACCACTTAAAAAACATAATACTTAAAATATGGCTGGTTTTTTTGAAATTTTTCTTCGTGCCGCCTTTTTTGAAAATTTGGTATTGGCTTACTTCCTCGGAATGTGTTCCTATCTAGCCGTTTCAAAGTCTGTGAATACCGCTTTTGGATTGGGGCTAGCAGTTATCTTTGTACTTGGAATCACGATGCCAATTAATTGGGTGATTTATACTTATCTACTGAGTGAAGATGGCATATTGGGAACGGATTTGACGTTTTTACGACTGATTCTGTTCATCGCGGTAATTGCTTCCATGGTGCAATTAGTAGAAATGATCGTTGAGAAAATATCGCCTGCGCTTTACAATGCCTTAGGGATATTTCTGCCGCTGATCACGGTGAACTGTGCGATTTTAGGAGGTTCATTATTCATGGTAGCGCGTGAATATAATTTTGGTGATTCCTTTGCCTTCGGACTTGGTGGAGGATTTGGTTGGTTTTTAGCCATAGTTGCTATTGCTGCCATTCGAGAAAAAATTCAATATTCCAATGTGCCACCACCGCTCCGTGGACTAGGTATGGCGTTTATCCTAACGGGTTTAATGGGTATTGCCTTTTTAAGCTTGAGCGGTATTAATTTAACTGACTTGCCTTTGGAAACGGAATAGGAGAGAAATCCAGCAATTTCTCATGTGGAAGATTTTACCAATCGGAGAGCGAGAAATGTCATTTTTGAACCCGAATTTGGGAATTGTTCTTGCAGTTTAGAGCAAAAAATGACATTTCTAAATCCTAAATAAGAAATTGCTGAGAGAAATCTAAATTTAAGTGTAATAAGTTGATTATCAGTTAATTGATAAATCTTTTTGCACTAATTTTATCCAAATAATCAAACTAAATCCTCAAAGAATCTCAGAAACAATATAGAGGCTTTTCAAAAGTCAAGCATAAAATATAGAACAATGGATGTATTATTATTTGCAGTACTTGTTTTCGTAAGCGTCATTTTGCTGTTGGCATTGGGTTTGATCTACGCCAGAAAGCAATTGGTGCCACAAGGAGATGTGAAACTAATCATCAACGGAGACGAAGAAAACCCCATGTTGGTCAAGCCAGGCGATACTTTATTGACGGCTTTATCCAGCAAAAGTGTATTTCTACCTTCTGCTTGTGGTGGTGGTGGTACTTGTGCGATGTGCGAATGCCATATTTACGAAGGTGGAGGCGACGTAC
The DNA here is from genome assembly GCA_039201015.1 of Bacteroidota bacterium. GTDB lineage: Bacteria > Bacteroidota > Bacteroidia > Chitinophagales > Saprospiraceae > JAAUTG01. The sequence continues at coordinate 3,400 of JBCCRX010000057.1, read as the reverse complement.
TACCTACAGAGATGAATCACTTGTCTCGTAAAGAAGTTGCGGAGCATAAACGTTTGGCGTGTCAAGTCAAGATACGCGAGGATATGAAAATCGGGATTCCAGAAGAAATTTTTGGTATCAAAAAGTGGGAATGCGAGGTGGTTTCCAATTACAATGTGGCGACTTTTATCAAGGAATTTGTGGTGCGGTTGCCCGAAGGAGAAGAATTGGATTTCCAAGCAGGAGGCTATATTCAAGTGGATGTGCCGCCCGTAGAAGTAAATTATAAAGATATTGACATCACTTCTCATCCAAGAATGGGCAAGAAGCCAGACGAGTTCCAAGGCGAGTGGGATCAATATAAGCTGTGGGATTTGAAAATGAAAAACCCAGAGCCGATTTTCCGCGCTTACTCTATGGCGAATCACCCTGCGGAGGGCAACATTGTGATGCTAAATATTCGTATTGCGACGCCACCTTTTAAATTCAAAATGGAAGGTGGAAAAAGACAATGGGACGGCTATCAGCCCGTTAATCCAGGTGTTTGCTCTTCTTACGTGTTCAATCAGAAACCAGGCGACAAAGTCACCGTTTCTGGACCTTATGGGGAGTTTTTTATTAAGCCCACTAAAAAGGAAATGGTCTATATTGGTGGTGGTGCGGGCATGGCGCCTTTGCGTTCGCATTTGTTCCATCTTTTTCATACTTTGAAGACAACCGATCGCAAGGTTTCTTACTGGTACGGTGGACGAACCAAGCGAGAGTTATTCTACATTGATGACTTCCGTCAGATAGAAAAAGAGTTCCCGAACTTCAAATTCTACGTATCGCTTGATAATCCGCTACCAGAAGACAACTGGAAGGAAAAAAAAGACATAGAAGACGAAAATGGCGATGGCTTTAGGGGATACATCATGAGTGTATTGAATGAACAGTACCTCAGTAAACATCCAGAGCCAGAAGAAGTAGAATACTATTTCTGCGGCCCACCTGCGATGAATGCTTCGGTCATCAAAAGTTTGGACGAGTTAGGTGTTCCAGAAGAAAATATTTCTTTCGATGATTTTGGTGGATAAATTGCTGTTCTTCGATGGAATACGAAAAGGGAAAGTGCTTGGGTACTTTCCCTTTTTTGGTTTTGGGCGTGTGGTGTTGGTTGAGGGTTTGAGATTTACGTAAAATGTTTTTTATTTTGTGGAATATTGCAAGAATTGATATGTGTTTTATAGTAGTGGCTAGTTTAGAGCTTGTGTGATTACGCTTGTCAAAAAGTCTATGCTGCGAAGCCAATAGACCATATAAGCATGTAGAGCATTCCAATCGCAGGTTCAAACTTCGACGATCAAACCTTGATCAAATCATTTGGGCTCGACGCCCGAATGATTTAAAGATAAACGTAAGATTCCATAATTAATGCTGACCAAATAAAATCATCTAGAGCCAATAATGCCATTGAACGATTTAAATTTTTTTCAAAAAAAATAAATCAAAAGAAGGGACATTTTGGAAGGACGCGATACATAGAGGTTGAAATTAATTATTAACTAATTCAATTCTTTAAAAAATGAAAAATTTATCAATCTTGTCCTTCGCTCTCTTTTTCTTTAGCAGTCTTTTCTTTAACCATACTGCTACTGCTACTCCCAATCCGATAGCAGATCATGTTTCGCTTTCTTGCGCTGTCATCATTCCTGCTGGTACAATCGTTTCTTTGGAACTCAATCAAAGAATCAACTCGGAAGTCGTAGAAGTTGGTCAGACCGTTAGCTTACGCGTCAGATACAATGTGATCGTCAACAATAAAGTCGTGATCCGAACAGGCGCAATCGCTGAAGGAAGAATTACCGACGTCAACAAGGCTTGTGATTCTTGCGGTTCTTGCCAAGATGACTGCTCTGAAGTGACCGTTGAAGTACAGAATGTGCAAGCCGTGACGGGCGAAAGAATCTACCTCGAAGGTACACCACACAGAATGCGTGGAAACTGCTGTGGCAAAGGCGCAACGATTATCAAACAAGGCACACGCATGGAAGGAACAGTGAGAGATAATGTAAGGGTCACGCTGTAGGAAAAAATTAGCAATTTATTGATTACCAATACTTTATACTTAATTTACATTTTCTTAAACCTACTCTCTTTACCAGTCCTACAACTTCAAAGAAAACTAATTCTAACACTAATTTCATTATTAAATACTACATCAAACTGTTTCTATTGTCTCAAATAGAACTTAGATTTTTATGTCTATGATAAAAGAAACAGTTTGATTCAAAATACAATACATCATGAAAAATTTATTTTTGTCATTCGTTCTTATTAGCGCATCTTTAATCTTTGGAATCAATACGTTGAATGCTCAAAGCTTTGAATTTGCTACAAAAAATAACACTCCATATTTAATTAGCAGCGATTCCGAAAAGTCTTCCCACGAATTCTTTGGCAATAAAAGAACCAAGAGTTTGACCATTCCCTCTGGAACATCCGTGATTCTAAAAACGGCAGAAACTATTCATTGGGAAAACGTGACTAGAGGGCAGACCATACAGTTCATGGTAGAAATGGATGTGGTGGTAGATGCGCAGGTAGTGATTCGGTCGAATGCCATAGCTTTCGGTAAAATTAGCAATATCATTCCAGCAACTTCTACTCGTTCCGATGCCATTTCCATAAAAGTGGAAACCGTGCAGGCAGTGACGGGCGAAATGATTAAGCTGAACGGCGTACAAGAGGTCATCACCAATCGCCTTCTAGGAGAAAGCATTGGTATTCCTTCGGATAGAAGAGTGACGGGCTATGTCATGAATAACACTAAACTCACATTTGCAAAGAATTGATTTATTTGCCTAGAGTCTCACGAATTGTTTTAAGAGCTTGTTTGGAGTAGGATTGAACTGTAAGTCAATAGTTTACGGTTCTGACGAAGCAAATAATAGCGACTTTATCGAGATAAACGAGCGATTATTTTCAAAGTCAGGTTTGGAAAATATTGGTTTACAGGAAGATAGTCTTACAAACATGCTCTAAAGTGAGGCTCTATTTTTTATATTTGAGGCGTGGGTGATTTGAAAAAAAATGAACCCATTTTTGGCATATATCATTTTGCTACAAAAGTAGTTTACACTTTTTTGAAATTTATAGTTTGTTTTGACATCGCTCAAACAGCAGAGGTAATTCTCTTCTTCGGACGGAAACGCTAATTTTTCCTGATTTTTTAGAGAAAAATCAGGAAAAATTAGCGTTTCCGTCCATAAAAAACAATTGGGCATACTTGTTGATCAATTTAAGGGAATTTGTAGAAAATAAACTACCCAAATTTTGCGAAGTTATTTTTTCTTTAGTCAAGGCAAAAAACGTAGGCATCCGCCTTAGGCGGACGGCGAGGCTTTTTAACATTCATGCAGTGGTGCAAAGCAGAAAAGAT
>JBCCRX010000056.1:0-22419 GCA_039201015.1 Bacteroidota bacterium | reverse complement strand
CCAATGTTTTGTCTTCTTTCAAAGACGCCAATACCACTTTTGTCTTGAATCTTGATGTGAAATTCCTGCGCTTCATTTTTCCCAAAGTTAGCAAAAATTATTGTCTTAGCTCTTTGTCCTAATTTTTGGGGTAACATCAATTCATAATGCGCACATTTTCTACCCTATTACCTTGAGACAGCTCAATGTTAATTACATTGTCCGCTGGATTTGGGAAAACATTGAGACTAGGCACTTTACTCAGCCGTCCAATATCAATTGTACGCGCTTCTGCTGCTTCTACATTTTGCAAACTACCTACTAACTCAAGACTGAGATTCAATAATTGTGTATCGTCTGCAAAATCGTCATTGGTACCACTGGCTCCGAAGTGCAACTCTTCTCCTGCTCTTAGTCTGACGCGCTTCCCAAAAGTATTGGAACTGGTAAAGCCTATTGGAAAAGATTCGAATATAGACTTAAATCCTTCTGGCGTACTATCAAAAACGTAGCCTGTTTCCTCCACTGCATTAGTAGCGACGTAATTGTAAATACCATCTGCATCTTCTTCTATCGCGGTCCATTTGCAATTGATTTGATAAACACCATCCTGAGGCGCGACAAAACGTACAACCCCTCTCCACCAGTTTTGTCCAGGCGACATGAATATATCTCCAACTTGCAGTGTATATAGATCATTAAGTGTAATTGGATTTGTTACTTGATAAACGCCACCTGCAAAATTTTCCCCTGCTCTTCCTGTGAATCCAAAGTAGTTTGCACCATTGAATGTTTCGGTAGGAGGTCGGAAATCGCCATTCGTACTAGCATAACCAAAACTCCAAATCGAATTGGTTTCTGTCAGACTGCACCTGTAAACGGTACTAGAACCTGTATCGCAAGCATCTCCAACACCATCACCATCGCTGTCTGCTTGGCTCGGATTGGGCGTGCTTGGACAGTTGTCGCTATTATCACCAACTCCATCGCCGTCTGAGTCCCTGTTTTCGTTTGGATTGAATGGGAAGGCATCAATCACATCTGGAATACCGTCATTATCATCGTCCAGGTCGCAAACATCCCCTAAGCTATCTCCGTCGAAGTTAGCTTGGTTGGCATTTGCTGTAGTTGGACAGTTGTCGTCTTCATTGCAGATGCCGTCGCCGTCTGTGTCGGTGCATCCTCCGCCTTGTATCACTACAGTGTAATCTTCTACTTCGCCAGGCAAATCTCCGCAAGGTTGAGGAGTATTTGGATTGGCAAAAATGGTACGAACCCGTAATCTAGTAGCTCCTGGTGCAGTTCCTGCTGGAACACGTACAGTACCTCGGCTAATATGATCGGCACTGATATCGGACATGTTAATTAGCTCCGAAGATTCAAAAATCCCATTACGATTGTAATCTATCCAGGCATAAGCTTCATTGAGATCAAATGAAAAATTCATTTCGATCTGCAGTGTGTAACTTATTCCTACTGCCAGTGTAGTGGACTGGTTAGTGAAGTCGCTGTACTGAGTTTTGTCAGATGGATTATTAATGGTGTTCAGAATTACTCTATCTATCCAATCACCACCTGTTCCTGCATTACCAATTGCTTCACAATAAGTAGGATCACTGCTATCACAAGCATCACCAATACCATCACCGTCACTATCTGCTTGGTTAGGATTGAATGTATTTTGACAATTGTCATCCTCGTCACAGATACCATCACCATCACGGTCATTGCAAGTATTATCACTACACCCTTCTGCTTCCTCAAAATACCACAATTCACGAGTAGAATTTTGACAGGGTGCCAAAAAGACCCTTTGACCATCCGTATCTATTCTCAGACATCTATTCTCACCACCAAATTCTGATCTCAATCTAAAAAAAGTACCATTCACACCTGGTACACTTACGCCTTCAGCCGTCCAAGCCTGTCCACTAAGATCACTACAATCATCAACAAAAGCACCACCATTAAAAAAATTATTTTCTGGTAGGTTGCTTTCGAGACATTGGTCTTGGTTGCCTGCGGCTGATCTGAATTTGAATTCTTGTCTCCCCGCTGCGTTTTCTCCCAGTTCTTCAATAAGCCAATATTGCTCTACTGTATTAGCAGTTGTAGCAAAATAAACGCCTCTACCACCAGTCCCATTCACACTCCTAAGGCTTACAGACGAACCGAGTACACCTGAACGAATGCGTGCGCAAACTTCATTGCTAGTACCACCACCGCCACTATCGCTATCCAAACAATTTTGCGCGGCTTTTTGATAGCCTGCTCGGATAGCCGCCAAAGGTTCAGGATGGAATGTTAGAGTAAAAGATTCACAAACACTCATAATGGTACCTGTGTAATTCGGATTCTGATCAATGTCGTTGATCACACCATCACAAGTAGCACTATTTGACGGTGGTCTTGCTGTAATGCAATTATTGATTGCTTGATTACCATTTGGTCCCCACACACACACATGGGTATCATAGGAACCAAGCGTCCTGCCTAATCCACGTGCGAATACTCTAGTAGCTCCTGAGAGGGAAGTACTAGACATTCTGCGCCAGCCGTATGGTCCTTGCACGAATCCGTTTTCATCTACACTGTAAGGAACACAAAGCGCATCTCTATTGGAGAAACCAAAGTCGTCATCACTAGATATAGTAAAAAGATTAGCGACATCTCCTTCAAAGTTCTCTTCATAATGGTTGCCAACCAAATCCATTACGCCAGGTGCATCAATATCATCTCTTGATCCTCTACTTTCGCCGAAAGGATCTGGTGTACTCCAAATTTCAATCTCTGTTCCTACGACAGGAATGCCATTGCTTCCGAAAATAGCGACCGCTTGATTAAACACACTAGATGTATATGTAAATATATCTGATATACTTCCATTGTAAAACTGGAACGTCTCGTTGTCTATCGCTAAAAAGACTGCTACCGCTGCATTTGAGCCATTCTTTCTCAATAGATTAATCGGTGCTTCTTTTATTTGCGAAATTGTATTTTCCCTAATACTTTCATCGTAAGAGGATGAAAACGGAACAACAGCATATTCGTTGAAGAAAACGTAATCATCGCTGTCTTTTTCCTTCTTCAAAGCATAGAAACCACGATCATCACTAATTGAAATCGTCATTTCCGCTTTGTGAACACTGACTGCCACGATTGCTTGCTCGTCCCCCCTCAATGTCCCGTGGTAAAATACACTATTGAATTTCATTTCTTCTCCCTGATTGGTTCTTACCTTAAAATCAGGCGTGAAGATTTCTTTTTTCTCTAAATCTAGGATAATGTGATGCGCTGCATCAACGGGTATGGCCAATGCCATTCGTTCCGCTGGATTATTGTATAGATCTTGATGAACAGTAGGCTGTATCTCTAAAGAAAGTATCCTTTCGTCTTCCGCAGACTTATGTAAGTATTGAAAGGCTTGTTTGATGTCTGGAGTGATTTGGACTTGTGGGATGCGTTCTTGCTGAACGTCTAAAATCAAATCTTGTGCTTGTGTCCAATTAAAACTTAGTAGTAGCATGAAAATGGCGAGTGCGCTAAGCTGCGTATTGCGCCAAAATGCTTTTCCGTCTAATAGTGTGTTTAGTCTCATGATTGAATAAATCATTTAGTTAAGGCCTACTCTTTTCAAGGATTTTCGGCTTCCTCCGATTTTTGAATTAAATGGTGCTTATTCAACTTAGCATGACTTATAATCCTAATCTTGTGAATAGAATTGTCCTCATTTGGTAAGTCCAAAAATAGATTAGAAGCAATTTGAATATGAAATTTTCAGATGTGAATGTTCTGAATGGTAGGATATTTGTTCTGAATGGTAGATTTAAAACAAATTATTTTGTTTTTTTAGCTTTTTGAAGTTAAAACAAACAAATGTGTCATAGAAATGCTCAAAGACAGCTCTTTTATTTATGCTTCATTTATTGTTTGCTGTAGCGTTTTTTTATAAAATTCAATACGCTATGCTGTAGCAGCTAAACGACAAAGTAGGGTGTTTGCTGAAACACTTAAGGACACTAAAGAGCATATAAGACTTAGTTCTTTGAAGAATCGTATATACTCCGTTTGGGATAAAAAAGTGCATTTTCTTTTTGTTTATTTGTTGAATCGTTTATTCGTTTAATGCTATCAATATCAGTGTATTACAGTTAAACAAATCAACAATTTAAACACACGTGTCCGCCTTAGGCGTGATAAACAGGCATATTCATTTGCACAAATTTATCCCGTTTGCAGTATATAAGTAACTGGACAAAATTAATCTAGCTATTCAACTCGGCAGCATCGCGCTTGCAGCGAGCCGAACTGTGTCCGCCTTACCGTGTCCGCCTTAGGCGTGAGGCGATGGCGCGCTAAACGTGACTTAAAATTGTCCGCCTACTTATAACATTTTTTGAGTTTTACTTGCTTCTGTAAGAAAACCTTTCTACTTGCTCTTCTTCCATTGCAGCAATTTGCTCTACTTGTTGCTGAATATTTAAAAAGTAAAGCAGAAGAAGAGCAATCGCCATCAATCCAATGAAAACGCCGAAAGACAATTCCCAACCATAATTGTCTTTGATTGGTCCGATTAGAGAAGCACCAGCGATACTACCGGTCGCACCCATCGTCATGTAAATAGTGTATTGACTAGCACTCACATTTTGGCTGCAGCATTGCATGGCGACTGCAAAAACACCTATTTTGGCAAAGGCATTGAACAACCTGTAAGTCACGATGTAGCCATACATGAAATCAGAATCCGCCCAGACGGCTTTGACGAAGGAGAGCAACAAAGCCAAACCAATGATGGTAAAAAAATAGACCGCAATCATACGCCGCTTCCCAAACTTTTCGATGAGCCACCCACCCAAAAATATGCCACCAATACCGCCGACGATGTCAGCGGTAGCGAAGGCTTGACTGTAATCTACATTCGTCCAGCCTGTGTTATCTATCGTAAAAATAGGGAGCAAATGTTCAAAGAAATTGTACGCTCCCATGGTGATAAAAAGAATGGCGACTACGATGATGCTGTTTTTGAGTTTGAAGACTTTGTAAAGGGCTTTCAGTATGGTTGACCATTGAGTCATTTGAAGTTGACGAGAAATGGGCGATGCCTGTCCTTTCATAAAAGGCAATATCTTTTCACCAGGCTGTTCAAGCAGCAAAAGCGGTATAAGAGTAATAACGACAATCGCCGCTGCAATCGTTAAAATCGCGTAGCTGAATCCGTAATGCTCTAAAATCAAGCTACCCACGGCTAAAGAAAGCGAACTACCCAGCATCCTAGAGCCTTGCATATAGCCGTTGGCTCTTGCTTGTTGGTGTTCAGGGATGACATCCACCGCCATCGCATCCCCTGCCGCATCTTGTATCGCGCCCAAGGCAGAAACACAGAAACCCGCCACCAAAAATAAATCAAAATTATTTAAAGGATCAGGGACGGAAGCCATGAAAATCAAGCTCAAAATCAATCCAATTTGCCCCAGCAGCACCCAAGGTCGCTTGCGTCCCATATCCAAATAGGTGTAGCGATCCATGAGCGGCGCAACTACGAATTTAAACGTCCACGGTAAGCTCGCTGCTACTGCAAATGCTCCGATTTCACCCGCACTTTTTCCTGAATTGGCCATCCAAGCAGGAATGCCAATGTAGAGCATTCCTTGTGGAAGTCCTTCAGTGAAATAGAGCGCAATGAAATTGAAATAGCGTAAAAAAGCAGAGTCTGCTAGTGTGGGAATGGGTTTGTTAAGTGTTTTGAGCATAATGAAGTGATAAAGGTGGATGATAGTGAGACCAGTGGTGAATGACAGCCTAGATTTGCCAAATCTTGAAGATTTAGTAAATCTTGCCTGACAAGTCTATCCAACTGCTTGGCATTTTCAAAGAATAATGCTGATTGAGTAGATGAACTTGTCGATAAATCACTCAAAAATGGGCAATGTCGTAAACTGATCGGGCAAAGGCGAAGGGGTATTTGGATTGGTATTGATTTGTTCTTGTGGATAAATGAAACGAGCAGGACGACGATCCCCTACAGAGAGTGGAATGGGTAGTTCTACCATTGGATTGGCAACAATACTTCTTCGTACTCTTCGATAGTCGTTGAAGGCTTCGTATTGCATCAGGAGTACGATGTAGCGCTGGGCTAAAATTTCAAAGGTAATTGCTTCGTGGATGAAGGTAAAATCTTGCGGATTGGCCAGTCCTCCTACTTCAAAATCTGATCGCACATAGTCCTCGTAGCGTCGTCCTTCTTCTGGCATCGTCAGCCCATTAATATAGCCAGACGACAAACTTTGACGAACGGTATTCAAGGCTGCGATTGATTCATCCACAAAATCAATACGAACAGAAGCTTCTGCTAGGATTAATTGATTTTCGTGGTAGGTCAAAATGGGATGCGGTGCATCCGCCACAAATGCTCCGTCCAACACATTGGGATCTAGACTATTTTGTCCCGTCAAACCTGTCGTGATGTAGTGATTGAACAAAGCGGTCTCATCTGTTTTTGTATTCTTACTCCCTATGCGAGATCGTAATAATTCTGGCATGTAAGCGCCATCGAAACCTGTATCACCTGCGCGCGTCACCGCAAAGAAATCGTAGTTTTGGTTGGTATCAATGCCTTGGCTATTACCATGTGGCACGAGCATATCGCCCGCTTCTTCGCGGATGCCAAGTTGGGCATGTTCGATTGCAGAGACATAATTTCCTTGATGCAAAAACAAGCGCGCTTTGAGTGTATTAGCCGCTGCTATCCATTTATCAATATTTCCTTGAAAGATAAAATCTTGCGCTGCAATATTCAGTTTTGTTGGCGAATCCATATTTGTAATTGCCTCATCTAGTGTATTTTGTAAAGCCGTATATACTTCCAATTGTGGATCGTAAACGGGCGTCGGAAACTCATCGGGTTGGAAAGCTTGGCTGTAAGGCACATCGCCCCAAAGTGCCGTGGCTTTTGCAATAACAAGTGCTTCTAGTACTTGTCCGATGCCTTTGATTCTTGGCTCGTTTAGTTCCTCTGCTTTTTGCTGTATCAAACGCGCCTGTCCACCGATGGGATAGAGTTGATTCCAGCTAAAATTGGTAGAAGAAACAATATATTGCGAATAACCTTGATGCGCTCGGGCTAATCCATTGATCGAGCGCGTCCAAAGCGAGGCAATGCGCACATCGGTGTCTTGATGAATGTTAGCAACGCCTAACAAAGTACCACTCAATAGGGTACGAACATCTACATCGTTCACGGCATTGGGATTTTGGGTAATGTCTTCTTCTTCAAATAGATTCTGGCAGCTTTGTAGCATGCCCAAACCGATAAGAAACGTAAGGAGAAATAGCTTTTTGAATAATTGATTGATTGTATGAATTGTCATTGTATTTTTTTTAATAGCGGTCGAATATTTTACGTCTGACTTCTCAAATCTGTCCTCTTTCCCAGCTTTAATAACTCATGTTACGCAAGTAGTACCTTAGTCTATATTATTCGCTAATCTCTGAGATTGGCGTGTTTTGAATTAAAGTGGCTGTCGAAGCCACTCTAATTCATGCAAATTCTTTCGGAGCGAGCCATATTTGAGCTAAAAGCTCAAATATGGCTCGCTCCTGAAAGAATTTTCCTACAAATCGTCGGGTTCGACACCCGACGACTTGTAAACAAGTGGCACTTTGTGTCATTTGCAATTTGGTGTTTTGCGTAACATCAGTTAATAATTTACTGAAAGCGTAAAAATAACAGAACGGGTATTTGGATTCGTAAACCAATCTTGTCCCCTCGCCAAACTGGCACCCGAAATGTTCGACTCTGGATCAACGCCTGAATAATCTGTCCACAATACTAGATTACGTCCCGTCACCCTCAAATCTATGCTCGCGAGTTTTGTAATTTCATTGAATTTCTGATTGCGAATACTATAAGATAAAGTGACTTCACGCAAACGTGTGTTGCTGGCATCTTCCACGAATTGTCGGTAAGAAGCCGTATTGGAAGCCGTTCCTCGTCCTTGATACCAAGCTTGATTGAGTGCCACTGGCCCTGCCCCAAAATCTACAATATTGCCTTGGAAAGCTGTGCCTGCGGGAATGGTGTTGCCGTTCACATCTTTGATGCCTCCCGCTGGTGCAATTGCTGTATTGCCCTGATCGCCATGCGTACCAAAAGCATAGAGCGAACCGCGCGTACCATTGAAAAAGTCGAGCCCTTGTACGCTATCGAAAAGCAAGTAGAGCAAGAAGTTTTTATACCGTAAAGTCGTTCCGAGACCAGCACGCCAGTCGGGATTGGGATCGCCGATGATCTCTGTACCGAAGCCAGGCTGTGGAAATCCATTGGCATCCAAAATGTATTCACCGCTATCGTCTTTCAGGAAATCAGTAGAAAGAAATACGCCAAAAGGCTGTCCTGGAATTAAAGAAGCATTCTGGATGAAACTACTTGGCAAAGTGTAAGCCGTCGCTCCTGCCAGCGAAACCACTTCGTTTCGATTGGCAGAAAAATTTCCTGCGATATTCCAGATGAAATCTTTTGTTTTGATGGCATCTACATTGAAGTCAATCTCCAAACCGCGATTTTCCAGTTCTGCCGCATTGCTATTGACCGTCGTGAAACCCGTACTGTTGGGTATGCTCAAAGGTAGAATGACATCCTCGGTGCGGTTGAGATAGACCGTAGAAGAGAAGCTCACACGATTATTGAAAAAGCGCAAATCAATTCCAAGCTCGGTTTCTGTCTTGCGCTCTGGTCTCAAAAATTCGTTGCCCAAAACCGCACTGCGCACAAATCCACCACCATAAAGCGGACTCAATGCAGAAAGTCCATTGGTAAAGTCATCACCGTAGCTAGCAGGTATAAAAGTAGTGAAATTCAAATAGGGTTGTGGCTGAATACCAACCTGTCCCCAGGACAATCGCAGCTTTCCAAAGGAGAAAATGCCTCGATTTTGATATTGCAATAAATCGCTGAACTGCCAGGCTAAAGAAGCACTCGGGAAGAAGAAGTTGTCGTCCGTTTCCGAACCGAAAGTACTCGCTGCTTCGTTTCTTCCCGTCAAAGTGACAAACAAACTTCGGTAGGCTTCGATGTCCAATTGCGCATAGAAAGCATAAGTCCGAATCAGTGCCATAGAGTTGGTAGCACTTAGATTAGAGTTGAGGGCATTGGTCAAAATGTCGGGCGCAGTGGGAATGATAAAATCGGTGATCGCATTGACGACGCCCGTGCTGCGACGGCTGTTATAATTAAATCCAAACAAGAAGGAAGTTTGGAAGTCATCGTTCAACTCCGTTTTCGCAATAGCGAATAAATCAGTATTGAACTGTTGTTCGCTTAGGCGACTGATAGATAAAGCTCCGTCTGAGAAATTACCCGAATTGCGAGCAAAACGCTCCACTCGATCATCGGTGTAGTTATCAATTCCAACCCGAGCCGTTCCGCTCAGCCAAGCCAATGGCGTCAAGTTCAATTCGACAGTTCCTAAAATTCGATCTACTTCGCTGGTATTGCTATTGTTGTTAATGTTCCAAATCGGATTGGAATAAATCGTATTCTGGTCAAAGCCCAACGGATTGCGATAGCCCACATTGGCATCGGGAAAGCTTTCACCCGCTGGATTGGTGTAAACACCCGTGAACAGTCCATTGTCGAAATCAGGAGGCGTACGTAAACTACTCAATAGAATACCATCCACATTGTCGCCTTCTTGCACTCGCGAGGACTCAATTCTGGAGTAGCCAACTTTCGCGCTTGCATTCAGCCAAGAATTGAAGCGGTAAGCAGAATTGAGGCGCGCCGTGTTTCTATTGTAATCACTGAATGCTTTGATAACGCCCTCTTGTTGCAAATCCGAAAAATTGAATAGAAAATTCGCTTTGTCATTGCCACCGCTCAAAGTGATATTGTTTTCGAAGAAATAACCTTGATCGAAAGCATCTTGCCCGTGGTCAAAAGTCTCTCTGGAATTTTTTCCGCCATTTGGGTTATTAGGCGTGCCCGATGCCAGTGCGTAGCGTTGTTCGCCATTTTGAAAAGTGATGAAACCAGCATAAGCAGGATCATTTGGATCGGTGATGAAATCATCTGCGCCACCTGGACGATCTGCAATCAAGTCGCCAAAACTGGTACGCGCGCCTTGTATGAAAAGACCATTAGAACCTTGTCCGTAGGCTCTTTGCAATGGGTGCATTTTGTTTACTTCGTCAATCGAATAGCTGCCTTTGTAAGAAATGCGTAAACGACCTTCTGTATTCTTCCCTTTTTTAGTCGTAATAATAATGACACCATTGGCAGCGCGTGTTCCCCAAAGCGCCGCCGCCGCCGCGCCACGCAAGACTTCGATGCGTTCTATGTCTTCTGGATTGATGTCATTGATGCGAGACTGCTGCACAATACCGTTACTTCGAGCCGCTCCCAAGCTGCTGCTTGTATTGCTGACGGGCATGCCGTCCACTACGAAAAGCGGTTGTGCGTCACCATTGATCGTATTTTGTCCGCGTATTTGAATGTAAGCACCCGCGCCTGGATCGCCTCCATTTCGAGTGATGAGTACACCTGGTGCTTTGGCGCTCAGACCTGTGAGTAAGCTGGTTTCACCCGATTGTGCCACGTCTTCACCCCCTATCGTAGCAATAGAAGTAGCGGATTTATCTCGCTCTGCTTCTTGTCCTAAAGCAGTGATGACGACCGATTGTAAGGTCGTGAGGGCTTCTCGCAATGCAATATCTATTGTTCGATCCGTTCCAATTATTACTTCTTGGCTTTCCATACCGATGGCAGAGAAAACCAAAGTCATCGCACTATCAGGTAAGGTTAGACTGTAGCTGCCGTCGAGGTCGGTGGAAGTACCCATCGCTGCGCTTTCTGAATAAACGGTTGCTCCGATGAAGGGCTGTCCGTCCAGTTGATAAGTGACAGTTCCTGTAATGGTTTTTTGCGCAAAGATTATACCACAGAGCAAAAGAGCTGCTCCTAGTAAGAGTAGTTTTTTATTCATATCTGATTTAACAGTAAATAGTAGTTGAATTCGCCTCAAAAAGAGATGAAATTTGATGATCTAATGTTCTTTGATTGAACTATTACGAGAGTAAAGGTAAAGTGGGAAAAAAATTATGCCAAGAAAAAAAGATAATTTTTTTAAACAAATTGTTTGTTTACATTGCTTTTACAAAGTAGTTCTTTTATGTATGGTAATAATTTTCTCTAAAAACGGGATTTGTTTTTACTTTTAAAACAAAAAATTGATTTCATTAAAGGAGATATACTGTTTATTGAACTATTTAGGCAGATTGAGCAGAAAAATAAAAGATTCTTTTTTAGCTTTTAGAATCAAAAAAGTATTAGTTATATTTTCACGTTTCGCTGAAATCTATTTTGAAAAAATGAGTTTGCAACAGAAGTGCTACATACAATTGAAATTTTTCGCAGAAAAATTTCAATTACCCCTCTGGACAGAGAGAAAAAATCAAAATTGAAAATTTTGATTTTTTCTCTCTGTCCAAGAGTCCTTTTTTGAAAAATTTTATAGAATAAAATTTTCCAAAAAGGTATTTTCTATTGTATAAACAGTATTAAATTTTGATTTTTTGATTTTCAAATCAGCGAAACGTAAGTATGTTACAGTAGAATTAAAAAGTGCATTTCTATTGTTGCTACTCGTGCCTCACACCTAAGATGAATAGATTTTATAGCTTGCCCGATTTCAATAAAATCATCTATGGTGGTCAGAGGGATATGGTGATTTGGTAAGTACTTTATCACCACATCAAAAAACGCCCAGCATCATTGGAAACAAATTTGTACCTTTTTGCTCTATGGGTATAGCTACTCTACTGAGCAATAATTTTCTTTAATGTGTAAGTCGTTGACTACAGGTCTGTTCCCTTTAGAAAACCCTAATCAGATTTTGCTGGCATCGATGCCAGCAAAATCTGAAACTAAGTCACATATGGACAAGATACTTGTAATCTATATTTTATACATTACGAAAAATTATCGTTCAATAGAATAGGGTATAGCAGTCGTTTTTCAAATTTCTTACATCAACAAACATGAAAAATTACTTCATTCTTTCACTATTAATATTCGGATGGATACCAAATATACAAGCCCAAATGGATCAGGACAGCCTGCCTTATTATCAGATTCCTGATACGCCCGAAGTCTATCACGCTGGCACTGTGATTGCCAGAATGATCGACGGATTAGGCTTTCGTTATTATTGGGCAACGGAAGGTTTGCGAACAGAGGATTTGGCATTCAAGCCCAACGAGGATGCTAGAACAACGGATTATACTTTGGATCATATTCATGGTCTGTGTCGTGTTGTTCTGAATACGGCCAAGAAAGTTCCTCATGAAGCTTCTTCTGCTAATTCTAATTTGAGTTTCGCAAAAAAGAGACAACAAACTTTATTGATGTTGAAAGAGGCGAGCGACATCTTCCGAAGTAGCGATCCCGATACGATAGAGGACTTTGAAATCATTTTCAAAAGAGGGAAAAGTGAGTCCGTCGTACCACTTTGGAATTTGATCAACGGCCCAATAGCAGATGCCATTTGGCATGTCGGACAGATCGTTTCTTTTCGGCGATCTTCTGGCAATCCGATGGACAGCAGAGTGAGCGTTTTTCAAGGAAAGTTAAGGAAGCCTTGATTAGTGAAAAATTGAAGATTAGCTTAGTAATCAGCAGCCAATATGATGCAATGCAAAATCAATTGGACTATTTTACTGTTGTTCATGCATTCGTGCTAAAAAAGCCTCTTTGAAAAAGCGTCTTTCTTTACTTAAACTTATTTGCTCTGTAATTAGGCAAGTTGTTCTCAATTGCAGCCTCTTAGCTTTAAAATAACAACTTAAACGTGCAATTATTCTACACCACACAAATTGAAAATACTAGGGCGCAACTAGCAGTAGAAGAGAGAAGACATCTGAATGTACTCCGCAAAAAGGTAGGAGATTTTGTTCATTTGGTAGATGGAAAGGGACATATTTTTAAGGCAGAAATTGTGGAATTGAATAAAAAAAAATGTTCCCTAGCTATTCGAGCGATGATTCGAGCAGACAAGCTCCCCTTTTGGTTACACATTGCCATTGCACCGACCAAAAATATAGCTCGCTTCGAATGGTTTTTGGAGAAGGCAACGGAAATTGGTGTACAAGAAATTACCCCTATTTTTTGTAAGCATTCGGAACGAAAGCGCATCCGTTTGGATCGTTTAGAAAAGATTCTAATCAGTGCCATGAAACAATCCAATCGTACTTTTTTGCCAAAGCTGAATGAGGCAGTTGATTTCTCTACTTTTTTGGCTCTACAGACGACTTTACCTGCTTTTCGCTACATTGCTCATTGTGAACAAAGTGAAAAAGTGGACTTATGGAGCAACTACCAAGCAGGGCAAGATGTTGTGCTGATGATTGGTCCAGAAGGTGATTTTGATCCATCAGAAATTGAGGTGGCAAAAGCCAATGGCTTTTTAGCAGTTCGCTTAGGAGAAGCGCGTTTGAGGACAGAAACAGCAGGTATTGTGGCTTGTCATACAGTACAGTTGATGTCGCAAATGAAGTGCTAAGGAACGTGAAATAATTAAATCAGCCTAAGGCGGACAGGTTTACATTGTTCGGTTTTGCTTGAAAGCGTATATATCCCATAAAATATAGGCTTTCAAGAAAAATCGAACACCAAAAAATGTAAATTTATTATTGAACTCAGGCTAAAATAAAAAGACAGATTTGAGAAGTGAGCGCGCAGATGCTAAGCGTTCACAATTGATTCGGGACGATACTCAAGCAAAAGCACAAATAAAAAAAGATGACTACAACAAAATTTAAAATATTCCTTTTTGGACTCCTTGCATTGGTTGCTGTTTCCTCACTTGCTTTTCGATTAGGAAATGAAACAAATGCCAAGCTCAAAATGGCACTCCTCAAATACAATGGCGGTGGCGACTGGTATTCTAATCCAACTGCTTTGCCCAATCTCGCTCGTTTTTGCAACGATCAGTTGGGCACTAATTTCGATGTTGACTATTCGGAAGTAGAAGTGGGTAGCTTTGATTTGTTCAATTATGCTTTTGTCCACATGACAGGACATGGTAATGTCGTTTTTTCGGACGCAGAAGCTCAAAATTTACGGAACTATCTTTTGGCAGGTGGTTTTCTGCACATTGACGATAACTATGGTATGGATCCTTACGTCCGCACAGCACTCAAAAAAGTGTTTCCAGAACAAGAATTGATCGAATTGCCCTTTAATCATCCCATTTATCATCAGAAGTTTGACTTTAAAACAGGACTGCCCAAGATTCATAAACACGACGATAAAATTGCACAAGGGTTTGGGGTATTTTGGGAAGGTCGCTTAGCCGTTTTTTATAGTTTTGAGTGTGACCTGGGTGACGGCTGGGAAGACCAAGAAGTACACAAAGACCCAGAAGCAGTGCGCCAACAAGCCTTAAGAATGGGAGCAAATATTGTGCAATATGCCTTTGAGCAGTAAAAAAGGGTCATCCCCCGCTCCCCCCCTCGACGGCTTCCTCGAATAGAAACTCCAGCTCTTCATCGCTCGCATTTTCGTATTGTGCATCGTCCTGCCATTCTAGTGGCTCTCGTATTAGTGCCACTTCTCGAAATTCTAGTAATAGACTTTCTCGAATGCGATTTTTGCGCCTTTCACTTCTAATAAAATCGCTTTTGACTTCTCTTTTTGCC
Source organism: Bacteroidota bacterium (assembly GCA_039201015.1). Taxonomy (GTDB): domain Bacteria; phylum Bacteroidota; class Bacteroidia; order Chitinophagales; family Saprospiraceae; genus JAAUTG01. Next base: position 7,749 of record JBCCRX010000056.1, on the reverse strand, counting down.
ATTTCGTATTGAAAGTCATCGGAAGTGCCAAAGATTTTATAGTAGAGATTGAACCAACCTTCCCGCTTGGCAGGCAAAGCAACGAGTTTGGGATTGTGCCTTTTCAAACGATTAGCAGCAACTTGTCCTGCGTTGACTTTTACATTGAAATCAAATTCATAATCGAAGCTGTATTCTCCATTCAAGCTCAAATTCAGCGCATTGCTTTGGATGAACATGACTGGAATATAGATACGCTGATTGCTGATTTCTAACCAATTTTCTAAGCCTTTAAAACGAACGTGCTTTAAGTCTTCCAATTTAACGAAAGTGGAAAAGCTCTCAAATAGCTCAAAATCAAGCAGTTCGCCTTCTTCTATACCAATGCCCGCCAAAACGCGAAATTTGTCATAGTCGAAATTCATTTGTTCATCCCAATAGGCTTGTATAAGCATATTGGCGTTCATTTTGCCTCGAATATTATCCTCCGTTAAAATGTCCTGACCAAAATTTTCGGATTGCGCAAAAAACTTATTGGCGTCTATATTTTTGCAAGTCAACTTACTTTTCAAGCGTGGCTTGTCCTCAAAGTACATCGTTCCCGAAAGATCAAAGCTACCATCCATGGCTTGCGTATTCCCAAAAATAGACATTTCATTCTTGTCGAACTGTAGTTTTCCAACGAAGTTCTCACCTTCAATCTTGCCATAATTAAATTCCTCTACATTGGCATTGAATCGCCCTTTTAAAAACTGTGTAAACTGCTCCCGCTCTTGCACTTCTTTGACTTGTATCGAATCATACACCACTTCGCTAACTTCCCCTTCTTCCACAGGCGAAGTCGTCAGCGCAATCAAGCGATCCAAATCCATTTTGGGCGCATTGAGATTGGCTTCAAACTCTAGTTCTGCGCGCTGACTATTCAGGGAATCCGCAAACAAGACGGGAATTAAATTATAGCAAGAACCATCCAAATAAATTTCGCTCCCCGCACCCTCTATTTTTACTTCCTTCATCACCAAGCTATTGCCTTCCAGCAAAATATCGCCTCGATCTATAGTGATGTTGTCTTTTTCAAATTTCAGGCGAGCATCATCAAATTGTAACGTTCCGTTGGCATCTACGCGAGCAATTCTATTTACGGATTGCATATCACTTAGACGACCACGTACTTCCAGATTTTGAATCTCAATTTCTCCGCTGCCATCTTTGATATTTGGATTCTCCGCTAAGCCATAGATCGCACTCAAAGGCAACGTCCCATTGAGCGCGAAATCAATTTGAGGATCATCAAAATCGTAGGCATTGAGTTTAACTTCCATCAATTCATTGTTGAAATAACCCTTTAGTCGCTCCATTTCAAAGCGCGAACTTTTGTTGTCGCGCCGCTCACCATTGGTGAATTTGGCATCAAAAGACACATCTTTGAAAGCATTATCCAATCGTGGGCTACTGATGCGTCCGTCTTCTAGACCAAATTTGACGTCCAAAAGTGGGCTTTCCGTTTTACTCAATCGACCGTCAATTAAGGCATCAAAGTAGAATTGACCTCGACTGCTGAAATCTCCTAAATAAGCACTATATGTATCTGGTAATAATTGTAAAACACCTCCCAAATCGCCTTCTTCGTTCTTGGCGACTAAATTGAAATCGGCATAATCTTCCTGAGCCAAGATTCGTCCATTGACGGAAAATTCGTTGTCTTCCACACCCACAATCACGCGCTCCATTTCGTATAGTCCTTCGGATAAATTCACTAAAATACTGGCATCGTAGCGCAAATCTTTATTTTTTAAAAAGCGATCTGCTTCGTAAAGCACAAACTTGGATTGTAAATCAGCATTGCTTTTCAAGGAAAATTGTTCGCTGGAAAATTCACCCGAAAAAGTAGCGTCTTCTATCAATAGAGCCGCTTCTCGCTCGCTTAATTGATCCTCGTACAAAAGCTCAATATTGCTTAAACGAGCTTCTTTTAAAGAAAGTCCAAAATTGCTACTTTCTGCGTTTTCGGTTTGCTCTTCTTGTGATGTTTTGAATACATCGTAATTCGGGTTTCCATTCTGATCGTAGCGAATCGCTAAGATTCCATTTTCTAACAATACCGAATTGACTTTAACACTTTTGCCCAATAAACTCAGCAGGCGAAATCGAAAAGAAACATTTTCTGCTTGTAAAAAAGCATCACCCTCTATATCTTCTAAGACCGTGTTGCGCAGATTAATTGCCGCATTGGGAAAGGAACGAAAAACCGTTAAATCAACTTGCTCAATCGAAAGTTCAGAGACTAAATTCTTATTGATGCTTTGCACTACTTTTTGTCCCAATTCATCTTCAAAAAAGCTCAAGACGATGGCTAAACCACCAAATAAAACTGCCAAAAAAATGGCAAAGACAATCAGTAAGCGACGAAAGAATTTTTTCATTTTATAGCGAGTGTATTTATTAAAGAGCGTTTTTAACCGCAGAGTTATTTAAGGCTAATTATGTATTGTAAATTTCCTGAAATCTTTTTGTTGCAAAAATATGCTTACATAACTTCAAATAGAACAATAAAATTACGCATTAATGAAAAAACATCAATACCAAATCAAAGTTGAATGGACGGGTAATGAAGGAATAGGGGCTTCTGACAGACAATTTGGAAGCTCAAAGAAGAAGTAGTAAAATTGCATCTCTTTTCGAATAATAGTAGTATGTATAAAATTTACAGCCAACACTTTGTGTTTTTTTGCGCCCTTTGTGGTTCAAAAAATTGTATGTACTATTGGAATAAATAACTGAACATGAAATACTTACTAATTTTTATCACTTCAATCGTACTTTTTGCTTGTAACTCAGATCAAAGTCAAAGTGAGACGGTAAATGAAAATGCTGCAAGTGATACAATTGCTACGCGCCAAGAAAGTATTGCTAAGGCAAGACCAATTGATGATCGCAGTATAGAGGAAAAAATGCAAGAAGTCGCTCAATTGAAATCTAAACTCATTGCCCTAGAAAATGTTCCTATAGAGGCAAAAGCGGATATAGAAGCGGCGATTAATTTGATGGAAAATATGGAAGGACAGGTCGCTGCTTGGGAAGAAAGCATGCAAGAATTCGAGCTTACTCAAGCGGACAAAACAGCACCAGATACATCCGCCCTTCGCATCGCTTATAATCAAGCCGTGGAGCGTGAAAAATTTTTGAGCAAGCAATTGGGACAAGTCATCAGGATGTCAAAGAGGCAATTGGCAAGAGTAAAATAACCGAAGAGCCAAATGCTCTATTCAGAGCACATATATCAGGAAGGAGAATTCAGACTATGATAAGAATAATGAAATACTGGATGTATTTAAGTACTGCATTTTTTCTATTGAACTGTATTTTGGACAACAAGCAGAAAAAGGACGCTCTACCCGTTTTAGGGGAAAAAGAAATCATCGATGGTCAAGAAGTATTTCATACTGTCGGGGACTTTTCCTTTGTGAATCAAGATAGTGCAGAAGTCACGAATGCTACTTTTGCTGAGCAAGTGTATGTAAGTGACTTTTTCTTTACTTCCTGCCCGACGATCTGCCCGAAAATGACCCAGCAGATGAAACGCTTACACGATGCTTTTGCTGATAATTCGGCCGTAGGATTGATTTCGCATACCATAGATACCAAGCGCGACAGTGTAGAACGATTGAAGCAATATGCAGAAAACATCGGCATTCGTTCAGCGGAGAAATGGCATTTTGTCACAGGGGAAAAAGAAGCGATTTATGACATCGCAGATGATTATTTCAGCATAGCTTTGGAGAACGAAGATGCACCAGAAGGTTTTGACCATAGTGGGCGACTTATTTTAGTGGATAAAGAAAGACGTATTCGCTCTTTTGCAGATGGTACGAATCCTGCGGAAGTGGATCGCCTGATGTTGGATATTGAGAAATTGCTAAAGGAGTATGAAGAGGCATTGTGAGGTTTTGTGTGATTGTAGCCATGTAACAATGTAGCCATGTAGCCACGAACGAACGCAACAATGACACAAAAAATAGCTTTTCGCAAAGGAATCCTTTATCTTTGCAGCGTTTTTTCAAAAAATATCATTTAATATCTTGGTTGTTGTAATTATTGGACAATAGCCAATAGCAAAAAAATAAAGCATGGACACTGTACAGCAGTTGAAATACAAAGTAAAAGACATTGCACTTGCTGATTGGGGGCGCAAAGAAATCGAATTGGCAGAGGCAGAAATGCCAGGTCTGATGGCGTTAAGAGAGGAATACGGCGACAGCAAGCCCTTGAAAGGTGCGCGCATCGCGGGTTGTTTGCACATGACCATTCAGACCGCTGTTTTGATTGAGACGCTAGCGGAATTGGGTGCAGATGTGACTTGGTCTTCTTGTAATATATTCTCTACTCAAGACCATGCAGCGGCGGCAATTGCGGCGGCGGGTATTCCCGTTTTTGCTTGGAAAGGCATGACTGAAGAAGAATTTGATTGGGCGATTGAGCAGACTCTTTTTGCGTTTGAAGATGGTCAGCCCTTGAACATGATCCTTGATGACGGTGGTGATTTGACGAATATGGTATTGGATCGCTATCCCGAATTGGTGCAAAACATTAGGGGTTTGAGTGAAGAGACCACAACGGGTGTGCATCGCTTGTATGAGCGCATGAAAAACGGCACGCTTCCGATGCCTGCGATCAATGTAAATGATTCTGTCACGAAGTCGAAGTTTGACAATAAATATGGCTGTAAAGAATCTTGTGTGGATGCCATTCGTCGAGCAACGGATGTGATGATGGCAGGAAAAGTAGCGGTGGTTGCGGGTTATGGCGATGTTGGTAAAGGTTCTGCGGCTTCTTTGCGTGGTGCGGGATGTCGTGTGATGGTGACAGAAATTGATCCGATTTGCGCGCTCCAAGCAGCGATGGATGGTTTTGAAGTTTTGAGGATGGAAAATGCCATTCCTAGAGCAGACATCGTGGTGACGGCAACGGGCAACAAAGACATTGTGTCTGAAAAGCATTTCCGTTTGATGAGGGATAAAACAATCCTGTGTAATATTGGTCATTTCGATAATGAAATCGATGTGGCTTGGTTGAATGATAATGCTGAGAAAATGGAAATTAAGCCACAAGTCGATAAATATACTTTGGAAGGTAAGGACATTATTTTACTGGCAGAAGGACGCTTGGTCAACCTCGGTTGTGCAACTGGACACCCTTCTTTCGTGATGTCCAATTCTTTTACCAATCAGACTTTGGCGCAAATTGAGTTGTGGGAAAATTCTGATAAGTATGACAATAAAGTTTATATGCTGCCCAAACATTTGGATGAAAAAGTAGCACGTCTGCATCTCTCCAAAATTGGGGCAGAACTAGAAGAATTGCGTCAAGATCAGGCAGATTATATTGGTGTAACGGTAGAAGGTCCATTCAAGCCTGATTACTATCGTTACTAATGGGATATGCAGTGTCATGCAATTGGCTATTGGCATTTGGCTCAAGTGGGATTTTTTAGTGGCAATAGTTAATTGTGTGACACCATTGGATATTGTGTTTTGTTGAATTTTCCTTAGCCCTTGACTTGGATTGGAGTACAAGCAATTAGCTAGACATACAATTAATTCCATCTATAAGTACTTGCACCTATTTGTTTAAGCTGTTTATTGTTTAATACACTGTAAACTAAGGTTGTTTTAATTTTGAGAAGCGAGAAATTCCTTAGAATTTCAAGCTTCAAAAAAACCTATCTGTCGCCGTCTTCGACGGCGGCGAACAAGGGGTGAGGGAGAAAAAAGGGTTTAGAAAACCCTTTTTTCTCCCTCAAACTCCCCTATTTAAAATGCAAAGAAACTTAGTTTACACGGTATTAAATTTGACAAATTGTCCTATTTTTTTGGGTTTTCGGAGCAGACTCAAAATTGGTTCTCTGAATTTTTTTGAGGAATTATCAAAATCGACCTCATTTCTTTTAGTGAAAAAAGTGCCAAAAAGGCGTTAAAAACAAAATACGGTATGAGCCAAAACAAGGTGCTAATCAGAGCTGAAGCTTGGCGTAGCCCGTGAATAAAAGCTTGAAAAACAATACTTAGGGCGAATTTATTTTGTTTAGTCTTTTTGGTGCTTTTGCAACGCTAAAAAAGAAATTCAGTCTTGGCTTTTTTGGTTCTTTTTGTGCTAAGACAAAAAGAACATGTTATTTCCTGAAATCGTACAGCTAAATCACAAAAATTTTCAAAGAACCTTATTTCGTTTTGACATTTTAGTTTTTGAGAATAACCTCGTAATTGTTTAATAAGCAGCTTCTTATCAAAGTCAAATATGACATTATGCACGAGTACTTACTCTGTAAACTAAATTTGTTTTAACCTTTAGAAGCGAGAAATTCCTTAGAATTTCGAGCTTCAAAAAACCTATCTGCTGCTGTCTTCGACGGCGGCGACCAAGGGGTAATTGAAATTTTTCGCAGAAAGATTTCAATTACGTGAGAGGTTTCCGCTTTGAATCTGTTTTTTCAATATCAGTTTCAGCGAAACGTGAATTAGAGGAAGTTTTTTTGAGAAAGTTCTAAGGTAGATAGCTTGTGTTTCATATAGCAGAAACCAGAAAGTCTTATAGCAAATCTTCTAAGACTTCCCAAACGTTTTCTGCCACTATCTGGTGTCCTTTTACATTCGGATGAATGCCATCGGGGAGGTTGAGAGCGGCTTCGGCAGCTACGTCTTCCAGCAAGAAAGGAATCAACGCAAGATCATTTTTGGCCGCTAGTTTTGGATAGATCGACTCAAAACTTTTGGTGTAAGCATTGCCTAGATTTCTAGGGGCTTGCATGCCTGCCAAAACAATGGTCGCCTCAGGATATTTGCTTTTCACTTTGTCGATAATGCCTTGTAGGTTATCCATTGCCGTTTGGGCATCTATGGCTCGAAGGGCATCATTTCCACCCAGTTCTAATACAAAAACATCAATAGGATCATCTATTGTCCAATCAATACGACTGAGTCCGCCTGCAGTCGTTTCTCCACTCAGTCCAGCATTCACAACTTCGTAATTCAACTCCAAAGAATCAATCCGTTTTTCTATCAAACCAACGAATCCTTGATCTATATTTTCTAATCCATAACCCGCCGAAAGGCTATTGCCAAAGAAAACGATCCGCTTTTTTGTGGTTTGCTTTGGCGTTTCAACACTTGTTTCTTGTTGCGTTTCGGTAGGCGTATCTTGCTGCTCAGCTTCATTTTTACAGGAAAAAATTAAAAACACTAATAATATTGCAAGAATACTTAATGTATGCTTCATAATTTTGCTACTTCTTTTTTTGAAAGTCTTCAGTGATTTATATGTTCTTGGTTCAGCACTGAGCCATAAAAATGGTGAAGTTGTTTTTTCTGTATTCCTAGGAGTGAATTTTTATTGGATTCGGAGCATAAGTATTTAGACAAAACAAAATTAATCTAGCTATTCAACTCGGCAGCATCGCGCTTGCAGCGCTCGCTGCCTCGTGGTGCCCTCCAAACCTCCTCTGCGCGCCGAGCCGAACGGTGTCCGCCTTACCGTGTCCGCGTGAGGCGTGAGACTGACAGCCACTCTAATTCAAAACACGCCAATCTCAGGGATTAGCGAATAATATAGACTAAGGTACTACTTGCGTAATAGGAGTTACTTATACATTTTTGAGTATTTGATTAAAGATTTTGTGATGTAGGGGGATCATGAATAGAAAAATATCTTGAAAAGTTGGTAAACATTTTCTCATCCGTCGATTTCCCTCAAATATTAGCAGCAAATAAATTTTTT
>JBCCRX010000055.1:0-22759 GCA_039201015.1 Bacteroidota bacterium | reverse complement strand
ACGAATCGAGCCTACCAGAAAATAGAACTTGATAGTATCTTGCATATCGAAGCCATCAAAAACCACATAAAAATCGTGACAAGAAAAGAAAATTACATTAGTCTTATTTCGCTCTCAGAATTTGAAAAACAATTGCCCAAAGTATTTATTCGTGTCCATAGGTCATTTATCATTAATATTGATAATGTTTTAAAGTTTGACAATTATGAAATCACCCATGAACATAACACCATACCAATAGGGCGAACTTATAAAGTAGGAGTAATGGAATTATTGAGAAATCTGATTAAGAAATGAAAAATAAGAAAGATGACCGCCGAGAACATTAGTCTGATTTAATTATTTCACGTTCCTTAAAGCCTAGTTTCCTCGTCTTCTTTTCCAAAAGAATAAAAACAGCGCAGACAATAGAAGTCCAGATAATCCGAACATCCAAATAGTATTGTTTCGCTCTTCCAATTGACGAATATCACCAATTGCAATAAAGCCTGCCCAATAGTAAGGATGTGCTTGAAAACCACTTTCAATCATACTTTGCTTTGCTTGATGTAGGGCTTTGTTTTTAGAAGAATTTTTCTTGAGATGTCTGTAATAGTCAAGCATCAAATCGCCCGTTTTTTGGTCATCTACTTGCCACAAACTCGTAATGATGCTTTTCGCACCTGCATAAGAAAATGCCCTCGCCAAACTAATGATGCCTTCGCCTTCTTTTAGTTCACCGATGCCTGTTTCGCAAGCACTTAAAACGACCATATCTGCGTTCAGCTTCATATTGTAGAGTTCATTGACAAAAAGCAGTTGATCTTTATTGATGCTATCACCCAATTGGGAGAAAGAAATGAAGGAATAATTGGCGTTTTCATCGTTCATTTGGGCGTGAGAAGCAAGGTGTAAATAGGCATAATCCTTGGCTTCGCTTAAAAAATTGAGCTTGCTTGCCGCTTCTTTCAAATAGCCTTTGCCTTTGTAGATTTGAAGTAAGTCTTTAGTTGCTCGAACATTGCTTAAAAGTGGCGGTAAGCTAATATCTTTTGTCCCTAATTTTGCAGCTCTTCGACTCTTGAAAATGGGCGCGAACGCTAATATTTGCTTATGTTTTGGCGTATGCTGTATTCGTTCCATTTCTTGGGAAAGTGCAATGGAATAATTGTAGCTGATTTGGAAATTGTGATGCAAAAATGGATAGCTCGCATAGTTTCCAATAAGATTTTTATTGATCTTTTCCGTCAGCAGAGCATCGAAAGGTAAATAGCCCAAAATGCCGTCGGGAATGATGCGAAGTGACTGAATATCTTTTACTTGTATCGAAATGGGTACGATTATTGCTTCATATAAGCGATAGCCTAAATCAGCATACACTCTTGCTAAACTATCTTGATTTAGCGTGTTCTTATTTTTACTAGAAATGCTAAATCGGACGTCTTCTATCCACTGCTTTAACGGGAAATTCAATGCGATACTGCCACTCTTGAAATCACCCGCTTGAATGAAAAACCAATAGATATTTTCTTCCCCGACCAAATACTCTAAAATGGCTTCTTCGGCTGTTAAAGTTTGCTGAATTGCTGAAATTTGCGGCAATTGCACTTCGTATTTGAGTTGGTAGTAACTTGGATTTGTTGCTTCCAATTCTTCAATTAAGTACGCCAATTGCTGCTGTAAATCAATGATTTCCAAACGGATTGCATTCGCTTTTGCTTCCGCTTCCTTCGATTCAAAAAGTGCTTGTTCTAAATGGGCGATTTGTTGCTTCAAGTCTTTTTCCTTTGTCAACCAATCTGCATCAATTCCCATGCGCTGTTTGGCGTTGTTCTCTTTCACTGCTTCCAGTAAAACCAAAGCTTTGCTACGTTCTGCGTACTCGAAGGCGCGTTCTTTAAAGTAGATTTTTTTTGTTGTTTGATACAACTTCAATGCCGCTCGAACTGCATCTTCATAAATAGATTTTGCTTCTGTTGCTAGAAAATTTTTAGAAGCATCCGATTGAAAACTGATTCTAATTTGGTCTATAAAAACAGCAGTTGTATCGTAAGTAGCAAGTGCTGTTTTCAGAAGGCTTTCGCTTTGCTTTTCCACTCCAAAATGATATAAAATAGCGGCTTTGTCTGCCAAGATTTCCACCAAAGATAGCTTATCCCCTCTTTGTTGGCTATTTGTACTTGGATTGTTATACTTAGCGTTATCTTCAAAATCTAAAACGTACAATTCTAGTGCTTTTTGATAGTCTAGCAGTGCCTGTTCATATTTTTTTTGTTCAAAATAAATTTCTCCTCTATTATAATATTCTATGGCGAGTTCTTGCGGCACACCTGCTTCTTTTTCATATTTAATCGCTTGCTGAATGTGCGCTAGAGCCAAAGAAAATTGCTCCTTTTCACGATATAAATCTGCCAAATTGTTGTAGTTGTCCGCTAAGTATGGCAGTCGTATATCTTTGTGCTTCACATTGATAGCAATGGCTTTTTGGTAGTGACTAATGGCTTGTTCATATGCTTGCTGAAATTCATATCCGATGGCTAGATTGTTATGTGCATTTGCTATTTCGTAATAATCTTCCTCATACAATTCCGACTCCTCCAAAGACAGATACAGATTTAATGATTTTTGAGCATAGTGTATCATCTGCGTCCCATTTTTTAGTTCATACTGATACAAAAAAGCTTGATTGTAAGCATCAGACAAGGCGTAGAAATCTTCATTGGCATATTGCTCTACTAAATTTACGCCCGCTTTAATGTAGTAGTCAGCTTCTTGTATCGCTCCTTTTTTTGCTAATATACCTCCTTTTCGTAGATGGGCTAGTGTCAAGTAAGTTTGCAACAAGGCACTATTTTTTTCTGATAGTTCAATGATCTTTTCATAGACCACCAAAGCTTGGTCTAGTTTACTCAGTTTTTCATAACAACCAGCAATATTCCTGTAAGCTTTCACGATATCAGGATGCGTTTCTGGGAAAGAATTTGATCGGATACGGATAGCTTGTTGATAATGCTCAATAGCTGCTGCATAGTTTTGTAAGCTATAAGCACTCACACCTAATTTATGATGTGCCAGTCCAAAAAGAGAATCAGGAATATCTTTTTGTTCATTTTCTGCAATTAATTTTTTGATTCGTTCACTCGCTTTTTCATCTTGATTTTGTCGTTGTTCATTAATCGCAATTTTCAAGTTCAATTCAAATGATTTTATCACATCTCTTTCTCCTTCTTGAAGTCTGATATACAGTTTATTAGCTACTTCATAAGCACCCATATCACTCAAGGAATCTGCCTGCTGTTCTAGCTGTCCTAATAAACCAAAAGGCAATAGCAAACAAAGTCCTATTGCTCCATTCAGGAGTGCAGAAAATGCCCATTTAGAATAGGAAATTTTAATTTTTTTCAAAAAAAGTTTCATAAGACGGTTCACGTTTTTCGCATTCCTCAATATACGGGCAAAACAATTTAAAAACACTAAAGATGAATACTTTAAAACTTCTATTACTATTTTCAATCCCTTCATTTTTCATCAACTTAAGCTTCGGACAACAATCCACGCAACTCAAAACGGATAGTCTTACCTTTCTAGAGAATGGATTACCCAAAGGTAGTTTGTCTTTCGACGGCTTAGACCTTTTTTTAAATAACATAGAGGAAGATGGCTATACTGTAATCGGTGCTAGAAGACGCATTGTTTTCCGTAGAGGATTGGGGAGTACATTTAGCATGGCAATTGACGAATCGGGCAATCTAGGCATTGGTACGTCTAGTCCCGATCAAGAGCTGGATGTGAGAGGTGATATTGCCCTTACAGATGGTGCTGGACGAATCGAATTTAAGAATGGCAACGATGTAAATGCTTTCATAGATTGGGATGGGATAGATTTGAGTCTTCAAAATGACACCAATGAAGAGGCAGATATTAGCCTGAATGCAGAAGATGATATTTTCTTTCAAACAGGTTCTTCCAATACCGTCAGAATGCTTATTAGTGAGTCGGGTAATGTGGGAATCGGAACGCCCTCACCTGATGAAAGACTACACGTAGTTGGAAATGCGATACTTCAAAATGGCAATCCTAAACTAGAGTTCATGCAAAACTCAGGCGATTTATATGGAAGTATATTGGGCATCAATAGCGACATCGTATTCGAAAATACCATAGCGAATAATGGCAGATTGATCTTTGATGCAGATAGAGGATTCAATTTCAGACGCAACTCCAATAGTGAAACTTTGATGAATTTTGAAGTGAGTACAGAACGACTATACATAGGCGATAACGCACCTGCATTGAATCCAGCAATCAGGCTGTATGTAGAAGGTGGCGCATTTTTTGGACACCAAATCACGGCGGTTTTCCCGCCAGGTGGTGGCAGCACAGTGGTGACTGATCCTAATGGGAAACTATTCAAGGAAAGTTCTTCCAATCGCTACATAAGCAAAGTCAAAAACTTAAAAACAGACTTTAGCCAAATTTTGAATATACAGCCCAAAACATATGTTCAAAAAGAAAATCCTGGTAGGCAAGAAATAGGCGTAATTGCAGAAGATGTAGAAAAATTGGGCTTGAAAGACTTGATTGTTTATGACCAAAAAGGCTTACCTGATGGTGTGCAGTATCGAAAAATGGCCTTATATCTTATACCTGTTGTGAAAGAACAGCAAGAAACTATCAAAACGCAGACAGCACAAATCCAGCAACTCGAAGATCGTTTAGCTAAACTTGAACAGCTTTTCAACAATATAAACACGGAGGAAATTCCAATTCAAAAAGAAGCAATTACGCTATCTCAAAACTTCCAATTGCAGCAAAACCACCCTAATCCATTTAGCCAATGGACACGCATTGATTACTTCATACCCGACGAAGTAAAACAAGCCAAAATCCAAGTGCAGGATATAAATGGTAAGCTATTAAAAGTCATTGAAATAGCGCAGAAAGGGAGCGGAACAATTGATTTGCAGGCAGCGAATCTAGCGGCTGGGCAATACTCGTATAGCTTGATTTTGGATGGAAAGATCGTGGAAACCAAGCAGATGATGGTGAGTCAGTAAGCCTTTTTCTTTATTAAATTATAGATCACTTTTTCAGGAGGTGTAAGCCTAATCTATGCTTACACCATTCCTCTCAAATTTTTTAATCGTTCTGAAAATTCTTCTAATGAAAACAATACTATCAATGACCTTAATGACTGCCTGTTTGCTATTTGCTCAGCAACTGAGCGGACAAAATAGATAGAATCGAAGCAGTCTTATTTTTTATACACTTCTAATATTCAAGCACTTATTGTTCCAAGAGATGCTTTTCTAAATGAAGCAGAACGTCCATTGTACTAATTTTAAGGCAAAAATAGCTATATTTAGCCAAATAAACTAAAAAAAAATAATATTTGGCGGATTATAACTCTATATTTAGCCAAAAGTGTTTAAAACTTCCTGGTTCATCGAAAAGTTCGTCCTAATAGCAAAAGTAGTGGACACTTTTAATGTTCAAGGGAGTTGACAAATTCGCCTAATTTTATAAAAAAATCACCCTCCCATGTTCACGTTTTCCAATTTTCTAATAAAGGAGTGAAAACAACATCATTCACATCAAAAAAACACATCATGATCTACTTCAAATATAAATATTACCTCTGCTTTTTGTGCAGTTTGCTGCTTTCCTGTCTTAGCTTTACACCTACTACTTTCGCCTGCAACCCTGTATCTGACTCCCTCGCCTTAGTTGACCTCTATAATGCCACCAATGGCGCAAATTGGACGAATACTTGGGACTTGAATCAGCCGATGAGTACTTGGTATGGGATCACATTGGATGGAGGTAGATGTGTAACGCGCATAGATTTGGATGGCGATTATACGCCAGGCAGTTTTACTTGGGGAAATGTACTTGCCTCAGGCAACAATTTAGTGGGAACGCTCCCCGCTTTAGATTTACCCAATCTAATTACCATAACATTAGCAGGAAATTCATTATCTGGAAATTTGCCCACCTTCTCTGGAATGCCCAACATAACCATATTGGCTTTATACAACAACGACTTTTCTGGTTCACTAGATAGCTTAAAGGTCTTGAAGGACTTGCTCCAAATCTCCATATATGATAATAATTTTACAGGAAATGTTGATTTTCTAGAAGAAACGAAAGACCTCTTTCGAGTCTTTTTGAATGATAACCAACTCAGTGGAACACTCCCAACTGGGATTGGTGGATTATCTAATTTGAATTTGTTTTATGCTTTTAATAATAACCTAAATGGTACACTTCCTGCAGAAATAGGTGATCTAACAGCTTTAGAAAGACTCCGCCTAGAAAACAACAGCTTCTCAGGAGCACTCCCCAACGAAATAGGCAATCTATCTAGTTTGACTTTCATGGATTTAAGCAATAATAACTTTTCAGGCAATCTTCCTTCCACATTAGGCAATCTCAAACAACTCAGAGATATGCGATTAAGCAGCAATAGTTTTACAGGTAATATTCCAACAGAATTAAGCAATATACCCAATTTAGAAGTCCTTCAACTCTTCACCAATCAACTAAGCGGCAGCATTCCACCACAACTAGGCAACCTCAAAAAGCTAAGAAACCTTCACCTCGCAGAAAACATGCTGACAGGTGAACTCCCCGTTGAGCTAACTTTCATTGATTCTTTGAAATTTACTTCCTTTAGAGATAATCAATTGACAGGCTGCTATCCTGCCGAATACACCTATTTCTGTGCGCCTTGGATCACAGGTGCTAATTTCACAAACAATCCAGGTTTAGGTAGTTTCACTGATTTCTGCAATGACGGCACAGGCGTTTGCAGCGATAATGACGAATGCGTAGATGCCATTGAACTCCCTATAAACCTTGATCCTTGCGGACGCGATGCTCGTCTAGTAGCATTGGATGGCGCAAGCACTTCTGGAATAGGACCCTTTGGCACTTGCAATGCTTCCTTTACAAGCAAAGATGTCTGGTTCAAAGTCGTTACGCCTTCAACGGGCAATTTTTTGATTCGTACGCATAGCAATACCAATCTTCGCCTCTATGCAGAAGCTTACGCCAATTGCCCAACAAGCGCAGCCGATACTATAAAATGTGGCTATCTAGGAGAAAGCCCAAATGTATTCATCATTGAAGATCGGATGGCAACTGAAGTAATCTATATCCGAATTTGGGATAGCTTGAATGTGGCACTTAATCAAGCTGATTTAGGACTCGCAGAAATTTCTGCCCACGAACTTGAAGTCTCTACCAATAAAGCGGAATGGAAACTTTGCGACTTTCCCAATACACCCGAAGGCACACAAGGTGGCGGCACAAGAATCGCCAATGAAATCATCGTTCAGTTTGATCCCAATACGACACCTGCCGAACGCGATGCTTTGCGCCAAGAAAATGGCATCACCGAATTTGAAGTATGCGATTGTGCTAATTCGCCTTTAGAACTTTGGACAACAGAAAACCCAATAGACACAGAAACCAAACGTAAAAAAGTAGCACAATCCAGCCAAACCAGACAAGATACAACGGGCTATAATTACGTTATCAACATCATTCCTTTGGTAGATACTTTGAAGGAACAAATCGTTCATGATGACTTGGCAGGTAATCAAATCAATCCGCAGGTCGCGATGGATAGTGCTGGTAATTATGTAGTGGTTTGGGAATATGAGGCAGATATCTATGCGAGATTGTTTGATGTAGAAGGGAATTCAAGAGGAGCGGTATTTAGAGTAAATGTAGCTACACAAGATGCACAAACACAACCCAAAGTCAGCATGAATGCTAGTGGAGAGTTTGTAGTGACTTGGAGAGACAACCGAGATAATGATTTCCCTTCCCTTTCAAATGGGCAAGTTCGAGTACATCGTTATGATGCTAATGGAGCGTTTTTGAGTAGTGTTCTAGTAGTAGATAATACTTCATTTGGAACAACAAATCCTTTTGGCCTTCCTGATGTAACATTGGCAGACGATGGAAGTTTTGTCGTCACCCATAACACGCGAAATACTTTAGGAATGACTACTTTCTATAATGTTTTTTGGGAAAAATATGATGTAAATAATGTATCTATTACGAGTGGAACAATTTATCCAACTTTAAGCTATACCAATTCAGGACTTCGAGCAAGCATAGATGGAAATGGAGATGGTACATTCGTTATTGTTTGGCAAGAAGGTTCAGGAAATGATGGAGATGGCTTTGGAATATACAGACAAATTCGGGATAGTAATGGTGGTATCATTAGTACAGAAGAGACTACACTAGTCAATGAAACTACAGTGGGTAATCAACTCAATCCCAATGTAGCAATCAATGACAATGGGGCATTCGTAGCAACTTGGACAGATATCAATAGCGGCAATATTTACGCTCGTAGATACGATAATGTAGGCGAACCAATCAGCGGCGAATTTATCGTCAATAACAACACGCTCGAAGCCTCGAATCATGCAAGCGTAGCCACCGATGAAAGTGGCGATTTTATTATCACTTGGACAGAGCGAGTAGCAAGTGCCAATCCAGATGTTCATGCGCAATATTATGATCGAAATGGCGTAGAAATTGGAGCAGAATTGCGCTTGAATAGACAACAAAGCGGTGTTCAGATCAATCCTGATGTAGCATTCAATGATGAAGGAAAAGTAGCCTTTGTCTGGGAAAGCAGAAGTATAGATTACGATGTCATTCACAAACGCTACCTAAGTCCTGCTTCAGATAAATCACTCACTGATCTAATCAATTTCACCGATACCATTGGTATCAATAAAGAAGATTTTGATGCGACTTATAATCCAGTAAACACCGTAGGTGATGTCATCGTAGCTATCTTAGATTCTGGTGTAGATGACCAAAACACGAGTCTTCAAAATGCGCTTTGGCAATACGATGATACGAATAATTGTGTCAATAATAATTTAGATGAAATTGGTTACGATTTTATCAATGGATTTGGATTTCCAGATGATTTAGATGGACATGGAACCGCTGTGAATGGAAGAATCGTTACCACTTTTCCCAATGATTTACAACTTGAAATGCTCAACGCCAAATTCTACGAAAATGGACAAAGTACGCTTTTTGATGCGGTTTGCGCCATTTACTATGCCATTGAGCAAGGCGCGAAGGTACTGAATCTAAGTTGGGGATTTGAAAGTGCAGAATTTCCACGCATTCTACAGGATGCACTTGACTATGCGGCTTGTCAAGATGTCATCGTCATCACTTCCGCAGGCAACGAAGGTAGAAACAACGACAGCCGTGCTAAATATCCTTCCAATCTATCAGAACTCGACAATAACATCATCAGCGTCACTGCTTTTGAGACCAATACGAGCGGACAAAATAGCCTTTCTGGCTACTCTAATTTTGGACAAGAAGTAGATATTGCGGCACCTGGTTTTGTAGAAACAACAGGCTTAGATGGCGAAACGGTTACGCTTTCTGGTACTTCTTTGGCTGCCCCTGCCGTCAGTCGAGTGGCGGCAATCATCAAAGCGCGCTATCCACAACTTTCTGCTTTGCAAATCAAAGATTGCATCCTCACTACGGTGGACGATTACGATTTTGATATTGCAACAGGTGGCACACTGAATGAAAGTGCAGCATTGGCTTGTGCCTTAGATAAATCCATGATGACCTTCCCTACTTGCGAAAGTGATAAAATCCAATTGAACGCCAATGTGTATGAAGAAAGTTGCGCGGGAAATGATGGTGTGATTGATTTATTGGTAAGCGGAACGGCGAGTGAAATCACGTTGATTTGGTCGGATGGCTTTATTGGTGAAGATCGAATTGATCTAGCAGCAGATATTTATGAAGTGACGGCTACGGATGAATGCGGTTGCGAAAAAACACTCACCGTTGAAGTGCAAAACGAATGTAATGGCGGCAATTGTCAAGTCGGACGCATCATCAATGACAATCCAATTATTGGCGCAATTTATCGCTCTTTCGATAGCATCGAATCAGCAGGAAAAGTGGAAGCGGGTACGGACGTTGAGTTTAGAGCAGGACAAATTATTGAATTGAAAGCAGGTTTTCATGCCAAAGCAGGTGCTGATTTCATTGCTAAAATAGAAGGCTGTACGCTTAGCATCAATGATGGAATAGAAGGAAGAAGCAATAGTCATTCAGACCAATCCATGCAGCTAGAAGTCTTTCCAAATCCTGCTGCTAGTCGAACCACTATTCGCTATTTTTTAGCCAAATCTGAAAAAGTACAAATTGGATTGTATGATTTGAATGGACGGTTGTTGCAAAGAATTGCGGCGCAAGAAGGGGAAGTTGGTTGGAACAATATTGATTTATTGATAGAGCATTTAGCAGCGGGCATTTATTTTATTCGTCTGCAAAATGCTGATTATCAGATGATTAAAAAATTGGTAGTTGGGAAGTAGCGCGCAGCAAACGCTTGAATACTAAAGTGCCAGAAATGTCCAAAAGAGAGTAGATTTTTTAGATGTTTTATTTTCAAGAGCTCGTATCCATTTGGATGCGAGCTTTTTTTTAGGAAAAATTGAATCTACTCGTTCACGTTTTTGACTTTGAGCAAATATAAGTACTAATTTAAGACACTACCAAACAGTTCAATAAACCTGTCCGCGTGAGGCGCGATTAATAGGAGAGAAAAAATCTTTTTTCACTACAATAAGGAGTACGCTCCACAATCCTTACATTTGGGCTTTTTGATGAAGTACCGACAAAAATGAAAAACATAGCAATTGTATTTGGTGGACAATCGCCTGAGCACCAAATTTCTATTCGCTCCGCCCGCAATATCATCGCAGCCATTGATCGTAGTTTGTTCAATATCATTTCCATTGGAATAGACCGCAATGGAAAATGGCGATTGACGAACATTGAGAAAATCGAAAAATACGTCTCGGAAGAGGGAATACAACTTGGTTTTGCGATTGGTAATGAGCAGCCGATTATCCGATTGGACGATCAATCTCCATTGGCGATTGACGTATTGTACTTAGTGCTGCACGGACCTAATGGAGAAGACGGCACTGTGCAGGGTTTGGCTCAATTGTTGCGCCTCCCCTTTATTGGCTCGGATGTACTAGCTTCTTCCGTAGTAATGGACAAAGATGTAACAAAGCGTTTACTTCGGCAAGCAGGTATAAAAGTTGCGCCTGATCGAGTGGTCTATCAACACGAAAAAGACCAACTGGACTTTGAGGAGATTACTGCTGAGCTAGGCTTACCTTTTTTTATTAAACCTGCGAGAGCCGGTTCGTCCATTGGTGTCCATAGAGTGAAGGATGCGGGAGCTTTCAAAGCCGCCCTGAACGATGCTTTTCAATACGATGAGAAATTGTTGATAGAAGCAGCCATCTATGGTCGAGAATTGGAATGTGCAGTCATGGGAAACCATGTGCCAATCGCTGCTAGCAGTGTCGGCGAAATTGTGACGACAGCAGAATATTCTTTTGAAGAAAAATACAGTGGAACAAGCCAAGCCAAAGTACTTATTCCCGCTGTTGTCGATAAAAGTAGCTTAAAACGCTTGCGTGAAATTGCTTTGAAGGCTTATCAAGTCACCAATTGTGCCGTATTGACTAGAGTGGATATGTTCTTGACGGAAGAGCAAGAGATTTTTGTAAATGAATTGAATACCTTACCAGGTTTCACAGACATAAGTGTCTATCCTAAGCTTTGGGAATACGACGACATTGCTCAAAGCGAATTGATTACGAAATTGATTGACTACGCGCTTGAGCGCCACGAAAGGCAGCAAGCTCTGGCGATGGATTTTTAATGCACTCTCAAGGCCTAAATTTTATTTCTGCCCGAGTAGTGCATTCTTGAATTTTTTATTAACGCTCCTCCCCTACTCCATTCTTCTCACGTAAGAATCCACTCCAAATTCGCTTTGCAAAGTACTCACTAAGTCCCTTGCCTCGTTTTCAGAGCTGAACTTATCTACGCACACTGCATTGTAACTTGGATAATCGAATTGAATAATTTCGGCATTATAAAAACCAAAACCTTGCACTTTGTCCAGTCGTGTTCTTGCATTGGAGTCGCTGCGGAAAGTTCCTGCGATAACGTAGTAAGGTTTGCTAGATTGATTTTCATAGCCATTGTTGGAGCTATCGTAATTATCGTTGTATTCATAATTGTCACCACCGCGAGATTCATCTATGGTGTAGCTAGAAATTTGCTCAATTGTTTCGTCATTTTCGATGCTAGAAGTAGAGACCGTTCCAACATTCACTACTTTGACTTCTGTTCGACGGTTCTCTTGATGATCGGCTTCTGAACACTTCCTGCCATTCACGCAGCGATTCCTAGGTTTGCGCTCTCCCATACCAACCGGCGTTACTCGACTTCTATCTACGCCTATTTCTGCTAAATAATCAACTGCTCTACGAGAGCGACGCTCCGATAAATCTTGGTTGTAACTATCTGAACCACGCGAATCGGTGTGCGAAATCAATTCGATTTCCATTTCTGGGTACATTTGCAGCATTTTACGTACCAAATCCAGATCAGGTAGCGCATCGGGTCGCAATTCTGCATCATTAAAATTGTAATAAATATTCGGTAGTAAAATCGTCGTTCCGACGCGAACAGGTCCGCTAGCAATTGGTTCACCATCTTCGCCAAATCCATAGTTTCCACCACCTCCGTCACCAATACCACTTGTGGGTAAGTTGATATTTTGACGCTCAAGCACATAGTTTTCGTTACAAGGCTTATCAAGCGTAGAAATCGGCATAGAGCCAGAACTTCCTTGTCCTTTTTGTGCATAAACCTGATATTCTCTTCCGCAAGGCAAACAATATTCATAATTACCACTGGCATCCGTCATCACCCGAAATTCCTTGCCTGAACCGACTTCTCTAATCACTACTGTCGCGCCACCTTGCACTGTATTTCCCGTACTAACTGCACCCGAGAATGGAACACAATCTACGGCTTTGTCCAATGGTACTAGATAAGTATTATTGTCATTTGAATTGGAAGGAACTGCAAATTGAATCTGATAGGGCAAATAACCTTTTTTGCTCACCCGCAGCGCGTACTGACCTTCGGGAACATCTAATACGTATTTTCCTTCCGCATCGGTCATACCCGTATCCGTATCATCGTTTGCTTTCAATTTGAATACAAATTCATTATCACTACCATTCACTCGATCCATTACAATGTCCCCAGCACCGTTGCCTGGCAGTACCACTTCGTTCAAATTGACGTAAGTGACTTTTGCGTCTTCGATGTTGGCGTTGCTTGCTCCGTCAATTACATTCACTAGAATTTGATCGCTTGCACCAACTGGTTTTTCCGTCATTTTGAAGCTATAAATATCATCGCCGCCTTTTCCGCCGCCTCTATCAGATGACAAATAGCCATTAATTTCATCTCGATCCAGAATGAATCCGAAATCATCGTTCGAAGAATTAAAAGGTTCTCCCATGTTAACGGGACGCCTCCAAATTTCTCTGTTTTTGGTGGTATAATAAATATCTAATCCGCCTAAACTAGCGTGTCCTGTGGAAGAAAAATACAAAGTATTATCGGCATGAATGAATGGAAATACTTCGTGATTCGGGGTATTGACTTGTGGACCTAGATTAATTGGAGAACTCCATTCTCCTCCAATTTTTCTAACCACATAAAGATCATAGCCACCATATCCACCTGGTCGATCAGAAGAAAAATAGAGTTCTTCTAAATCAGGATGAATAGTCGGGTGAATAGTATTGTAGCCTTCTTCATTGAAGGACATCTCGTTGATGTTTTCCCACTGATTACCCACATTTTGAGCAGAATAAATATTTAACTTCTTTAAATTGTTGTTGGACGTACTACTGGTTTGTTTGAAATCATTTCTAGTAAAATAAATAATCTCACCAGAACTATTGAAGGTGACGCCCAATTCGTGTACATCGGATAGCAGTTCTTTGGCTAGTGGTTGTGGATTTTGTAATTTCCCTTCGCCATTTCTGTCTGCTTTCCAAATCGACATGATGTTTTCACCAATGCGCGTATCCTCTATGGCAAAACGAACTCTACTGTTCTGAGTAGTAGTGAAGACCAAGCCATCCTTGTAGAAGACGGGTCCAAATTCCCAGCTTTCCGTGTTGATGCCTTCCTCATTTTTTAACTCAACAGCCAAATTGTTGTTTACTTGCGCTTGAAGGAAAGGAAGCGTACAACATACGAAAAGCAATGTTTTAAAAAATTTCATGTCGGAGTAGATTTTAGATTTTGTAAATATGTCCATGTTTTAATGATTTGGATTTGGTTTTTGGCTTAATTCCTCTCGTTCTTCTTTCTTCTACAAAGATAATTTCCCCTATTATAATCAGATTTTAACTGCTACTGCTAACTGTATTACGCAATTGTAATACAAAAGTTATTTTGATACATTTTCAAAATAAAAAAAAGAGAAGTCAGTACTAAGAGGATTCAAATTTGCGGAAGTGTTGTTCTTCTTTAAATTAATCTTAGCAGCAACTTCTCTAGCACTGTTGTAATTTGTAAAGTTTTTGATTTTTCTATCAGTAATACATAAGTTTGAGTTCAAATTCGTCCTGTAATTCAATTTTTTCTAAACTCTTCGGAGCTAAAGCCTATCTTCTTTTCCTAGATTTAGATTTAGACTTATCATTATTGGATTTTTTAGAAGAAGCAGACTTCTTAGACTTGGAGTTGCCGCTGAAATCTCGTCCATTCTCCAAATCTGAACGTTTCAACTTAAAGTCATAACGTAACATCAATTCAAATGTTCCATTATTGTAATCCTTAAGATCAGAAAGCGTGAAATCATAAGCGACTCCCAAACCCATTCGCTTGGATAATTGTAGCATCAGCAAGAAATCTACAGATTCTCCTGTGCCACTGCCACCCGTGCGATAGGACGCACCCAGTGTGAATTTGTCACTGAATATCGCGCTCAAATTAGCATCCAATTGGAAAGGTGCGCCTTGTACATATTTTCCCATAAAAGCAGGTCGCAATTTCACTTTTTCGCTCATTGGCACAGTAAATCCAGCCATTGCATAGTAGTGGGCTACTCTGAAAGCAGTTACTACATCTGTGTTTTCATTGAAGCCGATTTCATTGCTCAAAAAGCGAGGACTTGAAATTCCGAAATAGAATCGCTCGCTATGTAGATAAATACCTGCACCCACATTTCCTTTTAGTTGAGTCGGCTCTAAACTAGCCGTCATAATAGAAGGATCGTCACTTCCATTAGGGTCTAATATGGTCGGATCACTTAGATCAATTTGGGTATATTCAGCCGTCCCTTGCAAACCAATGCGTATCGTCAAGCCCTCTGAAACTGGAATACCGTAAGAGTAAGCCATACTAGCATTCCAAGTGTCGAAACGTCCGTCTCCTTGATTGACGATGTTTAGTCCAAAACCAACTCGATCATCCAAGAAAGGAGAATCATAAGAGACCGCGATGTTTTGTGGCGCGCCTTCAATGTCTAACCATTGATTTCTGTAGAGTGCCGTAATAGAAGGTACACCACGACTACCTACGTAACCAGGATTGAAGGTTTGCTGATTGTACATGAAGTGCGTAAAATGACCTTCTTGTTGAGCAAAACCTAGCGCAGCCGTGAAGAGGAAAAAAATGATGTAAATTATCTTTTTCATTTTATGTGGATTTATGTGATAAGCAATAGGTATGGAGTAAAAGTAGTAGGTACAGAAATATTTCCGCGACCTAATACTTTTACTGAATACGGAGTACTCTATTATCTAAATAAGGTAATGAATCCTTTTTGGGCATCAAGTCCTACTTCTGGAATGAAGACGTAATAGTAAGTGCCGTCTGGTAAATCTTCTCCATTGTAAGTGCCGTCCCAATCATTTTCATAAGGACTAGCACGGAATACTTCGTCGCCCCATTTGTTGAAGATAATCAGTTCGTTGTTCGGATATTCGCCCGCTTCGGCACAACTGATAATCAATCGGTCGTTTTTGCTGTCGCCGTTCGGTGTAATGAAATCCGCTACTACGCAAAGTTCTGGTGGGAAGACCACATTCACATTCACGATAGCTTGCGCACAAAGCGTATTGGATTTGTCTTGACAGCCTTCGTAGCAAACTTCATAGGTGAAATTATCATTCCCGATGGCACCTGCGTTTGATCGATAGCCCAATTTGTCACTATTATCTAAGAAATTAGCATTGCCCAAGAAAGGCGAAGTCGTCACGCTAGTTGAAATATTACTGAGCGTCAACAGACTATCGTTCGCCAGTACATCCAAAGAGTCTAATTGGTCAACTACTACCGTAAATTCGTCATTCTCCAGCATAGGTGGCGAAAGTACCGTCACGAAGAAAGGCTCAGATGCAACGCTCGGACAAGTCGTCGAATCGCCCAGAATAGAGACAGTATAATCGCCCATTAAGAAGCTTTCTGCGCTGATTCGGATAATAGAATCCATAGAAGTAAATCCTTCTGGTCCTTGCCACATGATTTCCAAGCTATCATTGAAGAGCGTATCCACTGCCAACACAATTTCCTCTCCTTCACAGTAAGCAGGCTCCCCGACGATATTGAGCTGCGGCAAACCCGCCGTAAATTGAATATCAATGGAATCGCTGGCTTCACAGCCATTTTCGCCATTCACCAATACTTTATATACGCCCGATTTGCATTCTGCGTCCGCAAAATTGACAAGGAAGGAAGGACTTTCTCCCGTTCCTACAAAGTCACATGGACCTGTCCAGCTATATTTGTCCCCCTCACCCGCTGCATCAAATAGCATAATCAAGCTATCCGCAGAAATACAAGAGTAATCCATGATATTCTGAGATAAATCAACGGCTGGTCCTTGTCGGACTTCAAAAGAAATGGTATCAAAATCAGAGACACAACCATCCGCAACAGCTTGCACAATTACGGTGGTCATCAAACCACTATCCATTTGGGTTGGGAAAAGTTCAAGATAACCCGTATCGGTCCTAATCGGTGTAAGGATTAGATTGGTGTCAGGTGAAGTCCAAACGAAACTGACAGTAGAATCGAAGGCTTGCGAAACCGATAGAGCTAGCGTATCCGTCGTACAAGCAAAGTCAATCGCCGAAAGTACAGGTTTGGTCAAAGAACTACTCACGTTTACTTCTATCGTATCTCTGGTCTCACAACTTCCGATACTTGCGATCACTACGTATTGTCCGTTTTGTACACTGTCAACGGGCAGAATTGGATTTTGCTGGTTGGACAGCACCGTGCTGTCTGGTCTCAGCCAAGTCCAAGCCGTTGCTTCTCCACCCGTTTCAAATAGTTGTAAGGTAGAATCCGCGTTCACACATTCCGTTGCACCCTCAAATCGAAGTTCTGTATTTGGACTTTGTCCGATGAATACATCAAGCCTTGCCGTATCAGAAATACAACCATTGTTATCTATCCAATAGCTAATGGTATAATCACCTGCTTCTTGGAAACTGA
The DNA here is from genome assembly GCA_039201015.1 of Bacteroidota bacterium. GTDB lineage: Bacteria > Bacteroidota > Bacteroidia > Chitinophagales > Saprospiraceae > JAAUTG01. The sequence continues at coordinate 5,359 of JBCCRX010000055.1, read as the reverse complement.
TGCTAGTAATATTGCTATCACTTGGCATCAAGATGCGTCCCGTGTCGGGTGTAGCTGCAAAATTGTAGGTAATGCCTGGCGTGGCATCTAGCGTACCAATCAACATGAACTCTTCGCCCACACAAGCAGAATCTCTCAGCGGTGCGATATTGAGTTCTGGTGCCATTGGCTTGCTAGCAATCGTGATGGTATCGGTAATCGTCGCTTCACAGCCTGCTGCTGAAAGTGCGGTTACTTGATAAATACCCGAATTGGCAGAAGTTGCATTTTCAATCAATTGGTTTTGATTGTTGACTACCGTATCTACGATGCCCGCGTAGCTCCATGTCCAAGTGACAATAGAATCTGCAGTAGGATCGAAGCCTTCCACAATATTTTCTGCGCTCAACATCAGATCACTACCCTCACAAGTCGCTCCATTCGTGATAATGACCAATTCTGGGTTTTTCTGCACATTTATTGGCGTCATACCCGTCAACACACAGCCATTTTCTGCGACTACTTCTACGAATGCCATATTGTCTCTCAAGTCATCAGTGGCTACCGTCACGATGCGTCCATTTGCTCGGAAAGCACCAAACCAATTATAAACCGCATCTGGAATGTTCACTTCCTCTGCAATCAAAGTAATGGAATCACCACTACAGAATTGCGCGTCGGGTATAATAATATCTATATTGCCAAATGGCAGCACTTCGATGACGAGATTGCATTCAACACTGTTGCCAGAGCTGTCCGTTGCTACGTAAGTCAAGGTCGTTGTTCCAAGCTCAAAGCTAGAACCACTGCCCAAACCAGTATTGTCTATTTGGGTGACAGATACGGTATCGCAGCCGTCCATTGCCATTGGCGTATCAAAGGTCAACACAACTTCATTACAGTCTTCTGAAACAGGCGTACCAGTGACGATCCCCGAAGGATCGCTCATCAGCATTCCGTCCACTCGCACCATTACGGTATCTGGACAATTTACGAAACTAGGTGCTTCTTCGTCGATCACCCGCACTGTAAATTCACAGATTTGGATATTGCCTGAGCCGTCCATTGCCATGTATCGAACAATGGTTTCCCCCAATGGGAAGGCATCACCAGAAGCATGCGTACTATCAATTTGAGTAACGCCACAGTTGTCCGTGAAAGTAGGACTCGTCCAGTTGTAAACCGCTTCGCAATCCGCACCACCAATCGAAATCGTGGTGTCTTGCGGACAACCAAAAGTCATAGGAAGTTCTTCGTCTAGTACGGTCACATTGAAACTACAAGTCGTCGTATCACCCCGTTTATCTTCTATGAAATAAATCACTTCGGTCGTTCCTACGGGGAAGGTATCGCTTGGCATAAAGTTGCTGGTCACCGTAAATTCTGTACATTCACTTTCAAAAGCAGGTGGTGTCCAACTCACAGGTCGCTGGCACGTGCTGTCTGGCGCGGTGACTGTAATATCATCAGGGCATTGCTCAGTGATGCCCGCACCTGTACCGACGATGACAGGAAAAGAACAAGTATCTGCATTGCCCGACAAGTCAGTCGCAATAAAGGTTACGATAGTTGTTCCCGATGGGAAGGTATCGCCTGACATGTGTGTACTTGTAATCAACAATCCTTCTGTACAGTTATCGGTCGCACTGATGTCTTGCCAAGTGACAGGCACTTCACAATTATCCGCTTGCAAACCGACTCGTACTGTATCTGGACAATTCACTAGTCTCGGTGGCGTCTGATCAATCACTTGTACTACAAAGCTACAAGTCGCTTCATTTCCACTTAAATCTATAGCCGTATAAGTCACCGTATCAATGCCGACTGGCAATGGTGTACCTGGCTCTATATTGCTGGTCAAACTCACTTCACAAGCATCCAATACCGTCGGTGGTGTCCAATTGACAATTCGACCACAGGCATTTGCATTGGATACAAAAGCGGTATCACTTGGACAATCTACCAATATCGGTGCGATGGTATCTTGCACTACCACATTGAAGCTGCAAATCGCAGTATCGCCCATCGTACTTACTGCGGTGTAAGTGACTAAGTTAGTATCTGGCACAAATAAGTCACCAGGATTGAAATTGGAGAATAAAGTATCTAACGGACGATCATCGGATAGTGTTGGTTCTGTCCATGAGTAAGCAATGCTACAAGTGTCGGCTGCCAATTGAAGTACGGTGTCCGTTGGACAGTTCACAAAGCTGAAAGGCGCGACAGAATCCTGTACGGTCACTAAGAAAGTACAAGTATCGGTTTCGCCTTGGGCATTGCTGGCAAAGTAGCTTACTTCGGTTACTCCAAGCATTAAAGTATCACCAGGATTGTGAGTGGCGGTAACAATTGCGCCACAAGAATCGGTCAATGTTGGTGGTGTCCAAGCAGCGATCGCAAAATTCGTATCTACTACGGTATTCAATACCAAATCAGTAGGACAATTCTCAAAGAGCATCGGTACGGTATCGAGTACCACTACTTCGATTTCACAAGCGAAAGTATCCCTCGCTATGGTGCTGACATTGTAGTTGACTAGGGTCGTATCTTCATTAAATAAAGTGCTGAGTGCGAAAGGTGCTTCATCTACGGTAATCAAGCCCGTCGTAGCACCACTCAAGTTGTAGTCTATTTTTGCTATTCGGTCAGGACGATCTATGGTAGAAGCAATGTCCACTACTCGACCGCATTCGCCTTCTAATCGGTTGACGGTGGTGTCGGTTGCACAAGCTACCTCCACGCTGAAATCACCCAATTGAATTGGGAACGTACACGTAGCAGTGTTTCCGTCTGCATCCGTTGCGGTATAAGTGATAACTGTTGCTCCTCTAGCAAAAGTGAAGCCACTTGCTGATCCTTCCGTTTCACTGATATTGGTTCTACCATTCGTTGAGAAAGAGAGCATCGGCATCGGATCGCAATTGTCCATTACGATAGGGTCTAGTCCATTCACGACCGCCGTATCAACTCCTTCTGGAATATTGACACGTAAGGAATCTGGGCAAAGAAGCATCGGTGCACTTTCATCCAAAATCGTTACATCAAAGGTACACATTGCTTGATTGCCCAAAGTATCAGTGACAGTGTAAGTAACTGTCGTTGTTCCACCGTTGAAGGTGGAGCCAGAAGCATCGCCCATTCCCATAGAATCCAAGGAAGTTGCGCCTGAGAAATCATAGGTGATGGTCGCTATTGCGCCCGTATCTTGTACCATTACGGCAATATCGTTGACTACGTTAGCGCAGGTATCAGCGACAGCGGCAAGGCTTTGATTGGGCGGACATACAATTTCTAATGGAGAGGTCGTCACATTCACATTGAAAGAACAACTGTCTCTATTGCCAGCGGCATCTTCTACAAAATAAGTGACTGTAGTCGTATCTAAGTTAAAAATAATATCGCTGGTATCTATCATTCCTGTATCGACCGTTGCGCCGCTCAAAATGTAAGTGACACTTGGCTCGCCATCGCAATTATCGGTAATCAATCCCAATAAATCCGTTCCACTCACGATTCCTACGGTATCTCCTTCTGGAATACTTACGCTAAAGTCCATTGGACAAATTAAGCTTGGTGCAAGATCGTCTATAACGATTACATTAAAGCTACAACTTTCCGACGCACCTGTGGTGTCCGCTACCATATAGGTGACAAGGGTGGTATCCAGATTGAAAAATAAACCCGAAGCATCCACTAAAACAGTATCTGTAAATACCGAATCGGTTGCGCCCGAAAGAATATAAGTCGTCAAATTAAGTGCCCCTGTATCCAATACCATCAAGCCAATATCATTGACAATTGCGCCACAAGTATCCATCATAGAAGAAACGGTCACATCATCAGGACAAATAATATCTATCGCCGCTTGCTCTACCGTTAGGTTGAATAGACAGCTATCAATATTGCCCGTTTCATCGGAAACGAAATATTGAACGCTGGTAGTTCCTACATTGAAGGTCAAGGAGTCTATGTCTCCGAAACCTTGGGCTTCGGTTGCGCCCGTCAATTCATAAGTGATATTCAGAGCCGCAGAATCGCTACAATTATCAGATGCTTCTAATAGTGGCAAGCTCAAAACAGCAATAGTATCGGTTGATGCAATGCGCTCCGTCAAATCGCTTGGACAGACGAAAGTAGGTGCAATACTATCTACCACATTCACTTCAAATGCACAAAGCGTCAATAGACTATTCAATGAATCAAAAACTTCGATTTGAACATCTGTCAGTCCTTCATTGAAGACAATATTGCTTAGAGTAAGGATACTATCACCCGTTTGGGTCGCTTGGGTTGCACCTGATAGCGTGTAAGAAACACTATCAATCAGTTCGCCACCAATCAAGACATCAATATTTAGAATATCTGTCGTAGCACCACAAATTTCTGCGTCCGTTATTATGGTCGTATCACTAGGACAAGCCAATTCGACACTTACTGTTTCTACTACTACATTGAAAGAACAGCTATCTTGATTGCCCGATTCATCGACGACGAAATAGGTCACAACGGTTGTTCCCACATTGAAACTTGAGCCGCTAATGTCATCTTCTCCCGAAAGCATCGTTGCGCCCATAGTGCTATAAGTCACAATGGTCGTATCGCAATTGTCGAAAGGAATTGGCGCTAAATTATTAATTACGATAGCCGTATCGCTTCCAGATACACTCGCCATGACGTCGGCTGGGCAGTCAATACTCGGTGGCACGGTATCTTGAACAATGACTTGATATGTACAAACCGTGTTGTTTCCTGTGGTATCGTAGAAGATCGCTTCTATGGTAGTAGTCCCTTTTGCGAATGTTCTTCCAGCTAAATTATCAAAAACAAAGGGCGGCTGCACCGTTAATATTGGCGCGAACATCGTACCATCTGGTCGGGTAACATTGTAAACCGAACTGTCCAATGCTTCTTCTCCTGATAAGATTTGAATATTCACCGTATCGCCCAATACTTCTGATCTACAAGTCTCCTCTGTTGTGAAGGTCATAATGGGTTCAGGACAATCCAGTATCACCAAACTTTCGCGTACCAAAATTTCAAAAGAACAAGTATCAGTCAGACCAGCCGCATCGGTCGCTACGTAATTAACGATAGTTGAGCCTAGATTGAAAGTAGAATCACTCAAAGTTCCGCTTCCCGCTAGCACCGTCGCGCCCGTTGTGAAATAAGTCAAGCTTACATCGCTGCAATTTTCGCTGACTGTCGGGGATAAATCGCCCGCTACTGCCGTGAAATCACCCACTGGAATGTTTAATACCACATCCGCTGGACAAGTAATCATCGGTGGCATGGTGTCGGTGACAGTAATATTAAAATCGCAGATGATTGGATTATCTAATGTATCGAATACGGTGATCGTGAGTGTACTAACACCAACATT
>JBCCRX010000054.1:0-22956 GCA_039201015.1 Bacteroidota bacterium | reverse complement strand
GATTACTCCTATTCGCTTAAAGATCATTTAGGAAATACTCGTGTAGTTTTTAAAGAAGATGGAGTGGGCGGTACAGAGATCGTTACCACTGCTGCTTATTATCCCTTTGGTAGTGAAATTGAAGATTTTCAAAAACAATCAAATCCACTTTATTCCTATTTATACAATGGAAAAGAACTGGATAGTGATTTTGGGTTAAACTATTATCACTATGGGGCTAGAATTTACGATCCGATTAAAGGACGTTTTATCTCAATTGATCCCATTTCTGATCAGTTTGCCTTTGTTTCACCTTACAATTATGCAGAGAACAAACCGATCAATTCTATTGATTTGCATGGATTGCAAGCATGGGAAATCAATTTTGATAGAAGACGCCTAGATCAGAAGCCTCCTAAACGATCAGAGAAAGATTGGATGGGACCTGCAATTGGAGGAGCACTTACAGGTATGACTTTTTTTATACCTGGACCCGAAGACTTTGTTTTAGCAGGTATAGCTACTAAGTCATTACAGGTAGCCAAAAGTTTTAACGTATCAGCTAAGGCATTGAAAGGGTTAGGTATTACAAAAGATGCTATCAAAGTCACGGAAGGAGTTTCTGACCAAATTACAGTCATTGGTGAAGGGATGAAAAGAGTGTTAGGGTTTGCTGATGAATTAGGAGAAGCGGGAGCTAAGAATATCAATACGTTCAAACCTTCCGAAGGTGCTTTGAAAGAATGGGATGAACTCACAGAGGGAGGAAAGTATTTGAGCGATGACCTAGTTAAAGAAACCAAAATATTTAAAGAAAATAAACAATGGATAAACGAAGCAAAAGAGTCTGGCTCAACTATAGTTGACATTGGAGACGATGGACGGAAAAAAGCTAGCTCTTTCTATGAAATGGAGAAACAAACAGTTTATGAGTAAATTGAAATTATGAATATAAGATTAAAAAATGCTTTTGAAGATCGTGTTAGAGAAGAATTTATTTTTCTTTTAGATCTAAATTATCAAATAGGAGACATTACTGAAGAATCAAGTAATTTGATAGGGACTTCATATACCTTTAATTTTGTAAATGAAGAACTTGACAGAAATGTATCAATCTCAGTGAGCGTCGAAGAACATAGTTTTTCACACAAGTTTATCTCGCTCTTTATTGCTAAAAATCTCAATAAAGAAAATGGTAACGCAAATGATTATATTGAATTAGACCGATTGTGCAAATCTAGAAATATAAGTATTCATATAATTAATAACATAAGACAAAATAAGATAAAATCAGTAGAAAATCTTAATATAATAATTAAAGAATACGCAAATATTTTACGATCACATTTTCACGATATATTAACAGGAAAGGAATGGATAGAAGGTCTGTATCCAGAATGGAGATAAAACTAAAAATAATGTATAAAATTATTGAGAGACACTATGAATTGAATGCTTGATTTCAGCAGCAGTGACCAAATCTATATTGGACGCATTATACAGTAACGCCAACATCTGATTAATAGACTTGCACGGCAACTAAAATATTGATTATCAGATACTTGGATTTTAGAATCTTTGTTGAATTGCCGAATTGTCCAATTGTAAATGCGTGATTAGCAACAATTTAGGAATTCTTCAATTTTACAATTCAACACATAAAGCGCTGATTATCAAAGCCGTTCAAGTCTAATAGAGATGAACCGAGTTCAGATGCCCTCAAACAGACTTTCCAATACGATGATTTTGGTCGAATACCCTATCGAGCGACTTGGCGAGAAAATGGGGTCAATAAACACATTGAGTGGTTGTATGATGGCAGTGGCGTGAAATGGCGAAAAACGGTTTTTGAAGATGGACAGATCGTCAGCAAAAGGGAGTATTACGGCGAGATTGAGTACGAAAGTGATACTTTGGAGGCGGTTTATCATCAAGACGGGAGAGCAGTTGCGAAGGGGAATGATATTGGAAGTATCAGTACAATATTCAAGACTTGCTCGGCAATGAAAGAGTTGTTTTTCGTGATGATGGAATGGGAGGCGGAGATCGTTACCACCAATGCTTATTCTTCATAGAGAATGCGAAGCGAAAGGCGAAGAACATCCTAGAACTAATAAGCAATAGTTATGATACTTTATTTCATTCCATTTGAACAAATTGGAGAATTTAAACTTCAGCATTCGGTAACAGGATATACAAATAAGTTTGTGTTTGAAGTCTCGAATGGAGAATCTAGTACGGGTTGGGTGACTTTTTCTTTAGATGAATTTGGTCTATCACTTTTCGTGGATAAAGCTACTATGGTAATTGAGAGTATTTCGTGTGATGAAGAATGCCTGTATAAGGGTAGGAATATAATCAATATGACGATACAAGAATTCATTACTCACTCTGGCAAGGTGTATTATGATGAACCTGATTGCTTAGATTTTGAAGAAGATAATATTCCTCAATATGTCTATGAATTTGACGATATCGGATTACAAATTTGGGTAAAAAATGATAAAATAGTAACTGTAATTGCTTTTGAACATATTGAAGAAGATTGACAAATACTAGACGTGTTCAAAAATAAATAAAATGGAGAAGGTGGCATCTGTTTGGTTTTTGCCTGCTGAAAATACGTGGAAAGATTTTAATTTAATGGCAATGAAAGATGAAGGAACTCTCTATCTCAAAGAAGATGAGTTAATATTTGACGGGAGCAAATACAAAGTATCAGTCAAAGATATAGTTACAATTTCATATGGAAAGCAGGGTAGAGATTTCATTAATAATTGGATAAAAATTGAATATGAATCTGACGATAATGTAATAAGCACAATCTTTTTTGCAGATGGAAAAATGCTAGGATGGAGCGGTATTTTTGGTGGCACAAAGAAGTTATTCAAAAGAATAAAGGACAACTATTCGGACTAGCAGGGACATTTAGAAGCCGTTTAAAAATTAGATAGGTGATGATTCATGGTGATGTGATAATTTATCTTATGACAAGTATTAGCTTAAAAATCCTAAAACAAGGTAACTATTCCTATTAATAACCATATTGCCCAAATGGTATGTTGTGCTATGGTATTTCCATGTATTACATCTTAAAAGACAAAAATCCAGTTGCCTGCGAAAGTATTGTAGAATTTGCTGAATGGTATAAAACGCCTAATCGGTTTTTGAAGAAGGATAAAATCGAAGATTATACTATTTCTACGATTTTCTTAGGGATCGACCATAATCATCAAGATAAGGGCGATCCCATTCTATTTGAAACTCTGGTCACCACTGATGTTTTTGAAAACAAAGTTGAAATAGATCGCTACAGTACTTGGGAAGAAGCGATGAATGGGCATGATCGATTACTGAACAAATATACCAATCTCCCGCATTCAGCAAATTGAGTTAATTCTGATGAAAAAAGAAAAAGAGCATTTCATTGAGGTAGACTTTACGGATGAAGAGCTAGCTGAACTGGAAAATAAGGCTGCCACATTGCAAATAAATATAGATGACTACGCAGTGAGTATGGTGACGAAAGGCTACGCACTTGCAGGTAGTATTTATGCAGAAGAATTGCATCTTATTAGTCCAAACGCTACCTCCGATCAAATTATAAATGCCCAACTGGATTCTACACTTAATCAAATGGTTCTCTCAATGGAAGTTTTTGAAAGGTTGGCAGACGATCTAAATCATTTTACTATTCTAGAGATGCTTGAAAAACGTTTAGGTAAAGATATTTCAGGCTGTACCACTTTGAGCGAGTGGATTTTTAAGGAAGCTATAAAAAGAGGTTCTAAACTTAATTAAGTTTGCGGCCGTCTTTCTGCAATCATCATTGTAAAATAAGTTGGCTGTGGATTAGATTTCGATTCTATCTCCTCGCCTTTGATGAATTGTTCAATCAAAAAGTCTTTCTTAAATACAGTTTCAAAACGACTTTCCTCCCAAAAGTTGACTTGGTGTCCTTCTCGCTGTGGTTTTACTCCTCGTGCATCTCTTGCAGAGATGTATATTTTACCTTTGGGTTTTACAGTCGATGCCAAATTTCGGGCAAAATCCTCAACTTGATCTGTTTTCGTGAATAAGTGTGCTACTCGATGACTGTATATAATATCGTATTGCTGATTGAAGTCGGTGGTTAGAAAGTTTCCTTGAAATAGATTGGACATCAAAATTTGTAGTTGCTCTTGAGCCATTCGGTAGCCAACTTCGGATTGTTCGATGCCAGCAACCTTGTAATCATGTAAAGAATGATTTGAATTACGGATACATTCAATTTTGCTTAGGAGTGTGGGAGCAAATGGGAAGATTAGAAAAGACGGTCAATCGATTGGCTGTCCAAAAACTTAATAAAGATATACGCAACCGAATTAAGCCATTGATCGCGCTTCAAGTACGAAAATACAGAGAACTGGCAAAAATAGAGCGATCAGATATGGCAGAAGTGTTGGGCATTTCCTATCAGCAGTTTCAAAAATACGAGCAGGGAGAAGATCACATGAGCGCGATCACGCTGCTTTTCATCGCAATCCTATTGGATGAGCCGATAGAGCATTTTTACGAACCTGTGAGGTTATACTTAGAAGAATAAGCACCTTGATTTTCCCCCCACAAATAACTGAGGTGCTTAACTCGCTCCTTCACTTTAACGAGTGAAGGAGCATTTTTTTTGAGAAAAGCAGAGGAAAAAATTTCTTAGAATGGTAGGAAAATCGTATCTTTAGAAGCGTTCCAATGAGGACACAAAAAAGGTCAGGCAAATGTACCTGACCTCTGAAAATTGATATTTTTTCTTAAACGACTGCTAAAATGACTGCTGACAAGATATACAAATCGTAAAGGTTTGGTTATTAGTGCTTTACGAAATCGTTGAGTAGCCCCGCCAGGACTCGAACCTGAATCTAGAGTTTAGGAAACTCCTATTCTATCCCTTGAACTACAGGGCCAATTGTATAATTATCAATTTTTGATTCTCTATTCCCTTACCAATCTTTCTTCGACTTCGATTTTTTATTATCTCCTTTTCTCAGCTTACCTTGTACCTTTTGTTCTTCCTCTTCTGCAATGCGAAGTAATTCTTCTGCTTCTTTTCGACTCAAATCTTGCGCTACTTCTTGTGGTGGTGCGTTGTTACTTTCTTCCTCTTGCGGTTCTGGTGCTGCTTGCTGTTGCTGTCCTTGATTTTGTTGTTGCTGTTGATCTTGGTCTGGATCTTGATTTTGAGCTTGCTGCTGGTCTTGGTTTTGTTCTTGTTGTTCTTGATTTTGTTGTTGCTGCTGTTGTTGTTGCTGAATGCGCAACTGTCGCTGTGCTTGCGCTAGATTGTATTTTGTTTCGTAATCTTTGGGATTGAGGCGCAAGGCATTTTTATAAGCATCTACGCTATTTTGGTAGTCTTGCATTTTGAAGTGCGCGTTGCCTAAATTATGATATGCTTTTGACTTCAAATTAGCATTCGTTGCTTTTTCTACGGCTTTCTCATATTCGATAACCGCTTCATCCACTCGGTCTTGTTTGTAGATCGAATTTCCTAGATTGTAAGTGGCTTTTCCAGAATTTTTCTTTTCCAAAGCACGGCGGTAGTTTTCCTCCGCGTTGGCATAATCTTCGTTTTCGTAGCTGGTATTGCCATCTCTCAATAGCGAATGCTCGCTTTGCGCAAAACTCGAACCCAAAATAAGTAAGCCAATAAATAAGAGAATGTTTTTTTTCATAGATACTTTTTTAACGTTGTCTATTATTGCCAAAAAGGGTTTAATGATAAGAAATTAGGGCTGTACGAAGTTTCGTTTTTGTTAACATTTTACTCGAAAATCGCCTAAGTCAATGTCAGAAAGTCGCTCAACAAGTATGCTTAGTAACAAATTGCTAATTCATCAGGCGACACAACTCGCTAAACTGCAAATATTTGATTAAAATCTCTAAACGATTTGAACTCAATCGCATTGCCACTGGGATCAAGAAAAAACATAGTCGCTTGCTCTCCAACTTCTCCTTTAAAACGGGTATAGGGTTCTATGATGAAATCTGTTCCATGCGCTTTCAACTTTTCCGCCAATGTTTCCCATTCTGACATTTCTAGTATAGCACCAAAATGCTTTACAGGTACATTTTTGCCATCTACGGCATTGGTATCAGTTCTTTCCTCCTCCTGATCGACCAAATGCGCCGTGATTTGGCTACCCCAAAAATTAAAGTCTATCCAACGATCCGATGTACGTCCAACCGAACAGCCCAATAAATCTTCGTAGAAAGTGCGCGTGGTCCTGAGGTCATGTACTGGAAAAGCTAAGTGAAATGGCTGCATAGATAAAATTTAAAGTTTAGAAAAAGAAAGAGCATATTACACTGTCAACTAAGTTTACGCGGTAATATCCTATTATCGCAAAAGTATTAAATCTAAATTTAAAGATATTGAAGAAAGAAGGATTAATAATCAAACAAGGAGGCGATTCAAATCCTTCTATAAGTCACCCAATGAAAGGCTGTATTGATGTACTTGCTTAGACTATTCTTGATAAGGAGATACCTATGGTTCTTCAAAGCAAGCTTAGAGAGCCATTACTTTGAAAGTAGAATTAGCACTAGCGCAACAAAATGCTACCTTTGTCTGATATTAGACAGAAAATTATGCAGAAACGTATAGAGGAAACTGCCATTCATGTGGATAATATTTATGGTGCTTTTCATCCAATTGTGAGGCGTATCTTAAAATTCTGGAATCGGAAGATTACTAGGGTTTCGAGCGATCCAGAAACGCTTGCTACCATAGAACGCTTAAACGAGCAATTGAAGAAAGGCAATGCGGTTGTGTTTTTCGATCATCATTATGCTTTCGATGCCCTGCCTGTTGGTTTGACATTGGGAGAGTTGTTAAAAGATGCTAAAAAAGCATTAATCCCTTATGCCGTCCACCTTGATCTAGGCGTAGATGGTGTCGGAAAACCCAGTCTTCGCTACCGCATCCGAACGTCACTTTTCCAATGGCTTATCAAAAGAATACAATCTTCTAATCCCAATATTAGAATCATGCCCGTTGCTCGTAAATTTGAAATCACAAATGAAACGATGCGTAGCATGATGGGCAATGCTTACAAAGATTCTAATTCTGATTATTTAGAAACGTTCATCAATTCTTTCCAAGAAAACAAAGCTGGTTTTCTTTGCATTCTTTCTCCGATCGCGGGTCTTGCTTTTCCACATAAACCTATCTTACACAATCGACTCTATAATTTATTGGATCAATTACAGCTCTCTTTACCCGATGATCTACCGTTTTTTTACGTCAGTGCTTATCCTCGACTTCAAAAGAAATGGCATTATCATTATCCAATGCTTGCTAGGCATGATTTCTTGGCTAGGGGTAGCTTTCAGTTGCCCAAATCGAATTATAAGTCTGCAAATGCCCTTATGAAAGTAGAGGTCACTCAATTGAGAACTACCGCTGATTTTAAGTTACTAGATTACGATATTATTAAAAAGAAATAGGTGGTTGGTTGTCTGGTTTCTGATTAGTTATCTGTAAAAGGCTTTCTTGGCTGCAAAAAGAAACTCACGCCGCCTACTAAAATGATTGCTAGTCCAATAAAACTTTCTTGGGGTTGTTCTTTGAGCATAAAGCCTAAAACCCAGATACTGAATATGATGTAGATGATCTGCAACCAAGGTCTGCCTGGACTATGATAAGTGTTTTCTTTTCTTTTTAGCCAAAGCAAAGAAGCAATGGTCAAAGTGCCCATCAGTTGAAGTGCAAAACTCGCATAGAGCAAGACTTGTTCAAAAGTGCCCGTCAAAGTCAGGAGAATGCTCACTGCTGCTTGCAGCCACAAAGCTCTAGTCGGAATGCCGTGCTTATTTTTGATAGCAATCAGTTTCCACAGTGGATTTTCTTTTGCCATGGCGTAACTAATCCTTGAGCCTACCCACAAGTAACCACTTATGGTGGCAATCAATTGAATACCGATGAAAATACTGACCCAGTATGCGCCCCTCTCTCCAAAAATATTACGAAAAGAAATAGTAGCTACTTCTATTTTATTAGACAATTCACTTACTTCGGCATGCCTCAAAAAGACGATTTGTAGCAATACGTATAAAACGGTCACTAAGATGGTAGCAAATATGAGGGCTTTGGGTAAGCTCTTTTTGGGATCATCAATTTCGTCGGTGATGTAGGCGGCAGAATTCCAGCCCGTGTAGGCGTAAGAAACATAGATCAAAGAAACCGCAAAACCAGGCAAGAGCAGTTCCTTTTTCCATTCGTTGCCAAAGTTCAGCGCAGTATTTTCGATGGGAACAAAACTAAAGCCTAGGACGATTAGGAACAACACAAAGATTACTTTGATGAAGGTAGCGTAATCTTGAAAACGTCCACTCTGCCCTACGCTGACTGAGTGCACGGCAGTTACTAGCAAGATGATTCCTATTCCAAACCAATCTGTGAAAAAGTTAGCATTAATCGGACTCAAATAACTCGTCATGGCAAGTGCAGCAATAGCAATTGGACCAGAAAAACCGACTATCAAGGAAGTCCAAGCATATAGATAGCCCACAAAGGGATGAAAAATGCGAGAGAGAAAGATGTAATCACCGCCCGATTCTTTGAAGTGCGTTCCTAGTTCTGCGTAAGTGAATGCACCAAATAATCCCAAAACACCACCCAAAGTCCATAGAATGATGATGCTCCAAGTATTTTGAATATCCGCCAACTGAAAGCCGAGACTCGTAAATACACCCGTACCAATCATATTGGCAATGACGATGGCAGCCGCCGTTTTCCAACTTATTTTCTTGGCGTTTTTAATCAACTTCTAGCTTGTTTTCCATCATTGCTGTAAGCGTTTCCAGATTAGACGTTTCATCGAAAATAGCAAGGATAGGAATTTTAAAGTCAGGGAGGACAAGACTAGAAATATGATCTTCTATCGTTTTTTTACTGCGCAATTGGTAGGCTTTCTCATCCGTAAGCCCGTATTGTTCTACACTTTCTGCAGTGGTATCTATTATCCAGTATTCTTTCACGCCATGCAGCGCGTAATCCTGAAATTTTTGATTGCGATCATTGTCTTCCGTACTATCACTCAGCACTTCTACAATGAAGTCGGGTATCGGAAACTTCCATTGGTCTTCTTCAAAATGTTGAGCAATTTCAATGGGAAAGAAGACAATATCTGGTTCATAATCATTACGAGTACTACTTATAAGTGCTTTTTCTTGATATACTTTCCCTAACTTATTCTTTATAACATAAGAACTTAAAACTCTATACAAATTTCCCACCGCATTCAAATGTCGATTTCGAGCAGGAGAATGCACCACAATTTCTCCATTGATAAACTCCCATTTCACCGAAGGTGTGACATCCTTGTAGAATGCCCTACGTTTTTGCTGTTCTTCTTCCCAAATTTCATTGATTTCATTCAATAACTCTGGAAAGTTTGGTGCTGTTATGATTGGTTCTAGTACTTCGTTCATGCTACTTTATTTTAAGTGCTGTAAAAATAAACAATAGAAACTGATTTGAGGTTGTTAACTGCCCTTTAGATGAACGCCAAAATATTATCTTCAATAAATCAAAATACTAACTAATCGCCCCCTACGATAGTCACGACACTTTCCGATTTTCCTCTAAAAAAGTTCTGACTGCATTGAAAGACACGACTTTATCTTTGAAGTGTTGGAGCGTCGCTTCTACTTCGCCATTTTGAGCATTAAAGTGTTGAAGAATATTGTATAGGTGCATTTTCATGTGTCCTTGTTGAATCCCAGTAGTGATAAGTGATTTAAGGGCTGCAAAATTTTGAGCCAAACCTACACTAGCAATGATTTGCATCAATTCTTTTGCACTAGGATTGCCCAACAACTCTAAAGAACGACGAGCAATAGGGTGCAATTTCGTTAGACCACCGACGGTGCCAACTGCCATTGGAACTGTTAGCTCAAAATGAAAAATACCTCTTTCTACGGTGCAACGACTAAGGCTGCGGTACTGTCCATCTCGACTGGCGTAGGCATGTCCACAGGCCTCTATGGCTCTGAAATCATTGGCGGTTGCTAGCACCACAGCATCTATCCCATTATAAATGCCTTTGTTGTGCGTGGTGGCTCGATAAGGATCAATTTCTGCAATGCGAACTGCTGTGCAAAACTTCTGAGCAAAAGTAGCACCATCCAAATCTTGGCAAATATGGGTCAATTGCTCTACCGGACAATTCACCCAAGCTTTGACCAAACAATCAGGGGTGTAGTTGGAGAGAATCGCCATGACCACTTCTAGTGGGTCTTCCAAGTGAGTTTGAGCATAGCCCTTCAAATCTTTTCCAAAACTTTCAAGCACTGAATTAATAAAATTCGCACCCATAGAATCACAAGTCTCGAAGGATACTTTCAGTTGGTAGTAATTGGGTTCTTCTTTCGTTTTATCGAGCAGTTCTACTTCTAAAATACCACCGCCTCGTTTTTCCATTCTAGCCGTTATGGGCTTTGCATTGCTAAGCATTTTGTGCTTGATTGCTTCAAAATGCTCAAACAAAGTGTTTGTCGTCCCCTTCCATAAAAAGTGTACTTGCCCGATCTTTACGCTATTGACAACTTCCGCACGAAAGCCACCTCTTGACATCCATATCTTTGCTGCATAAGCTGCCGCTGCCACCACAGAACTTTCCTCTATGACCATTGGTATGGTATAGACTTGATCGTTGATGATAAAATTGGGGGCAACACCAAAAGGAATCGGGAAATTACTTAATGTATTTTCGCTGAATCCATCAAGGACTCTTTGTTGTTCTGCTTCAGGATGCCAAAATGATTGCCATTCTTCCACCACTGCTTTGGCATCGCTAGCAAATTGAGTAGCCACCCATTGCATTTTTTCGGACTTACTCAGTTTGGAAAATCCTTTAATTGTCTCCATAAATAAGCGTTCAGAAATTGAATTTGGTTAGGACTTTCTCACATCTTAAAACAACAAAAAATCATCCAAATGCTTATCAATCGCTTTCAGCGTTGAGTCTAGCACGATTTCATTTTCTTCATTCAAGATTTTTCCAATAGAAGAAATGGGTAGTTTATTCGGCATCACAATCGCACCGACATGGCTCAGGATTTGTGTTAATTGGTCCATACCTCTTAGATTTCCTGCTCTTCCTGATGCCACTCCTACCAAAGCCACTTTCTTTCCTTTAAAATTGGCGCTGTATTGACGTACAGAACAAGCGTCTATAAAAAGCTTCAAAACACCTGCCAGCCCACCATTGTACTCTGGCGAAATGATAATGAATTTTTGTGCAGGCAAAATCAATTCGTCTTGAATTTTGATGAGACCATTGGCTGGCGATTTGTACATTTCAGGAAAAAAGTAGTCGTGTTTGATTTCATCCAGTGCCAGATATTCGACGGGGGTGTCGGTCTTGCTTTGTAGTGAATGATAAATGTGTTGGGCGAAGATTCTGGTTTTATTTCCTTTATTGTTTGTACCGCTGATTACTGTAATCATGTAGTTGAAGTCCTTTATTTGAATGGAATAGCTCGTGCTTTTCCTTGCTGTATGAGTTCAATTAACCACATTAGATTTTCTAACATAGTCGGGTAGAAATAGCTTAGAGCTTGTTTGGCTTTTGATCTTTGAGTCGAAAACAAGCTCTTACTCCTACCCAACTGCCACTGTCCGTTTATTGCAGTGAGTCAGGTTTGACTAAAAGATTAGAATCTGGACAAGTTCTCAATTCTTTTACGTTCCTTATCAATCTCCTATTCACTCAATAGCAGAAAAGCACAAAGCATTATGAATGATGATTCTGCTAAGAAAGACTATATACTGCTCTTTGGTTCAAATTATGGTAGAATTTGTTTTGTTCTGCTAGCCACGTGCATACTACTTCAATACATCTCTGATGGTAGCGTCTTTATCAAAAACGCTCCTTGCATAAGGACACAGTGGCAATACTTTAAGGTTTTTTTCCCTCGCCATAACCACCACCGCATCCAATAATTTTCTGCCGACGCCTTGTCCACGTACTGCTTCTCCCACTTCGGTGTGGTCAATAATAATCATGGTCTTCCCTGCCTTTGAGTAGGACATTTCTGCCAAAGGTGCATCCTCTTCGCCTAGGAAAGCATGTCCAGAATTGCCAGTTTCTTTGATCTGAATGTGTATATCATTATTCATACTATCTATTATTTGTGGTAGCGTTTTAGAGGAGCACAAACTCTTCAGATTTCATTAGATCGTAGTACCTCAAAAACCTTTTAGCATTTATCACATGAAGTCCAGCGCAAATTTAGTAAGAGTTCATTTGATAAATGCTAAATTTACATTATTCGATTTTCATTAGAAGTAGATACAGCTTGAAAAATATAGGTCTTCGGTTATTTTTGCGGGAAATGAAAAAGTACTTTTTCATTTCCCCCTAGAAAAAGTTTTGTGGAGAGAGAAAATTACATAATTTTCCCTCTCCACAAAACTTCCCGATAAGCCAAAAGTATCTGTGCTCAAAAAAAATCGAACATTGAGCAATGTAAATTCGCCCAGTTGTGGCAAAGATTCTGCTGCGGTCAGACAGGTCAATTATTAAACTTAGACTTAATATAATTGGAAGTTATTATACAATTAGATCAAATTATTTTTTCTTTCATCAATCAGGAACTCGCCAATCCATTTTTGGATACGATTATGCCGTATTGGCGAGAAAAGACCACTTGGATTCCGCTTTATTTGTTTATTTTAGTATTAGCAATTGTCAAGTTGCAATGGAAAAAGGCGATATTATTCCTTTTATTTTTAGCTGCCACAATAGGTATTGCAGACCAAATCAGTAGCCAATGGATTAAGAAAAGTGTAGAACGTTTGCGCCCTTGCAAAAATCTACAAATTAAAGAAGACGTTCATTTACTTGTGCCTTGTGGTAGTGGTTACAGCTTTACTTCTTCTCACGCCACCAACCATTTTGCAATTGCTTTTTTTATTAGTTTTGTACTTTTTCCTAAAAAGAGGATTTGGCGAATCGCGCTTTTTTTATGGGCAGCCAGCATTGCCTTTGGGCAAGTGTATGTGGGTGTACATTACCCGCTGGACGTGACAGTTGGGGCACTTTTGGGAATGATAGTTGGTTGGGGTGTATTGAATTTATACAAAAAAATCTTAGCGCGTTACACAAGTTTTTGAATTGTCAATTAGGGCTGTACGAAGTCTTGTTTTCATTAACATTTTACTCGAAAATAACCTAAGTCAATATCAGAAAATCGCTCAACAGCTATGCTCCGTAAATCTCTTCGGACGGAAACATGAGCATGCTTGTTGTTTGTAGTTTGCGAGTCTATACTCCTCTTGCTGCTAATGTCTGACTTCTAGCCCTACACTTCTTCAATCTTCAAGTGCTCAAGCTGTTTCATTTTAGCAATTTGCGTTTTGGGTAATTTAGCGACTAAAGACCTGAAATTTAGTAATTTATCAGCAACTTCACTTTCAGGAATTGCAACTTCCAAAAATGGATGTGCTTCGAATACTTGTTGAGTAACTTCCAAATTCATTTTCTTCACTGCATTCATCACATCTCCCATGATGGCGTAGTCAAATTGAATACGATAAGTCTTCTTTATGATCTTTGTCACGATGTCGGCTTGAGCCAAAGCATCCGATGCGCTGTTTTTATAGGCTTGAATCAAGCCAGAAGTCCCCAATTTTGTGCCACCAAAATATCGGACCACTACCAGCATTACATTAGTTAATCTATGACGATCTATTTGTCCTAAAATAGGTCTTCCTGCCGTTCCAGAAGGTTCGCCGTCATCGTTGGCACGGAAGTGATTGCCGTCCATTCCCAAACGATAGGCATAGCAGTAGTGACGCGCTTTGAGATGCTCCTTTTTCACACTTGCCAAAGCATTCATAATGGTAGTTTCATTATCAACAGGAAAGGCATAGGCAAAGAATTTACTACCTTTTTCCTTATATTCACCTCTACTTTCAGTTGCTACTGTTTTGTATTGATCGGTCATTACAATAGTCCGTACATAATTTATGAATTATTGACAATCAAATGATTGCAGAACAGAATAGTAGAGCTACAACTCTTTGAATATCAAAATTTTGTGTTCTCTGTGTCCTTTGTGGTTCAAAAATTACACGGACTATTGTCATTAGAAAGTACTAACTTTTTTAGCAGTGCTTGCCCTTGCAACGAAGCGCTATTCCCAAATAGAGCTCAACTCATACAAGACCCCTTCTTTTAAATCAGCATAGGTTGCTATTTCCATTTGTGAAAAGTCTTCATTTGGAAAAAACAATTCTGTCATGCAAGTTGCTCCTTCGTCGGCAAAGATTTCTATGGAAGAACGATCTATGAAGAAGTGCAAGCTTACTTCGTCTTTGATAATAGTGCGTTCTGCGTAATGTTTACCGCTAAAACCTTCTGCAAAGTCTGTCTTACCCGCATAATTTCTATTCACAAAAAAGCTTTCTACCCTCGCATCATAGCCAAAAATAAGCGATTCACCTACATCATTGGACAATCGAAATAGAATATCTTCTTGTACAGCATTATCAAAAACGAGTTGAATTTCTGCTAGAGCGGGCAAAGCTATTGGCTTTTCAGATAATTCAATATTGGTACTTTCTTTGCGTAATTGCTCTAGCTCTTGCACAGGTTTAGAAAACAGACGCATCCCATTTTCAGTCGATCGCAACTCCAGACTTCTCGGAATCGTCATTGCACTGCGCCATTTTTTGGTAGGCACATTCTGTGCATACTGCCAATTACTCATCCAAGCCATGAAAATTCGTCTGCTATCTGCTGCTGGTATGTCCGACCAAGTGACGCCTGCATAATTGTCTTTCCCCCAATCTACCCACAAAGTTTTTTCAACTGGATCATTAGTAGTAAAAGTTGTCCCGTCAAAATCGCCAATAAAATACTGCGTACCAGAGCCACCATTCGATGCGCCTCGACCAATACTCACAATCATCACCCATTTTTCTACTCCGCTGCCTGCCACTTCAAGGGGAAATAAATCTGGGCATTCCCAAGGACGACCTTGTGCACCGTAGCCTTCCCCAAAATCGCTCTCCAACTTCCATGCTTTCAAATCAGCGGAACTGTAAATCTTAATACGATCAAAAGCCGCCAAGACCATAATCCATTTTTTACTGGCTTCGTGCCAAATCACTTTCGGATCACGAAAATCTCGAATGCCCTGATTTTCTAGCACAGGGTTGCCTTCATATTTCGTCCAAGTTCGCCCTTTATCATTGCTGTAAGCGATGCTTTGAGATTGAAAATCGTTCGTACCTGCTTTTTCTCCTTCCGCCGAATGATGTGTGAAAATAGCAATCATAGGCGCTTGGTCGTTCTCTCCAAAGCCACTTGTATTTCTATGATCTATAATTGCACTTCCCGAAAAAATGTAGCCTAAACTATCTGGATAGAGCGCAATTGGTAGGCGTTCCCAATGTACCAAATCTTCACTTACCGCATGTCCCCAGTGCATCGGTCCCCAAACGGTGCTATCGGGATGATATTGATAGAACAAATGATACTCCCCCTCACAATAGACCATGCCATTGGGGTCATTCATCCACATGCTATCTGGTGAGAAATGGAAAAGTGGGCGATGTGCTTCCGTTTCGTAACTGCCCCTTTTAGACTCCTTTCGCATTTCTGTTGTCGTATCAGAGGCACAAGCAAGAAGATAAAATAGCAGTGGCAAACAATAAATGATAGGACGCATGAAATAGTATTTTGATGAAACGTACTTTTCAACTTAGGGGTTGAAGATTTTTTTTAATATGCCCACAGAAGCCATAAAAGAATTGTAAATATTCTTTGGAATTAGCTAATTGCTAACAAGCTTCCTACACTTTCGATTGGTCAAATTCACTCGCATTCTTGCCAACTTGTGCTATATTTTCTGCACCGTCCACTACGAGCATTTGTCCAGAAATGAAGTCGTTTTTGAGTAAGCTTAAAATAGCGTCTGTAATATTTTTGCTTGCTCCCTGTTTGCGCAAAGGAATGCTTTGTTTGCGCCATTCGATGTATTCTTTTGAACGCGTTTTGGCAGGAAGCACGACCCCAGGAGCTACGGCATTGACTCTAACTTTCGGAGCAAATTCTAGGGCAGCCATTTTTGTGAAATCGACTAATGATTTTTTTGCCAACAGATAAGCAGCGTATTGAAATTGGTTAAAACCTACTTTATTGTCAATAATATTAATGATGTTACCTCTCCCCACTACTTTCACAAAAGCTTGGCTCATAAAGAAAGGTGCGCGAATATTAACGTCGAATTGCTGATCGAATACTTCAGGCGTGGTATTCATAATGCTGGCTTGAGTATAAGCCGAGGCACTGTTCACCAATACACTTAATCTAGGGAAAAGCACGAGGACTTGCTTCATCATCTTTTTCATGCCATTTGTTTCTCGCAGGTCGTGTTGAAAAATCGCACATTTACTCCCTAGACCACGGATTTCTTCTGCTGTTTCTTCTGCCACCGTCACGGAACTATTGCAGTGAATGGCAATATCATAGCCGTTTTCTGCTAGGGACAATGCAATGTCTTTGCCCAATCGAATAGCACTGCCTGTAACAAGCGCAGACTGTTTCTTGATTTTTTTCATAATAGTTTATAGACTATATGTTTTGCACAAAAGTATAAGAGTTTTAAGTAAGGAAAATAATCAATGGCGAGTATTTTTATTTAACTACTGTACCTTATTCACTGATGTTACACACTTGTATGTTTTGGTACGAGAAATCTATTAGCTTGTCAAAGCTACCATGTTTTGAATTAGAGTGGCTGTCATACTCACGCCTAAGGCGTGAGGATGACACCCGACGATTTGTAAACAAGTGGCACTTTGTGTCGTTTGCAATTTGGTGTTTTGCGTAACATGAGTTACTCATACAAACTTACAGCTTTTTCCCCAATCTTTATCCCTCCAAATTGAAGCTCTTTTTTATTTAAAATTTTATCCGCTACTACCATATTGCTTTCAAATGCTAGGAATTGAAGTAATCTATCTAGTGGTTGTATGACGTATTCCTCTTCTTCTAAATTGGCTATATCAAATTGCCTTTCTGTCTGACTGAGTACTGCAACAATGTCTAAATCAGCGGTGCGGTCTTTTGTTTTTTTACTGGGATCGCTGCGATCTCTTCCCAAACGCTCTTCTAGTTGCACCAATTGTGCCTTCAACGCTTGCCGCTCAAGTGGTGTCTGAATACGGACTACGGTATTCAAAAAGTATTGATCGCTGTCCATTTTTTGGGGCGCAAATCTGTAAATTTCACTCACATCTACTCGCTTCGACCATTGAAACAGCGCTTTTATCATCCTGATGATGTTTTTTTCTGGTTCAATATTGCTCCCTAATCCGATGAAGTATTGCATATCTATGTTCTGTTTTTTTATCTCTTTATTGGGCGATTTTTGTCTCGACCTGCTTAAATTAGGGCTTTTAATACCAGCTTAGTGAACTGTTACACTATGAACTAAGTTTGTTTTGATTTTGAGAAACGAGAAATTCCTTAGAATTTCGAGCTTCAAACTCCACTATCTAAAATGCAAAGAACCTTTTGTTACAGTGTACTATCAATTTAGAATAAAAGTTTAGATTTGTTGTATATCCAAAGAGATTTTTCTATTTTTAGACGAAGGATTTATGAGACGTTGAGACCGTAGAATAATCAAATCAAACACTAAAAAAAGGCAAGCTCACCCGACTGTAATATGAAATCTACTGTGGTCAGGCGTGTTTGTTGGTGAACTCCGACTTAGGTTATGAAATAAGAAATCCAAACAAAAAACACAAAACATGCAAAAACGCAAATGTCTGGAATGCGGCCAGGAAATCATGGGCAGAAGCGATAAAAAATTCTGCGATGCGGACTGTCGAACCACTTACAACAATCGCTTGAATAGTGATGTGAATAATGTGATGCGCAATATTAACAACATTCTGCGCAAAAATAGACGTATTTTAATAGAACTGAATCCGAACGGAAAAGCTAGAGTACATCGGGATAAAATGCTAGAGAAAGGCTTTCAATTTAACTACTTCACCAATATCTATCGCACTAAAGCAGGAAAGGTCTATCGCTTTTGCTATGATTATGGTTATTTGGGGTTGGAAAACGATTATTTCACTTTGGTGAAGCGACAAGAGTATGTGGAATGAGCATTTACCTTCAAAATCAAGCCACCAATGCTGCTTCCAAAATCTCCGCTTCCACCTGATTTTTCAACAAGTCTTCCATGGTTTCCCGTTTGCGAATCAAATAATCTTTGCCTTCGTGCAACAGTACCTCAGCGGGCCTGAAACGCGAATTGTAATTAGAAGCCATGGACATACAATAAGCACCTGCATTTTTCATCGCTAGTACATCTCCTTCTCTAACTTCTGCTATTTTTCGATTGATCCCAAAAGTGTCGGTTTCGCAAATATAGCCCACAACCGTATAAATTCGTGGTCGCCCCGCTGGATTCGATAGATTCACAATTTCGTGATGCGCATCGTAAAACATTGGACGAATCAAATGATTGAGTCCAGAATCGACGCCCACAAAAAGCGTAGAAGGCGTTGGTTTCACAACATTGACACGCACCAGAAAAACACCTGATTCACTCACCAAAAACTTGCCTGGCTCAAACATCAGCGTTACCTCTTTACCGTATTCCTCACAAAAGCGATTGAAGCGTTCAGAGATGCGCTGTCCAAAATAGTTGATGTCCGTTGCGATGCCGCCTGCTTTGTAAGGTACTTTAAAGCCGCTACCAAAATCGATATAGCGCAAGTCACTAAAATTCTTTGCGGTATTCAATAAAATTTCAGCAGCATGCAAAAAGACTTCTGCATCCAAAATATCGCTGCCTGTGTGCATGTGCAAACCTTCTACTCGCAAACCAGTCGTCTTCAATACTTTTAATACGTGTGGCAATTGATGAATGGAGATACCAAATTTGGAGTCGATGTGACCCACTGAGATTTTGGAATTACCGCCTGCCATGATGTGCGGATTGATGCGAATACAGATCGGGATATCGGGATGATGATGTCCAAATTGCTCTAAGATCGAAATATTGTCGATATTCATATTGACGCCCAAACGAACTGCTTCTTCAATCTCTTCTAAAGAAACACAATTGGGCGTGTAAAGAATTTCGCTGGGTTCAAAGCCCGCTCGTAATCCAAGTAAAACTTCTTGAATGGAAACGGTATCTAGCCCTGCACCCCATTGTTTGAATAACTTTAGAATCGTCAGATTAGTATTCGCTTTACACGCATAGTTCAGTTTCAACTGTTTGACATCGAAGGCACTAGCTAAGCGTTCGTATTGTCGGCGCATCACGGCACTGTCGTACACATACAGCGGACAGCCATACTTCTCTGCCATGAAGAGAGGATTGATTCCTTCGTTCATTGTGTACTGATTGTGTTCTAAAGTCATTTTTGATATTTAAAGCAATTAAATTTTGAAAATTAATCAAGACCTCAAATTTACTAAAAAGTGGAAGAAAGCAAAGTTTTTCTTAGCTATATATTAATTGCGACTTTGTTGTATTCCAGCACAATTTTTCTATTTTTGCAACATCGTTGCATTAAAAAGATAAATCTAATTGATGAATCGTTCTAATCAATCCATAGACGAATATTACAATGTTGTCGTTGTTGGAGCGGGCTCTGCGGGTATAGGAGTGGGTATTCTCTTGCAGAAGCTCGGAATAAATTATGTCATACTAGAGAGAAATTCGATTGGGGCTTCCTTTAAGCAATGGCCTAAAGAAACTAGGTTTATATCTCCTTCCTTTACAGGCAATTTTTTCAATATGCCCGATTTGAATGCAGTCTCTCCTGATACCTCACCTGCATTTGATCTCTTGACAGAACATCCTACGGGTGAAGAATACGCACAATATTTACAACAAGTCTCAAGCCATTTTCAATTGTCAATAGAAACTGGTATTGAGGTAAAAAGTATAGAAGACAAAGATGGTTGTTTTATTCTAAATACCAGCAAAGGAACCTATGGCAGCATATTTGTCATCTGGGCGGCAGGAGAGTATCAATATCCTAAAACAGATTCTTTTGAAGGAGCGCATTTATGTGTTCATTATGCTGAAGTAAGTTCTTTTTCAGATGTTATGGGAAAAGAAAGCGTCGTAATTGGAGCTTATGAATCAGGTTTCGATGCAGCTATCAATTTAGCGCAACTCGGCAAAAAAGTTACGCTTATCGACAATTCTAATTATTTGGAATTGGTTAAGAGTGATTCCAGTTATTCCCTCTCCCCCTTCACTAGAGATCGAATAAAAGGAGCTTTAGATGGTATTGATTATTATGAAGAAACGAGCGTAGAAAAGGTTAAATTTCTGAATGCCAAATACTTAATAATTACGGATGATAAACAAACATTTATATCGGATGATGAACCGATCAATTGTACAGGCTTTGACACCAGTTTAAAACTCGTAAAAGAGTTATTTGAATTTGAGCAGGACTATCCACTATTGACGGAGTTTGATGAATCTCGAAAGACGAAGAACTTGTTTTTGGTAGGGCCTCAAGTAAAACACGGAACGGCCCTCTTTTGCTTTATCTACAAGTATAGGCAGCGGTTTGCTATCGTAGTGGAAGAAATTGCAAAAAGAAATCGAATTCCACTTAGTAAAATAGCTGATGTTATTGGCGAATATAAGTACAATAACTTTTATTTAAAAGATTTATCTTGTTGTGATGATGAGTGCGTATGTTGATAGAGAAAAAACTATGGAGATATTAAATTTGTTGGTAGGCTTTGAGTTGATTGTCGTGGGCTTATTCTACCTCGCTAAACTCGACATCACATCTGCTGCAAGTTGGTCTATCTTTGGCTGTATGTATATTGTAATGGACAAATATTCCGCCTTAGAAAATAAGTCTAGAAAGCGTCAATTAGTCGAAAGAATCAAATACAGTTCAGCATGGCTTGGGTTCATCATCAGTACTGCATTTCTAGGGTATGTGATACTTACGATCTAGTAGTACAATCTTTAAATAAATAACTATCTATTTACTTACGTTTCGCTAATTTTAAATTAGGTGTGTACGAGTCTTAAGCCATGCTCAAAATAAGTCCCAAGAACGCTCCTGAAATCGCTCAACAAGTATGCCTCAAAGGTTTTTTATGGACGGAAACACCAATTTTCGCTAATTTTTTGGGGAAAATCAGTGAAATTGGTGTTTCCGTCTGAAGCGATTTACAGAGCATACTTGTTGAGCGATTTTCTGACATTGACTCAGGCTATTTTCAAGTAAAGTGTTAATAAAAACAAGACTTCGTACAGCTCTAATTTTAAATTTGAAAAAGCAAAATTCCTGATTGTAACGCTTTGAGGTGAAAGAAAAAAGTCTCTAAAAATCAGCAAGTTGAGGTGTTTTCCGCGCCTTCGGTGCGAAAATCCTTTTGGCGGGAGAGAGGAATCAGGGGTAAAACCGCCGATTCCTCCTCCTGAAGTATATAGAATTTCAACACTTATGAAACGCTATTACAGCATTTACTAAGTAGGTGGACAATTTTAAGTCACGTTTAGCGCGCCATTGCCTTCGGCTCGGCGCGCAGAGGAGGTTTGGAGGGCAGACAAAATATAAGATGTTGTAAAACAACATCTTATATTTTGTCTGCCCTCCAAGACCACCATGAGGCAGCGAGCGCTGCAAGCGCGATGCTGCCGAGTTTAATAGCTAGATTAATTTTGTCTAAGTACTTAAGCATCGCATTCCGTTATAATCAGGATTTTTTTTACAATAAAACAAGAAATGACGCAGACAATACATCAACATACGAATGCTGCTATCAGCAACGATAGCTCTGTGCTACATAGCATCCATTTGAAATCTAAAAATATCGCGATTTATCAACGTGATATGGTATCGCTGAAAGGGGACTTGCACCAAATAGCCGAACAGTCCATTGAATGCCGAGTAAGTGGCACGATAGAGGAAATTCTAATTGGCTTGAAAAATTACTTCGACAATAACTTATCTGAACGCAATGCGCTGTTGAATGATGTTACTGAGCTTCTAAACTTGTTTGAACAACTTACTCGAGCGTCCACTTTCCGTCTCTTGCTCGCTAGTGTCAGTACCAATATGTGTCGCCGATTCCATACTGATATTAATGATCTAAGAATGCTGTGTACTTACATCGGGCAGGGAACACTTTGGTTGCCAAGTGAAGCGATCAATCAAAGAGCAGTAGCGAAAGGTAGTAATGAAGAAATCGTCTTAGACGAAAAGCTGATACAACAAGCCAATACTGGTGATGTAGTAATTTTGAAAGGGGCATTATACGAAGGGGCTAATCCCATTTTGCATCGAAGCCCTAGCATTGAAGCAAATGGAGAGAGACGCTTACTCTTGAGAATTGATACCAATGATTTTATAAATAGCTTATCATGATTGCAAGAAATTTTGAAGAATGGAAAGACTGCATTGTCAATGATTGTAAGATTAAATTGACGAATGCCTTTATTCAGAGTCGCTTGAAGGTTTATGAAGATAGGAGCAAGAAAGAGACGAAAGAGTTCATCCGACTGTATGGCGAAAATCATTTGAGCAACATTATTTATTGGCTCAAAAGAGCGCAAAGTGAAGCGTATTGATAAAGGGTTTCTTATAAAAATATTTTTTGATCTGTCCTCCATATCCCAGCAACTTTCCCGATCTGCGAAGCTGCAAAGGAAATTTTACGCTTTTCTATCTTGTGAGAAAACCTTTCTTATTGATGTCAGAAATTAGCTGAAGTTAGCTTTTGAGGCGACTACTGGCAAATTTTATCTTGTGTAAGGCGCGAGGAAGAAGAAATTGGTTCTCTGAATTTTTTTGTGGAATTATCAAAATCGACCTAATTTCTTTTAGTGAAAAAAGTGCCAAAAAGGCGTTAAAAACAAAATACTGTATGAGCCAAAACAAGGTGCTAATCAGAGCTGAAGCTTGGCCCAGCCCGT
>JBCCRX010000053.1:0-23018 GCA_039201015.1 Bacteroidota bacterium | reverse complement strand
TTTGTTTAGTCTTTTTGGTGCTTTTGCAACGCTAAAAAAGAAATTCAGTCTTGGCTTTTTTGGTGCTTTTTGTGCTAAGACAAAAAGAACATGTTATTGCCTGAAATCGTACAGCTAGATCACAAAAATTTTCAAAGAACCATTATTTTTTTCAAAAACTTCGTACACGCCTAATTGGCTATTGGCAAATTGCTTTCAGCAATATTTGTTCAAGAAATATGGAAAAAATCTTAGAACTATCTTTTAGCCAATGGCTACATGCCAACAGCCAACGACTAGTCACTAGCCATTCATAGAAGCCAGAAATTCATCATTGCTAGACGTATGAACCATTCGCTTGCGTAAGAATTGCATGGCTTCGTCTGGTTTCATATCCGCCAAATAATTGCGCAGAATAATCATACGTTGTAAAGTATCTTTGTCTAGCAACAAGTCTTCGCGGCGGGTGCTGGAACGTGTCAAATCCACTGCGGGATAGAGGCGTTTGTTTGCCAAACCACGATCCAATTGTAGTTCCATATTACCCGTCCCTTTGAATTCTTCAAAGATGACCTGATCCATTTTAGAACCCGTATCAATCAAAGCCGTTGCAAGTATGGTCAAAGAACCACCAAATTCTACATTTCGAGCCGCACCGAAGAATTTCTTTGGTTTGTGTAGTGCATTGGCTTCCACACCTCCCGAAAGTACTTTACCACTAGCAGGCGCGACCGTATTGTAAGCCCTCGCCAAACGCGTAATAGAATCCAATAGAATACAAACATCGTGTCCACATTCTACTAGGCGTTTCGCTTTTTCTAGCACAATATTAGCTACTCGCACATGATTGTCCGCTGGTTCATCAAAAGTAGAAGCTACCACCTCTGCTTTCACGCTTCGCTTCATATCTGTCACCTCTTCTGGACGTTCATCCACCAGTAAAACAATCAAATATACTTCTGGATGATTCTTTGCAATAGAGTTCGCTACATCTTTGAGTAAGAAGGTCTTACCCGTTTTTGGTTGTGCCACGATCAAACCCCGCTGACCTTTTCCAATCGGTGAAAATAGATCAATCACGCGAGCGGAAAAATCACGTCCCGTCGGAGAGCTCACCAAACTGTACTTTTCTTCTGGAAACAATGGTGTCAAGTAGTCAAAAGGCACACGTTCTCGAATGTCTTGCGGATTCAATCCGTTGATTTTGCTCACCCGAAGCAAAGCAAAATATTTTTCTCCTTCTTTCGGAGGACGTATTGCACCTTTGACCGTATCGCCTGTTCGCAATCCGAATAATTTAATTTGAGAAGGTGACACATAAATATCATCAGGGGAAGTCAAGTAGTTGTAATCAGAAGAGCGAAGAAAACCATAGCCGTCTGGCATCATCTCCAAAATCCCTTCACCTTCAATAATGCCGTCTAACTCTATATCAAATTTAGGTGGCTTCGGCGTATTTTCTTTCTCTTTTTGCGAGGTATTGTTTTTGTAATCGTTACTACTGTTGTTACTGCTGCTGTTACTGTTGGAGCTTCTTCTATTGGAATCATTATTGGAGGATCGTCGATCGCGATCTCTGTCTCGATCTCTTCCTCTATTTCTGCTAGAACTAGAAGATTGTTCTTCCTCTTTTTTCGCTCTTGATCTACTGCTAGTCCTTCTATCTGTTCTAGGCTTTTCTGTGCTTTCTTCTTTTGTTATAGAGGGCTCCGTTTTGCTTCTTCTTGATCTGATTGGCTTTTCTTGCTTCTCTGGATTTGTTTCGGCTTTTCCATTGTCTTGGGTAGCAGCATCATCGCCCATAACGGCTTGATGATCTAGTATTTTGAATATTAATTCTTGTTTATTCAAACGTTTGTAGCCTTTCATTCCCATTCTTTCTGCTAGTTCTTTCAATTCTGGAACTAGCATGTCATTCAATTGCATTATATCTAACATATTCTTATGACTGTGCTTTGTTAATTTTAATAGGTAGTAAAAAACTTATAGATAAGCTTGATGTATATGATGTGTAATTACTATCTGATGCAGGAGCAGCTTGGCTCTATTTGATAAGTTTATAAAATCTAAATACTCGGACAGAAATATACTACAACGAATTTCTCAAAAAACTGATAGTGAGCATTATGCATCCGAGCTCTGAACTCTGTCCGCTCTCTTAATATTTGAAATTAGGCTTTTATCCTGTATTAGAAATGATATTTGCTAGAAGGTGTGAATGTATTGAGAAACTAAAGTGCGCAAAATCAATCAATGAGTTTACTACTTCACATTTTCTTTTCAGAAAAAATTATTCCAAGAATAAAAATTTCTAGTAGCCTGATAAAGAGTTGTTTGCATCTAACTTCTAGCTACTTTAATCTTCCTCTTCACTCTTTATGGAACTTTCTAAGCAATCTACATAGTATTTATAAGGGTATCACATTTACCACTGCTTCGTTCAAACGCTCTAGTTTGAAATATTAAACCATGTCTTGAAAATAAATTTGTGGGAAACAATTGGTATTAATGATGTGGTTTTGACGTAAAAAGGGTCAATAAAAGTAACTTAGTTTACCAATTAAGTGCAAATATATGCCTATTTATTGAGAAATGCACTTTTACTCTGATTTTATTAACGCTTTTTTTCTGCTTTGGTTGACTCAAGCAAAAAAATGATAGCTTTTTAAAGCTTAAAAGAAAGAAAACTTGACATCATTTTTTGAAATAAATTAGTTTTGCGTTTTTAGCTGATGAGAATATCAAGAGAAGGGTGAATAGAAGTAAATATACTACATGTGGGATAAACAAAGTGCGTTTCCATTTTTGGTGATTTGATGATTCGGTGAGCACCCAATCACCATATTACCAGTTAAACAAATAACCAAAATTATTAGAAACGGATTTGTACTTTTTTACACCGAGTGGAGTATAGCTTAACAATTAAAACATCTTCATGCTATTAGTAAACTATATTAGAGACCATAAAGAAGCGGTCATAGAAGGGATGAAAAAGCGCAATTTTTCTACTGAACAATTAGCTTTAATAGAGGAAGTAATTGAGTTAGATGACCAGCGAAAGAGCACCCAGTTTTCTAGCGATAGCGCGAAATCTGAGATGAATAAATTATCGAAAGAGATCGGTGCTTTGTATAAAAGTGGTCAGCGAGAAGCGGCAGAGGAAAAAAAAGCGGTAGTAAGTGCTAGAAAAGGGGAAGTGCAGCAGATGCAAGAAAAACTGCAACAATTGGAGGCAAATTTGGAAGATAGACTTTTGCAATTACCCAATGTTCCGCATCCCAGTGTCCCTTATGGAAATACAGACGAAGACAATGAAGTCTATAGAGCGTGGAGCAAAGAGTTGCCAGTCTTGAGTGCGGACGCGCTTGCGCATTGGGAATTGGCAGAAAAATACCGACTGTTTGACTTGAAACTAGGTGTGAAAATAGCGGGTGCGGGTTTTCCACTCTATCGCGGAAAAGGTGCAAAATTACAACGTGCATTGATTAGTTTCTTTTTAGACGAAGCCAGCAAAGCGGGTTACGAAGAAGTGATACCGCCCCATTTGGTCAACGAAGCCACAGCACGTGCTACTGGGCAATTGCCCGACAAAGAGGGACAGATGTACCATGTCACCAAAGACGATCTGTACCTGATTCCGACCGCAGAAGTTCCCGTTACTAATATATACAGAGACGTCTTATTAGAAGAAAAAGATTTTCCGATCAAAATGACGGCTTACACGCCTTGTTTTAGAAGGGAAGCGGGTTCTTACGGGGCGCACGTCAGAGGGCTCAATCGAGTACACCAATTTGATAAAGTAGAAATCGTGCGAATAGAGCATCCTGAGCATTCTTACGAAGCATTGGAGGAAATGCTAGCGCACGTATCACGGCTTTTGGATCAACTCGAATTGCCCTATCGCATTTTGCGACTTTGTGGGGGAGATTTGGGTTTCACTTCTACCCTCACTTTTGATTTTGAGGTGTATTCGGCGGCACAAAAACGTTGGTTGGAAGTCAGTTCCGTTTCCAATTTTGAGACTTATCAAAGCAATCGTTTGCAGTTGCGATTTAAGCAGGACAAAAAAAGCGTACTTGCGCATACTTTGAATGGAAGTGCTTTGGCATTGGCGAGAATTGTGGCAGCAATATTAGAAAACAACCAAACCCCAGAGGGAATTGTTATACCCGAGGTATTGAGAGCTTACACTCGTTTTGATATAATTCAGTAATATCAAGCAGTAGGGTTTCCTTATAAAATTCAATGCGTTATTTTATAGCAGCAACCTGTGCAAAGTAAGATATTTGTTGAAACAATTAAGGGCACCTAAGAACACATAAGACTTAGTTTTTTTTGCAAAAAACAGTGTATGTCTATTGCTTTTTGAGTTTTACTTGCTTCTACAAGAAAACTCTTTATTAGGCAGTGAGCTTTTGACGGAATCAACTTATTGAAATTTAAAAATTCCGTTCTTTAATACACCGTAAAATAAGTTTGTTTTAATTTTGAGAAGCGAGAAATTCGTTAGAATTTCGAGCTTCAAAAAACCTATCTGCCGCCGTCGTCTTCGACGGCGAACAAGGAGTAAGGGAGAAAAAAGGGTTTTAGAAAAACTCTTTTTTCTCCCTCAAACTACCCCAGCTAAAATGCAAAGAAACTTTGATTACAGTGTATTTATGTATTTAATAATTCTGTAGTTCCCCGATTCTAGTGAGTAAGACTTTTGAAGTTTCAAACTCGAAGGTACTGAATAAAGATGTTTCTAGCTTAAACTGCAAAAGTCTAGTTTTTATACATATTTAATCCTTTAAAACCCAAAGAATATTTAACAACTAAACGAAATTTATGGAGTCCTTTTTTTCTAGCTATATGGGATATTTTGTCCTCACGGGCATAGCTTCTGTGGTTGGTATGATCGTTCAAGGAAGATTGAAAGCAAAATTTAAAAAATACAGCCGCATTCCGATTAGCTCTGGCATGAGTGGAAGAGAGATTGCAGCGGCGATGTTGCAGCATTATGGCATCAGCGATGTCCAAATCGTGCAAGGAAAAGGGATGCTGACCGATCACTACAATCCAAAGACCAAGACGGTCAGCTTGAGTCCCGCCATTTATCAAGGACAAAGCATTATGGCAGCGGCGGTTTCCGCGCATGAATGTGGACACGCTGTTCAGCACGCCACTGCTTATCCGATGCTCCAAACGCGATCTCGACTGGTTCCTTTTGTGCAAGTTGCTTCTGGTTTACAGCAATATTTGCTTTTTGCGGTTTTGATGTTTGCTTCTACTAATCCGACGCTTTTGTTGATTACAATTGCCGCTTTTGGTGTAACTACTCTTTTCGCATTTGTCACCTTACCCGTAGAGTTTGATGCGAGTAAACGAGCCTTGGTTTGGCTCAACCAATCGGGTGTGACCAGAGGCGCAGAACACGAAGGGGCGAAAGATGCTTTAAATTGGGCAGCCATGACTTATGTAGCGGCGGCTTTGGCGTCTTTGGTTTCTTTGGTTTACTTAGTACTTCGATATATGTCGAACGATTAATCTAAGAGCTTGCTTGGATTTTATCGTCCTGATAACCAACATTTTATGAACCTGACGTTGAAATAAATTGCTCACTTATCCCGACCGTGTCTGCCTCACCGTGTCCGCCTCAGGCGTGAGGCGTAAGGCGTGAACCATAAACTATTGATTATCAGTTAAATGAATTTCCAAACAAGCTCTAATAGATTGACTGAATCAATTTAGTCAACCTGCTATATATTCTTGAGTGTCCTTTAGTGCCTGCCCGTTCCATTCAGACGGGTTCTGTAGAATATCTAATCTAAACAACATTAACAATTTTGCTCCTATGGAAGAGATAGAGTTTATTTTTGACACCACGAAAGAGTCTATGGACAATTCCATAGAACATTTAAAAAAAGAACTACAAAAGATCAGTACGGGCAAAGCCAATCCTGCGATGCTAGAAGGACTAATGGTCGATTATTATGGTTCTCCTACGCCACTCAATCGAGTTTCTAATATTAGTATTTCCGATGCAAAAACCTTGGTCATTCAGCCTTGGGAAAAAACCATGCTCGCCCCCATAGAGCAAGCCATTTTTAAAGCCAATATGGGCGTGACCCCTCAAAACGACGGCGAAATTGTTCGGATCATTATTCCACCGCTCACACAAGATCGCCGCAAGCAATTGGTGAAAAATGCAAAGGCACTGGTAGAAGATACCAAAGTCAGTTTGCGAAATGCGCGTAGGGATGCCATTAGCGAAATCAAGCAAGCCGTGAAGGATGGGCTTTCAGAAGACATCGGCAAGGACAAAGAGAAAGAAATTGATGAAATAACCAAAAAATATGGTAATAAATCAGAAGAACTGCTCAAAGTGAAGGAGAAGGATATTATGACGATTTAGTGCCTTCTCTTAAGATGGCTTACACTCGGTTCGAGTATGCGTGAAACTATCTGTTAGAGATGGTCTTCGCTCACACAAAAAAGCCTCTAGTCCAATGTAAAAGACCAGAGGCTTTTGCTTTGTTGCCTGTGAATTGTATTGCTTAGAACTACATTTGGCTGATCTCAAAAAAACCAACCATCAGCAATCCTGTCAATCAATTTCTTACAAGATTTTACTGAACAACTTGTACGCTGTTGGCTGCATCTGCCGCGGCTGCATTCACTACACCCTTGATAGTCAATTTGGTGACCGCAGGTTCTGTATTAGCAGTAATCGTAACAGTTTTTGTCTCGTTTCCAGACTTTCCTTTACTGTTGTATTCTACTACAATTTCTCCTTCATCGCCTGGCGCAATGGCTTCTTGTGGCCATTGAGGTACTGTACAACCACAACTTCCACGCGCATTGCTGATAATCAATGGCTCGTTACCTGTATTGCTGAACGTATATACGTGACGTACTTTCTCGCCCGCTGTGATGGTACCGAAATCGTAGGACATTTCATCAAAAGTCATGACGGTAGTTGGTCCAACTGGCGCAGAAGGCTGTGCAGGTTGAGCCGTAGGTGTTACTTCTGCAGTAGGCTGAGTTGCCGTTGGTGCAATGGCTTTCACGGCTGCTTCTCTCGTTTCTGCCTCTGTTTCATTAGCACAGCTGATAGCGAAAAGAGCAAGTGCAAAAACCAATACATTTAGACTGAATCGCTTTAACATGGATAAACGTTTTTAATAATGAACAATTAGAATTTTTAGCATTTTCGGAAGCAAACTAGAAAAGATTATCAAGAACACCTTATTCCTGTTTTTCTTAAATCCTTTTTCGTTTGCTCAAAAATCGCGCAAAGATACAAAAGTTCCTTTGATGGTGCAAAGATACCGAAAGCCAAGGCATCCTACCGTCAACGCTTTGACAATGATTTGTTAACGCGGGTGAATGGTCGTTTTGGTTGAGTAGTTGTGCGGATTAAAAGCCTTTTCCAGCTACACAAGAGCGAGTTGAATTATTACTCTACAAAAAGCATCAAGGCAATCTCTCTGCAAAAGAACAGTCTGAATTAGAATATTTTCGCATGCTTGAGCATATTGTACGCTTGGCGAAAGCGAAAGCCTTGAAAGCATCGAATACATGAGCCATTATGTTCCGCGAAAACTTCGTGAATTGGTATATAAAAGGGCTAAAGGTATTTGTGAATATTGCCTTTCTTTTAAAGGACACGCCTTTATCAAGTCTATCCAAATCCATTTCGGGAGACGTTGACCTTTCAATTAGAAGAAGTCGTGGAGGCGCAATTACTACTTTTTGATGCAACTGGAAAACTATTGCGACAAGCATATTTTAACGGTAATTACCACGAAATGAATAGCGCAAATTTAGCGCAAGGTTTGTATTTTTATCAATTGCGCGATAAGAAAGGACAGTTGTTTGGAAGTGGGAAGGTGGTGAAGGAGTAGTCAAAGTTGAAAGTCTAACGAATTATGAGTTATTCTATTCTGCTTTCCCAACGGAAGGGATGTCTAGATCCATGCTGGATTGATATGACAACAACAGTTAGTATATCATTTTCAATTCGATAAATA
The DNA here is from genome assembly GCA_039201015.1 of Bacteroidota bacterium. Classification (GTDB taxonomy): domain Bacteria; phylum Bacteroidota; class Bacteroidia; order Chitinophagales; family Saprospiraceae; genus JAAUTG01. Next base: position 15,027 of record JBCCRX010000053.1, on the reverse strand, counting down.
ATGTTGTATTTGAACCTATTCTCAACAGCTCTCCTGTAAGGTGAGAGGATTTCTTGATGTAAGTCAGGGTTCGATGCAATTTTTGTTAGCACTTTGTCAATAGCATCTAAAAATTCATCTCCTAGTCCATTACGTTTACTATCATAATAAAATGCACCGTCTAGTAAATCATCAAGTGCATCCTCAGAAAGGCTGTATCGTAAATTTAGACATACTGACGATGATTAACAAGTGCTTCTTTAACTTTTGCTTTTGCATCTGCCCAATCGTGATGCACCGCATTAGGCTTTGTAGAAGCTAAGTGTCTCAACTCAATGTGTGACTTCAATTCTGGTGAAATAACATTGGTTGAAGAAGTATGAAAAGAATCTACTAATCTGGTTAGAAATTGATTTCTTCCCTCAAGATCAAGGCGATTAAACATTTCCCAAACTGTTGATGCTTGTGCTGTCATGATTGAACGTATTTTTAATGCAATAAACAATTCTGAGTGATAGATAGTTTACGCTCCCAAAACTTGCTTTTTGCCAATTTTTTGTATATTTTGCCAAAAAAATGAAGGAATGACAGCTACATTAGATAAATACGGAAGAATATTAATTCCCAAAAAAATCAGAGAAGCGGCTGGTATAGCTAAAGATACCATCCTACAGCTTAAACAAGAAGGAAATCAAATTATTATTGAGCCTTTGAGATCAGATGCTATTTCATTAGACGAAAACGGCTTTTTCTTATTCAGAGGTTATATAGAACAAACTGAATCAGATTGGATTATAGAAGATCGCAAAGAGAGAGATAGAAAATTACTGGGACTATGAAAACTCTTTTTGATAGCTCTGTGATTATCGCATTTTGTGTAGAGCAGCATCCTAAACACGAAGTAGCTAAGCAATGGTTCTTAAAAGCAAAGAATAAGGAAATTGAGCTTTACGTCGCTGGTCATTCTTTGATGGAATCTTATAGTGTATTGACTCGAACGCCTTTCAAACCTAGAATAAATGCCACACAAGCTAAGCTGCTACTAGAACAAAACGTACTGTCTTTTGCTCAACTGATTGTGCTGAAAGCAGCAGATTACAAGCGTTTGTTATCCCAATTGGTTGAAAATAATTTTATTGGTGGTATAAGTTACGATGCCGTTGTATTTGAAAGCGCAGCACTTTCTGGCATTCAACAAGTGATTACCGCTAATGCAAAAGATTTCTTGCGATTGAAAGCGGCTTTTAGTTATCGAATAAACGTGATCGCTATATGAAGTTAGTCGAGCTGCTTACTAAAAAACGAAAGCCCTGCCGAAGCAGAGCTTATCGCTAAAGGGACTAATTCAAACTAAAGGGTAGAAAATTTTAATTTCAAGAGCAACTTCAACTCCAAGAGCAACGAAATCTATTAATTCAACAGTATTGCTCGCACGCAGTATATATTTGCAGCAATTTCTTATTTAGGATTTAGAAATGTCATTTTTTGCTCTGAACTACAAGAATAATTCCCAAATTCGGGTTCAAAAATGACATTTCTTGCTTCCCAATTGGTAAAATCCTCCACATGAGAAATTGCTGATATATTTGAGTAGAGGTCATTAATAAATTGAACATCAATACTTCACAAGCCGTTTGGTCACGTTTTCACCTGCTTCATTGCGTATTTGGATAAAATAGACGCCAGATAGCAAACGACTAATATCAATGCTGTTTTCATTGCCATAGATCAGGTGCTGTTGCAGCAATTTGCCTTTGGTATCTAAAATATTCACTTGCTGTGTGCCTTGCTGATTGCTTATTACAGAAATCCACGAATTGGCTGGATTTGGATAGACTTTGATGTCCGCTGTATTGAAAGCAGTCGCTCCTGCACCTGTACCTGGCAACATACCGTCGGCAGTCATAAAGATATATATAGCAGACCAGCCCGCCCAACTGACGCCGCATTTGGCAGAAAGCTGATATTCGTAAGTAGTGCCGCCCATTAGGTCATCTAGCCCAATGGAGATGCCGTTAGCGGTCTGAATTTCCCACTGTTCGGTATTGTAAGCACGCCAACGAATGCGGTACTGACTGGCTCTTGGAAGCGGATACCAATTGATGTTCACTTTGGTTGCCGTTTGGATTTCTACAGAGCGCGGAGAAGGAATGCCACAGCGACCAGGCGTGACGAATACATAGATTTCTGACCAATCTGACCAGCCAATATCGCCACAATTGGTACGAATCTGATATTCATAGGTGCTGTTCTCTATGAAATCTTCCGTACTATAAACGCCTTCTCTGGAAGTTTGATACATCCATTCCACTTCGCCCGCTTCTCGATAGCGAAGCTGGTAGTATTCTGCAAATTCGTTTTCCTCCCATTCTATCGTGAATTCATTGCCATTGAGCGATACACCTAGCGGTACGGGCATTTCGCAAACTGCCTCACAAGCCTCGGGCGCGATGAAAAGTCGCGCAAATTCTTCGCTCACTTCACAACCATCTGCCGAAAACAAAGTGATTTTAACATCTACCGGATTACCGTCGGCGGGCAAATCTTCGATTTTGATGTGCTGTGTACCACCTTCCGCTACAAAGGGATAAATCGTACCAGCAATGGAAGCCAAAATTGTATCTGGATTGCCGCTGTAGGAGATTCTAATTTCTTGGTAGTAAGTCGCCGTTCTTGGGTCGCAATCGCTTTGGTCTGCCGCCACGGCACTATTGATTTCACAAAAACCACTAGCATCGCCCGTGATATTAACGGTATAATCTTCCACTTCACCATAGCCGAAAGTACTACATGCTTTTTGTAGTTCATCGTCTTCATCAAACCATTTCATGCTCACGCGCATACGGGTTTCGCCTTGCGGCACATCGCCTGGAATTTTTAGGCGTCCCGTCAGTTCCTCTTTGGTCGGCTGTTCTCCTCTGAAGACCAATTCATTGGCATCATCAAAATCCATATCTTTATTGAAATCAATCCAAATCATCCATTGCTCTCGATATTGTTGCCTTCTGAAACCAGGCGTTAAACGAACGGAAGGATTGCTGCCTCGCTCCAAATCAGTGGAAAGTCTCGTGTAATCGCCATAACCACCGTCACGTTCCGATTCATTGTCAATATCTCCTACCGCCACTCTCGCAATCCACTCGTATTTTACATCGTCTCCCTTTGAGTCGCAATAAGCGTTTTCATCATCATCTCCGTCATTGTCGTCGTCATCGTCATCATCATCATCATCTCCTCCGCCACCTCCGCCACCAGTAAGTGGAAAACGTGGATTAATCCAATACCAAGTATTGTCGCCTTCGGTAGTTTCTTCCACTTCATTGGCAGAGTCAATGATGTATCCCAAATAGTAACTACCAGGCGCAACATCTGCTTGGCTTAAATCTGCTTCTACTTGAACGCCGAAGTTCTCGCCCCTTTGCAAACGTGGAATGGCTTTTGATTCTACTAAATAATCAGAGAAAGTAGAAAAGCTGTTATCGGTAGAAAGATAGAAAGAAATTTGACAAGGACCAGATCGTCCATTTCCTGAATTTTTAACGATCACACTCGCTTGGATATTTAAGCCCAGAGTGACCAAATTATCGCTTGCTTTGGTCAGATTGGGTTTTCCAAAACCACCACCATTATCGTCATCGTCGTCATCATCATCGTCGTCATCACCGCCACCACCATTATCACCATCATTGTCGCATTCTTCTTGACTACTCGCTAAACAACTGGCACTGTTGACTTTAGAGCGAATCAAATTGCCAGGGAGTTGACCAAAGCCTCTTTGTAAATTGATGCCATAATTCGTTAAGTGACAATAGCTCATAATCGTGCCGCCACCACTGGGTGCAGGACCTCGACTGCAAGCCCCTTCCTGCGGATAGCAACCATCAATCGCACCACCTGGCCAGGAACAACTGTGGGTGTGCGGCGAACCTAGATTATGTCCCAATTCATGCGTCACCACCATGACCGTCCAAGAGTAAGTCGGAAATTGGGTGAAAGAATTGCGGATATTGGAGTAAGAAACGGCATAGCTCGGTGTACACAATACGCCGACGAAAGCAACGCCACCATTATTGTTCGGGACGGTGGAAAGCAATTGAGCCACATCGCCGTCAAACTGTCCACCCAAGCGACTCCTAAAAGCATAAAGCGCAGAAGTGGAGGAAGAAGTTGGATAGCCATCATTAGATGTCCAAACGCGCACTTTGGAGAGGCGCGTGATGACGTTTTCATTTTCATAGAGCAAGGCAACGACATTGAACATAGCAGTAACGAAGTCCATAGTTTCGTCTTCACTGCTTCCATTGTCTAAATACATGCGATAATCTGCCTCGAAGTAGATTTCAACAATTTTACAGTCATTGAGCGTATTATTTCCCTCATTCTTGACATCAAATTTATCGTCAATGATAGGAAGATCATCCGCCGCACATTTGCTTTTATTTTCAATTAATAAATCTGATTCCTGATAGAAAATGTATGCGTCACCCGCAGGGAAAACGTCTTGTTTGAGATGTCCTAAAATCATTTTTTCTCCTTTCGACGAAAATACACCAACTACTTTGTTGTCAAAAATGCTGACTGCCGCTAGCGATTTAGGATCATCAGTCAAATGCCCATGATAATACAAGCCACGCTCGTATAATTTGACGTCTTCATCTTGGTCATCTACGTAGAAATCGTCGGTAAAAAGCTCAACCTCTTGCAAATCGACTTCAAAGAGCGTTCCATCAGCTTGCGGAATTTGTAGTCGCAATTGGCTTGGACGTTCCAGATAGACTTTGCGCAGTTTAGTGCGGTTTAATTGCAGAAAAGTCGCTTTTTCTACATAAGTTTTAGTAATGTCAGCATTATTAGCCGTTAAGTCAAAAAGTTGCTCCACCAAAATGGATTCATCGGCTGCGGCTTGGCTACTATTTCGCGTTGTTTGGGCAGACAAAACGCTCGAAAAGAGCAATAGACATCCCATCCATATCGTGCAAAGATGTTGATATGCTTTCATCTCAAAAGACTTTTGTATGTGATCGAAATTGCGTCCTCTAAAATATTGTATTCATGGTCTCGTCTAACCAATCTCACTTCACTTTGAGAACTCCAAATTTACTTTTGCTCTATCAAAGAGCGTGTTTCTGTGTTGTGTGCTGAACCAAGGAAGGCGAATAAAAACCCAAGCAAAGGTCTATCTAGCTTCGAGCGTGGTTTCTAGTCTGATTTTAGCACGTTTCATATGAAATATGCTTATCAAACTGAAAAGATGAACTTTCAGCTTAAGCAACGAAAAAAACTGTAACTAACTAGTTATGAACAATTTGCGTCTGATTTACAGTCCTTATCATTTGGCCTCCTGCATCAGCTAGATAGACCTTGTGCTTTGGCAATTTCCCTAAATCAATTCAAAAAAAATTGAGCGTAGTGCATTGCTTTTTAGAAAGTGTCTTTTGATAGGACCAAAATGTGCTAACAGACATTAGCGACTTGCAGATTATGGTGTGCCGATTTGGTTTTTTGTACCATCGAATGGGTCGTGTATTAAATGTTATATATAGAGCAATATGATTAATCTAAATCGAACGCTTAGTTGAAAATGCTAGTGTAAAAGCGATTCCTTTCAAGACATTATTTTGCTCTGTGTTCTTAAAAACATTTGCAAGGTAAGACGATCTTACAAGATGTACTAGACACTATTAGCATGCGGCCACTTTGACCTACGAATTGGTGGAGGTCTTGAGGGTATTGGTAAAAATTAGAGCGTCGAAAATACTGATGTTATCTATCTTTGACCATTCTGAACACTACACCAAATGCTGCGAAAAGAAAGTTTATGCTATTTAAAGTATATTTACGGCTGTTCAGTGTATTGTAATTTGTACGGTGCTTTTGCAGTCGAATATTCGATAGTAGCTTTTAAGAGCATGTTTGAAGCAGGATTGAACTTTAAATCAGTCGTTTGCGGTTCACGCCCTGGGCGGACAGGTTTGACGAAGAAAACCATAGTGGCTTTATCAGCCTCACGCCTCACGCCTAAGGCGGACACGGTGAGGCAGACACGGGCGGGATGAACGAGCGATCCTTTAGGTAAATATTCAGTGAATATTTAAGCGAGAGAACCGCTTTGCGGAAGGGTTAGCAGCTACAATTTTTAAAGTCAAGTTCGTAAAATATTGGTTTACAGGAAGATAATGCTCCAAATATGCTCTAAGCAGCAATTTCTCATGTGGAGAATTTTACCAATCGGGGAGCAAGAAATGTCATTTTTAAACCCTAATTTGGGAATTATTCTTACAGTTTAGAGCAAAAAATGACATTTCTAAATTCTAAATAAGAAATTGCTGTGCCCTAAGTAAATTCATCGCCAAATTCCCAAACAGAAACGATCAAACTATTTCCATGTCAACAAAGCAAATACCAACGATCTACAATCAACTCTTCTCCCTTTCTGGTGAATGGTTGGATTTAAGCGAACTAAGTCGAGGAGAAACAGCTTTCGCCCAAGCATTTATAGACGATATTCTTCAAAACAAAGCCGTACAAGAGGTGATCGAGGCAGATTACGAGCAAGCTAAGAAAATACAATATCTACAAAACGAATCCTACAATCTTCGGAAGTTGGAAGGACGACCTGTGCTGGGGATTGGCTTTCCTACGCTGGTAGCTCCTCAATCTACGATGCCACTATTCATTTGGGAAGTCAACCTCCAAAAGCTCATGGGCAGACGAGATGCCTGGAGTTTGCAGCACTTTGAAGTCAATCATTTGCGCCCCAATCCTGCCGCTGTGGACTATTTGAAAACAGCTTATAATTTCAATTTAGAACCACAACTCCAAAAAATGGCTTACGAAAAGTCAGTCACTTTTGAGCAAATCACCAATTTCCTAAAAGTGCTTCCCATTGCGCTACCAGAGCAGGCGACCCTTAGTCCCCTTCATCGCAATTTTCCCGCTGCCTATGGTTGTATGCTTTTGTGGTCAGGGGTGTTGGGCATTTTCAAAGCGAGTACTACCTTTTCTACGGCTTCTTTCGCTCCTTCGGACGCAGCCGTTAATAATCTAAAACACGACTTTGGTATCTTAAAACTGAATCCAGATCAAGAGAAAGCCTATCAGCACTGCATTACACATCCACAAACCGTAATAGATGCCGTAGCGGATACTGGCAAAACCTATTTGTTGGTACAATTGCTGAGTAATGCGCTTTTTAATGGAAAAAGTTGTTTGGTGCTGTCCAGAAATGCACCAAAATTGCAAAAAGCGCAGCGTTTACTGGAACAAGAAGGCATCGGTAATTTACACTTTCTATTGAAAGACGCGCAGCACGATCCTTATCTACTTTTGGAGTTATTGAGGACTTTATCAAAAGCCAAAAAGCGATTGATTTCATTCGATCAAAATGCTTTTGATATTTTATTGGATCGAACGAAAGCACAAAAAGATAAACTGCGTGCTTATCATCAGTTTGTTGAAAAAAAGTGTTTCCAATCATTGAATTGGACCGCGACGGTTGGGCAATTTCTGCATTATTCTAAGATTGCATCTTACGATTATTTGGACAGCTATTTAAAGGTAGAAGATTTTGATTGGTCGGAAGAAGAATTGGAGTTGTTGCTACTCAAATTGAAAGCTAGCGAGCTCCTTTATCAAGAGGAAATCAATGTAAAGCATCCACTCAAAAAATTGCATCCAAATGTTTTCATTCAGAAAGAAAAAGAGGAAGCTCGAACCTACGCAAGAACGGTTCTCGAACAATTTATTAGAGAAGCGAACTTGCTTACGCAAGCTTTTGCACGACAAAAAAGCAATTATCGCAGCCATTTATCAAACCATTATGAGCAACAGTTTCATCAGATTCAAGACCACAGTGATGCTATAAAAATCGCTATCCAAGATGGACGACGCCTTTATCAAGAAGACTTTGATAACCTTAGTAATATCTCCATTGGCTCGCGGCGTAACAAACAAATTTTGAAAGAAAGAGAACAAATTTTTGCTCGTTTTCAGCAGCTAAAAAAGGAATTGAACAGCAGCAGTTTATTTGATTTTTGGCTCACTGAAAACAATAAAAATCTAGGCGTGCTAGAAAATCAAATGAATAGATTGGACGAGGCTCTGGAGGCCTGGAAGAGGACTTGGAACGACCAATTAAAAGAAGAAATACGACGATTAAGTAGCAAAACCAGCCTACCAGAATTAAATTTCCAACCTTCCCTCACCAAATTAGAAAGTGGCTTACGTTCTCTTTTTTCGGCGGTGAACGAAGCAGAAATTTTGAGAGAAAAATTTGAAGATAAAAACTTAACGCTCCATACACAGCACCGACAACTAGAGGGGTTATTGGAGGAATTGCAAAGTCTTGCCTTTCATCTAAAAGATTTCGATGTGTATTTCGATTGGCAAAAACATTTTCTGCAATGCAAAGACAAAGAGCGCAAACTATTAATTGCATTGCAAAAAGCACGTCCGCCACAGTGGGCAGCCGCCTTGCAATCTTGGTATTTGTATCATTTTTTAAGCCAACAATACGATAGCCATCTGAAACCACTCGCTGAAAACGAAATACAAACGTATGCACAAAAACGAGCCTTACTAAAGCCACTTTTGCTACAACAAATGAATCAATATTGGCACGAACGACAAGCCGATCAATCAGCATCATTCCAGAAAAAGCACAAAAAAGATTTTCAGCGTATCTTCAAAAAGCCCAAGCAAAAAGCCAGCCTAATGGAAATACAAGCTGCTGTAAACAATGGTTTTGATGCCATTACTGCCTTCACGCCCATTTTGTTCAGTACGCCCGAAGCCGCCGATGCAGTGTTCGCAAAGAGCCAGCACTCCTTCGATTACGTCATTGTACAAGAAGCACATCTAGTTCCAAATGCCAGCATCGCGCCTTTGCTGCGATTAGGGAAACAACAAATTTTCATCGGCGATCAGTCTTTGAGCCACGCCCTTGCTACGCCTTCTGTTTTTGAAGAAGCCATTGCAAGTGCTTTGCCCGTTCAGTCCATTCGGCAGTTGTATGGCTCGGCGCAAGGCTTAAAAGCAGCAGTTTTCGACGCACAAAGTTCACAAGTGCAACCCGATACGCCAGAACTGCATATTCAAAATGTGGAAGGTAGATTTGAGGAAGAGGAACAACACAACACCGTAGAAGCAGAAGCAATTATTCGGTTGTTGAATCAGTTCGAGCCAAATAAGATTGGACAGTATCCAAGAATTGGTATTGCTACTTTTACGACAGCTCAGCGCGACTTAATTCTTGCGCATTTGGAAGGCGTGAAACAAGAACGACGAGATTTAATGGAGCGCTTTGAACGAAGTGGATTGGGCGTTTTTCGGCTCGATGAACTCTACGCACAGGAATTTGATATCCTCATTTTTTCTACCACTTTTGGTGCAATCAACCAAGCAGGTGAACTGAGCACTAGCATGAATTTACTAGACCTACCACAGGGCATTGCTTTAGTAAAATCTTTGATTGCCAGCACCCAAAAAGAGCTTTTTATTATTCACTCTATTCCTGAAAACACTTTAGCAACTTTTAGAGCAGATACATCAAAAGAAGGTCGCTTTTTATTGGCTCAATTTTTCCAATACGCCACTGCTGTTCAAAGTGGTGATCCTTCTTTGCAACAAACTACGCTCACTGCGCTCTCCCAACAGCAAGAAACAGAAGCAGAAAGTGCTATATTTATGGATGAAGTGGCGGCGGCAATCAAGCCTTATTTGGAAAAAAACCGCGTCTTTCGAAATGCAACGGTTGAAAATCACAACATGCCCTTGGTCGTGCAACCCAAGCAAGCAAGCGAACACCTCACTGCCATCTATGCAGAAGGCATCCTAGCAGAACACTTACCCACCAATTACGAATGGGAGCACCAAATGCAGCAGACCTTCCAGCAGCAAGACATTGATATCTTATCCATTTGGTCGATTGCTTGGTGGAAAAATCAGGAGCAAGAAATAAGGAAATTGGCGGGGCGGGTTATTGCTGGATCAAAAACAAGCGTCTGATTTTTCTTCTATTGTTTAAGACAACTCCCTCTTACGCTCCAAAGCAGCACTTTTCCAAGCTTCAATGGATTTCCGTGCTTCAATTAGTTCTATAATTCGGGGCATCTGTCGCATGGTCGCTTCGTAGCCCGCTTCGTAAATATTGGTAAAATCCTTTGTAAATATTTTAAAGACACTGTAATTCCCAACCTCTGGCTCAATTGCAATATCACATTTGTCCAGATTTTCTTTAGAATTGGCAACAATACCTAAATAAAAGAGCCGCTGTGCAATGCCCAAGACGTTCTGCAAGTATTTACTATCCACCGTCCCTTGCGACATGACGTTCACGCCGATTAAAATATCACATTCTGTGCGCAAAGGTTCAATGGCTAGATTAGACATGATGCCGCCATCCACATAAACTTTCCCCTCGATTTCCACGGGTTTGAAGACCAGCGGAATGGAACAAGAGGCCATCACAACATCCGACAAAGACCCCACATTCATTGCTTCCAAAACACCATCATTCATATTCGTGACGCCTGCATAGAAAGGTATTTTGAGTTCTTCAAAGTGGTCGTGTCCAACGTATTTCAAAAGATGCTCTTTGAGAAAAGCCAAACTCGTCAGACCATCAATCCTAAAGCTAGGTCGCACCGCTTTTATCCATGCCCATTGTTGCACAAATTCCATCATTTCTTCTGGGGTTTTCCCAGATGCGTACAAAGCACCTGCGATTGCGCCCGCACTCGTCCCAATGACCGCATCTGCTGCTATACCATGCTCTTGCAAAGCTTTGATGACCCCTACATGCGCCACTCCTCTGAAAACACCTCCCGACAGAGCTAGCCCAACTTTGTATTTTTTTTCCATTGCAATGAAAGTTGATGTCTTTGGATTAATAACTCCTGTTATGCAAGTAAGTACCTTAGTCTATGTTATTCGCTGATCTCTGAGATTGGCGTGTTTTGAATTAGAGTGGCTGCCAGCCTCACGCCTCACGCCTGAGGCGGACACGGTGAGGCGGGCAAGTCGAAGCCACTCTAATTCATGAAAATTCTTTCGGAGCGAGCCCTCAATAACACAACTTCTCCAGAATAATTATCGTTAGGTGAAAAAACAACAACATGAATCGAATGCTTAGTGTATTTTGCGGTCTGCTTTTTACGTTTTTTTTGCAAGCACAAAACTACACTTCTCTCGAAAATGCAACGAGCAAACAGCGAAAAACTTATATAGAAGCCAAGAAGTCTGCTTTCCGAATTGATTATGAGGGTGCGTTGAAATCGCTGCGCAAACTGCTCAAAAGTGATCCTAGCTTTATAGATGCTTGGATACTAAAGGGAGAAATTTTAGCCGACCAGAAAGAAACTACCGCTGCCATTGCTGCTTTCCAAAAGGCGTTGGATTTGGATGAAAATTACAATTTGCAGCTTTATTACATGTGTGGTGTAAGTACTTTTCGTTCAGATCGCTTAGAAGAAGCCGTTCACTACTTTAAAGAATACATTGCCAAAGAACAAAAAGACCAGAGGCGACTGGAACGCGCCAAAAAATACATCGAGCAAGCCGAATTTAGAGCGACGCAAATGTCAAATCCCGTATCTTTTGAACTCAAACCCATGTCTGCTGCGATTAATACGAACTTACCTGAATATTTACCTTCTCTAACTGCCGATGGCGAAATGTTCATTTTTGTCAGAAGAGTGGACGGTCAGGATGACTTCTATTTTTCTGAAAAAGAGCAAGATGTTTGGAAAACAGCACAACCGATACGTTCGCTAAATACTAGCGGAAACGAAGGATCACAAAGCATATCCGCCGACGGGCGCACCTTGATCTTTGGTGCAGGCAGTCGCAAAGACGGTTATGGCCGCTTCGATCTCTATGTCTCCGAAATAATAGACGGGCAGTTCACGCGCCCACTGAATCTAGGGGAACGCATCAATAGTGCGGCGAGAGAGCGGCAACCTTCTTTGAGCAGCGACGGCAAAATACTCTACTACGAAAGTACAAAAAGCGGCGGTAGAGGAGGGAGCGATATCTGGTGTAGCAGCAGGCAAGCCGACGGCACTTGGGGTAGGGCAAAAAATCTAGGCGCAGTCATTAATACAAAAGGCAATGAACAATCTCCTTTCATTCATCCCGATGGTAAAACGCTCTATTTCATGTCCAACGGACATCTTGGTATGGGTGGCTTCGATCTTTTTGTGACCCGCCGACAAGCCGATGGTAGTTGGAGTAAACCTCAAAATTTGGGCTATCCGATTAATAACAAAGCCAATCAAGGTGCGATCGTCGTAAGCCTAGATGGGAAAACAGCTTATTATACCAGCGATGAAGCACCGCCAGCTTATGGTGGCAGAGAAGATATTTACACCTTTGAAATGCCCGAATCGGTGCGCCCAGCGGGTGTGACTTATGTGAAAGCCATTGTACGCGATGCTAAGACAAAAAGGCGCATTGCGGGAGCGAAAGCAGAATTTATTGGATTGGAAAAAGCAAGCACCTACGCTCAATCTTATACCGATGCGAAGGGGAGTTTTCTTACGGTTTTGCCCGTTGGAGAAGATTACGCGCTGAATGTGAGTGCAGAAAATTATCTATTCTATTCGGAAAATTTCGCACTACTCGAAAGCAAAGCTCCCGAAGCTGCTTTTGAAATTGATGTTTTTCTGATGCCCATTCCGAAAGCAAGCGAAGCTGTGGTAGAAAGCGAACCGATTATTTTGAAGAATATTTTTTTTGAAAGTAATAAAGCAACTTTACTTCCAAAATCTTTGATTGAATTAAATCAACTCAAAAAATTACTGGAAGAACAAACTCAAATCAGCATTCAGATCAATGGACATACCGACAATGTGGGTTCGGAAGAAGATAATCTGACTTTGAGCGAGAATCGAGCAAAAGCCGTACACGATTATTTAATAGAAAAAGGAATTGCAAAAGAACGCTTGAGCTACAAAGGTTTCGGAGAAAATCAGCCCATCGCCAGCAACGAAAGCGCGTCGGGAAGACAACAAAATCGAAGAACCGAATTTATTGTGTTGAAGAAAGAGTGATTTCACGGATTATCTGCTAAATTGGCCATAAATAGGAAAATCTAATCATATAAAACATGCAAACACTAGAACCGAGCATCTCCACAAAAATTCAAGAATGGCTGAAAGGCGACTATGACGAAAGTACCAAATCTGCCATTCAAAAAATGCTGAACCAAAAGGCATACACCGAACTCACCAATGCTTTCTACAAAGACCTAGAATTCGGAACGGGCGGCATGCGCGGTATCATGGGCGTAGGTTCAAATCGCATTAATAAATACACCTTAGGAACAGCTACGCAAGGCTTTAGTAACTATCTGCTCAAAACCTATCCAAAGGAAGACATCAAAGTGGCATTGACGCACGACAGTCGAAACAATGCCAGCCGATTTGCGCAAGTGGTAGCGGATGTCTTTTCTGCCAATGGCATCCACGTTTATTATTTTGACGGTATGCGACCAACACCCGAACTGTCTTTCGCCATACGGGAATTGGGCTGTAAAGGGGGCGTGATGTTAACCGCTTCTCACAATCCAAAAGAGTACAGCGGCTACAAAGCCTATGGAGCAGACGGCGGACAATTGGTGTCGCCGCACGACAAAGCTGTTTTAGAGGAAGTGCGAAAAGTGGATGATATCACTGATATTCAATTCAAAGGCGATCCAGCCAAAATAGAAAAAATTGGGACAGCGATAGATGAAAAATACCTAGCAGCATTAGCGCAGTTATCCATTTCCAAAGAAGCCATTGCCCGTCAAAAAGATTTGAAAATTGTCTTTTCTCCAATTCACGGAACGGGCGCGACCAGCGTGCCACCTGCGCTCAAAAAGTTTGGTTTTGAAAATGTGATTTTGGTAGAGGAGCAAATGATTGCAGACGGCAACTTCCCGACGGTCATTTATCCCAATCCAGAAGAGGAAGAAGCCCTCAGTATGGCACTGGCAAAAGCGCAAGCGGTGGATGCGGATTTAGTCATGGCAACCGATCCTGATGCCGATCGCGTAGGTATTGCAGTGAAAAACCATAAAGGAGCATTTGAATTGCTCAATGGCAATCAAGCGGCTTGTTTATTGATTCACTACGTCTTGACCGCTTGGGAAAAAGCGGGTAAACTGACGGGTCGTGAATACGTCGTGAAAACAATTGTGACTTCTTATTTGATTGATAAGATAGCCGCATCCAGAGGCGTGGAATGTTTCAATACCTTAACGGGTTTTAAATACATCGGTGCTTTGATGACTCAATTTGAGGGAAAGCGCACTTTCATCGCGGGGGGAGAAGAAAGTTACGGCTATTTAGTAGGTGAGCACGCAAGAGACAAAGATGCGGTGATTTCTTGCGCCATGATTGCAGAAATGGTCGCTTATTACAAAGATCAGGGACGCAGTTTGTTTGACGCGCTTTTGGATTTGTACGTAGAATTTGGATTGTACAAAGAAAAATTGGTCGCGCTCAAAAAAGAGGGAAAGAGTGGTGCCGAAGAAATACAAGCAATGCTTAAAGCCCTGCGCGAAAATCCACCAACGACTTTAGGTGGCGCAAAAGTTACGACGATCAAAGACTATCAAAGCAGCCTTTCCAAAAATATATTGAACGGAACAAGCGAGACGATTGATCTTCCTTCTTCCAATGTCCTCCAATTTTTCACGGAAGACGGCAGCATCATTTCCGCTCGCCCTTCTGGCACTGAACCAAAAGTGAAATTCTATTGCAGCGTGAATGCTCCACTAAGCGATAAAGCTCAATTCGAGCTAGTCGCAAAAAATCTAGAGAACAAGCTATACACAATTTTGGAGGACTTAGGAGTAGTTTAAGAGCATGTTTGGAGCATTAGGAACGACGCACAAATAACCTCAGATTCTTGACTTCATCTTTACGCCTTAGGCGAACAGGTTTTGCGCTACTTTTCGTTAGAAAAAGTCTTATGTCCGCCTAAGGCGGATTGCGATTTTTCTGTCTCCATTAGCACAAAAATATCTTGTTAAGAACCTCAGTTTATTCATCCCTCGTTCCTTAT
>JBCCRX010000052.1:0-23106 GCA_039201015.1 Bacteroidota bacterium | reverse complement strand
TGAATTTAATACTTCGATTTTGTTATGCCCCTTTTTTCACCACTTATCGTTAGCAAAATACTCATCAGCCAGAGGCAGACAAGTTTTAGCTATGGCTAAACTCCGTTTTTGCTGCCTCAATTGGTAAAAAAATGACCTATAGCAATTCTCAAAAAATAAATCAAAACAGCTTCTTAGTTTACAGTGTATTTACGATGTTAGCGTATAAACATTAGATGATTCGGTTCATTTTATAGAAGGTCAGTTGGTATTAAGTTTTGAAGTGGATTAAATTTGATTTCTAATAGAAATCTTCCACCTATAAGCTTCCTCTTAACTCCCCCTCAATATGAACACAAAAATTAATTACACTACTACTATGCTAAAAGCAATTTTGATTGATGATGAACCCAATTGCCTCAAAGTACTGGAATGGGAACTACAGAATTCCTGCCCCAATGTCAAAATTTTGAGCCTTTGTGACTCTGGTAAACAAGGACTGAAAGCCATTCAGCAACACAAGCCAGATGTAGTATTTCTGGACGTAGATATGCCTTATATGAATGGATTTGAGATGATGGAATTAGTGTCTGACATCAATTTTGAAGTTATTTTCACGACAGCACACGACGAATATGCGGTGAAAGCTTTCAAGATCAATGCTATTGACTATCTATTGAAGCCCATTGATGAAGAGGAACTGAAAGCAGCCGTCAGTAAAGTGGAAGAAAAACACAAAAGCAAGCGCAAATCTAATATAATTGGGTCGGATGATCCTCGCAAAAATATCATCCGAAAGATTGCTTTGCCTACTTTTGAAGGCTTGGTTTTTGTGGAGGTGGATCAGATCATTTACTGTCAATCGGATAATAATTACACTAAAATTTTCCTCAAAAAAGATAAAGACCTTTTTATTTCTAAAACGTTAAAAGAACTAGAAGAACTGCTGGGAAACTATCATTTCTATCGCGTCCACAATTCCTTTGTCGTCAACTTGAACGAAATTAAAAACTACGTGAAGGCAGACGGTGGCTACCTTGTGATGTGCAATAACGATCGCGTAAGGGTTTCAAGAAGCAAGAAAGAGAGTCTATTGAGTTTGTTTCAAACGCCGAGTAAATAACCAAAAAGGAATAAAGAACACAAAAAAATACATGGCAAATCAAGTGTTCCGCTTTTGTGATCTTCTTTACCGCCTCACCGTATCTGCCTTAAGCATGAGGCTGTTGTTTCTTTTGTAGTTAAAAAATTGAATATCAAATATATACACAGAAACCATCTGTCTTCAGGCAGAAAAATTCATTTTTTGGTCTGACATCTGTCTTCTCACTCATCATCTGGCTATGCGGCAAATGCTCCGACAAATCCTAGCGAAATTTAGGAATAAAGTAGAGGAAAAATACGAAGCGGAGTTTCAGGAAAAATTGTATCTCAACAATCTGGAACGCGCCTATCTTATTGCCGTCATGGGCGTCATTTCCTTTTTCTTGCTCACAGTTGCCAGCCTATTTAATACGGAAGAAGATGGAACAGATCGCGTCATAAGCGGTGTGTTATTTATTACACACGCTGCACTTTGTTTTGGATTGATTCCTTCTTTTTTCATAAGAAGCAACGAAGAAAAAGAAGGAATTTTTGCGAGTATTTACGGCAATCGAAAAGTACTTTTTTTTGTCACGCTGAGCATACTTGGTGCCTCTCTACTTCCGCTCGCCATTTCTTCCTTAGAATCCAGAAACAGCATCATCGTTTTTGCGATTTTTATCATCATCGTCAATCTAGGATTCAAACTACCACAACGTACCAATATCATTGTGAATGTCATCAGCTTGATTTTGGTATCTGCGGGTATTGTTTTTGTTTTCAGGGGCAGCAATCAGGTGAATATGTTTGCTTATCTATTTGAGTGCTGGGCTTTGTCGATGGCAGTTTTTATCATTGCCTCCTATCAGTTTCAGACGGAAATCACGCAGTTCAATTATGGCAAAGTTTTGGAGGAAAAAAATCTCTTGATCAAGACTCAAATGGAAGCAGAATTTAATCGTAAAATTGCCGAAATTGAAATGACGGCGCTGCGCGCGCAGATGAATCCCCACTTTTTGTTCAATGTCCTCAATTCCATTAAACTCTACATGGTGCAAAATGACGCTAGAACAGCTTCACGCTATTTGACTAAATTCTCTCGCCTTATCCGCTTGATTCTAAACAACAGCAAATCTTCTATGATTAGTTTGGAAGAGGAGTTGAATGCCTTAAAGCTATACATCGAAATGGAAAATTTCCGCTTCAATGATAAATTTGATTACAACATCCGAGTAGATGAATCTATTCCGATAGCGTCTGTCAAAATTCCGCCCATGATTCTACAGCCTTATGTCGAAAATGCAATTTGGCACGGCTTGATGCACAAAGAAGATGCGCGTGGTTTGCTGCTTATCAATATCCAAAAAAGCAAAAATGATACTGGACTTTACTTCATCATCGAAGACAACGGCATCGGAAGAGAACGCGCTATGCAAATCAAAACACGCACTGCCAATAAACACAAATCAGTCGGTATGCAAATTACCAAAGATCGCATTGCTATTGCCAACCAACTCTTCAATACAAACGCCAGTGTGGAAATTGTCGATCTGAAAAACGACACCAAATCTATTGGTACTCGAGTGGTGGTTCATTTGCCGCTGCAGGAGGTAGAGGAAGCTTGATCTTTTTGACTACTCCCTATTCCAAATCTCTTCCTTCCAATCTTCTACATTCCTTTCCGATTTAGAAATAGGCGTGTACGAAGTATTAAGCCATGCTCAAAATAAGTCCTAGTAACGCTCCTGAAATCGCTCAACAAGTATGCCCTTCGGTTTTTTATGGACGGAAACACCAATTTTCATTAATTTTTTGGGGAAAATCAGTGAAAATTGGTGTTTCCGTCCGAAGAGATTTACTAAGCATACTTGTTGAGCGATTTTCGAGTAAAATATCAATAAAAACGAGACTTCGCACAGCCCTAATTTAGAAAAACTGATACCCATATATCTTACTCAATACTCAGAGGAGTACAAAGTTTGTCCCCCTTTGAAACTCAATAGACCTTCTCTCCTTCCTTCAACCAAAAGCCCCAAATTCGATCAAAAGCATGTACTTTTTCTGTTGTGCCTACTTCATTCACCACTTTTTGGTCTTGGTTTTTCCACTCAAAAATGCCCCCGTATAAATTTGAGACATCTTCAAAACCAGCTTCCATCAATCGTTCCGCAATTTTTTCACTCCTGTAACCTACTGAGCAGTAAACAACAATTTTGGCATCTTTCGGTACGTCCACTACTCGGCTCATTTCAAAATCATCATAACCGATGTATTGAGCATTTTTGATATGGCTCACTTCAAATTCCTTTGCTGCTCTTGCATCTAAGAAGATAATATCGCTGGCATTTGCTGCCTCCGAAACACTGATTTCTTTTACAGTGTGGGACAACAAATGCTGCAACATTTTGTCATAGGCTCTCTTCTCAATTCTTGGCACGTCCTTCTGCTGAGCAAAACTAGGAGCGGTGTGAAAAAGAAAAGAAAATACCAAAATCGCAGAAAACAGCAGCCCATCAATTTTTATTTTGAAAACCATAGCTGTGTGACTAGCTGAAGAAGAATTTGTCATCATCGTTTATTCTATTGCTCTATCTAAAATAATTTCCCAAAGCTCTTCGTAAGGGATAATCTCTATTTCCATTAACAGTCCGCGATAGAAAAAAGGTTCTTCGTGCTGGATTCGGATCAGGTATTTATCTATATTACTCAACAAGTACTTCTTGAAGTCTGCTTTTTGTAGCTGTTGCAGTAAGCGAATGAATTGAATGGTTCGGAAGTACTCTTCTTTTCTCAACTGGCGATTGACATGTCCTTTAAGTTGCAGAATCAAATTTCTAGCCTTCGAAAAACGACGCTCCTCAATCAAATATAAGATTTGAACAATGATGTGATGCACCATTAAAATACGTTCCGCCTTAGGATAGAGTGCTGCCTCTTCCAGAAATTTACTAACTTTAAGCGTAGCTTTATTAGGAATATCTTCTTGGCGGTCTTTGTCCAAATATTCATTGGCATAGGCGAGATAGAAATGAAAAACTGACCATTTGTTTCGAAGGTGATCTTCCGCTTTCTTGAATTTGGAGAAAGAAGTTATTTCTGTATGGATTTCATTTGCCTTCCCATAGTTTTGAGTATGCATGGCGAGTAAGAACAAGTATTCATGGAACTGATACCAATGATCGCTGCCTCTTGGAAAAGCGTCGATTTGATTATCAGAAACTTCTAGTCCTTTTTCATCTTTCAGGTGCAAATAGGCAGCCACCTTCTTGAGGTAAATAGATGCGATTCGATCCGATTGGTAATAAATCGGGTGCTCTTCCACGTAATTTTCGGCTTCTTCACAGACGTGTAGCATTTTATCAAATTCTTGCAACATTTCGTGCCGAAAAGCCCACATCAAGTATTTATTGTAGATGATGACAGGCGAATCGTATAGTTTAGCCAATCCGTCCAATGCCTCACAATAGGTATCTATCTTTTCGGACAAGTTCGTTCGTTTAGAAGGGGGTTTGTAGTAGTTCAAAATAACCCTTTGATACAATTCTTCGGAACGAATTTCTGCATCCAGTATATTGGTGTATTGTTTGATATGCTGGTCATATTGCTCAAAACTTTTATCGTCGCCTTCTTCCGCTGCGTAAGCCCGTAAAATTCTACATGAATTTACGATAACATCCGCAAACTTGAACTTCAAAGCAGTCGTTAGTATTTGCCGAGAGAGAGAAGCAGCCGTGTAATCTGCATCATTATCAATCAAGATTTTTACGAGCGTCCAATCTTTATTACAAGAATAATAGGCGCGATCGTAATTAGAGGCAGAAGGTCGATTGACATCCAAAAAGAAAAGTGTATTCAGTAGTCGCTTTCTGAAACGAGATTTGAGTTGACGATATTTGTCATCTTTAGGTGTTGAGCTGTACAAGAAATCGGCAGCATCCAAGTCACTTTTGAATTTCCCTTGCATCAAAGCCTCGTAAAATTCATTGAACTTACTGCTTTTATTCTCTAAGTAATGATCGTCAAAGATTTCTATCTTTCGGATTTTCTTTTTGGTTACAATTTTTGAAATTTCAATTAAATTTTTCATGTATCTCTAGTGTGTTGATGAGTTGGAGGCGTGAGGTATTAAATCAGACGCCATTAGGGGTACTTGCAAAGTAAAAAAGGTAAACTTGCTGAACGAGCGGATCTAAAATAAGCTGATCAAATTTCACTTACTTGTACAAAAAATGTACATGAGATATGTGACATCATTTTTTAACAAATAAGATAGAAAACACTTGGCAGTAATAGTAAGATTAGTATAAAAGTTTCCTGAGAGAAGTTATATTGTGTAAATCATTAGAAAATATTGATTATGCCTCAAAGATAATAAAACATGAAGGTTTCTTTGAATATTACCACATATCAATCACCTAAATTAAGCACGATGAATAAGAATATGCTACTTCTTTTGTGGTTTTTGGCTGCCTGCCAACAGACAGTTCCTCCTACACAAAAAGAATATCAAAAAATATCAGGACAGACAATGGGGGTTGTCACCTATAACATTACATATGATGCTGAAAAAAACTATCAGCATCAATTGGATTCTTTGATGAATGCCATCAATAACGAACTTTCTACCTACGTTCCAAGCTCTGCTATTTCTAGTTTCAATCGCTCGGAATTGGGACTTGAGAACATAGATCAGTTTCCACATTTTTTGAAAAATACTACCATTGCTATGGAGTGTGCTAAGCAGTCAGAAGGAGCATTTGATCCCACCGTTATGCCACTGGTAAATTACTGGGGATTCGGATACACAGGTAAGAAGGTAGTGAATCAAATAGACCAAGAAGCAATAGATTCGCTACTACAATTTGTAGGTATGGAGAAGGTCAAACTAGAAGCAGCAGCGATACAAAAAAAGCATCCAAGCGTACAGTTTGATTTCAGTGGTTCGGCAAAGGGTTATTTCATTGATGAGGTCAGTCAATTTCTAGTAGATAAAGGTGTAAAAAATTATATGGTCGAAATTGGAGGGGAAGGGCGTACATTGGGTAAAAATCCTAATGGTAAAGACTGGCGCATGGGTGTGAACGTCCCCAGAGAGCAAAGTAATATCAACGAAATTTTTGCAGCTGTTACTATGCAAAATGAAGCCATTGCCACTTCTGGCAACTATCGAAATTATTATGTCGTTGATGAAAAAATATATAGCCATACTATTAATCCTCATACGGGGCTTCCTGAGCGCAGTAATCTGCTGAGTGTCTCCATTGTCACGCAAGCATGTATTTATGCCGATGCTTATGCCACCGCTTGTATGGTTATGGGATTTGAAAAAGCCAAAATTTTTGTGGATAAATTAGGGGTAGAGGCTTATTTTATTTATAATGACGAGCATGGTACGCTCAAAGACTATGCGACGGCAGGACTTCAGAATCGTGTAGAGCGATTTTTGAATAAGCTACCCGTAAATTAGGTCAAATAATTCCAATTCAGGTATTTTTGGCATTTCTACTCCTCTTTCAAAAGCTAATCTAAAAATTACAGTATGGATTTTAAGCTAGATCGTGATCTTTGTTTTTTTGATTTGGAAGCCACTGGACTCAATGTAGTGAGAGATCGAATCATTCAAATTGCCGTGATTAAATACTTCAAAGATGGGCGAAGCCCAGCAGAGCTTTCCATGCTCATCAATCCAGGTATTCCCATTTCTATAGAGGCAATGAATGTACATGGTATTTTACCAAAAGACGTAGCGAATAAACCTACTTTTCGTCAGGTTGCGCAACAAATTTTTGATTTTTTCGGAGATGCGGATATAGGTGGATACAACTCTAATCGCTTTGATATTCCGATGCTGATCGAAGAGTTTTCAAGGGTGGGTATGGAATTCGATACTAGCAGACGAAGACTAATTGATGTGCAACGTATCTTTTACAAAATGGAACCCCGCACGCTGAAAGCAGCCTTAAGATTTTATTGCGACAAAGAGATCGAAAATGCGCACGATGCTCTGGCAGATGTGCAGGCAACGGTAGATGTTTTCAAAGGACAATTAGATCGTTATAAAGATACCAATTATGAAGACGGCGATGGCAATGAAATCATTCGTCCGATTCGCAATGACATGAAAGCCATTCATGAGTTTACAAACGATTTGCGTTTTGTGGATGCCACCCAAAAACTGCGATATGACGAAAATGGAGTAGTTGTTTTCAACTTTGGAAAATACAACAACCAACCCGCCGCACCTGCGCTGCACAAAGATCGACAGTACTACCACTGGATACTTGAAAAAGAGTTTTCGGCACAAGTGAAGCAAGCTGTAAAAAAACTGGTGAAGGAACACGAAAAGGAATTAAGGCAAAAGGGAAATTAGGCTTCCCTTCTACGGTTAGAAACCTGTCTGCTTCTGGCTGATGAACTAAGAGTTAAGGATTTCACATCGAAGTAGAGTACTTAATTTTCAGGAGTTAAGAGCATGATTTTTAGGTCATAATCTTAACTAGTGGTACACCCGTTAAATAACTACCTATTTAGATTGTAGCAATGACTATTCTATTGAAACAATAATTTTTCGTAATGTATAAAATATAGATTACGAGTATCTTGTCTATACATGATTCGGCTTCGGATCTTGCTGGCATCGAGCCAGCAAAATCTGATTAGGGTTTTTTAAAAGGAACAGAGAGAATTTTTTCCAAAAATTCTCTCTGTTCCCTTTAAAAAACGCTTCGATTTGAATCGGTTCGATGCCGATTCAAATTGAACACACCTATAGTCAGCGACTTACACATTGAAGAAAATTATTGCTCAGTAGGATAAGCAATGACAATAGTTTCAGCATAGAAAATATATAGATAAGTAATTCCTGACTAGTCGCACTAGTACTACAACTTTAGCATTACAACCTTTAAATCTATTATCGAACTAAGACACATTGGGTCTTTACTATAGAATGAGCAAAACAAAAGAGCTTTTCCGACTAAAAGCCAAATTTCTAGTCACCTCTGTCATTGCCACGGCAATTGACATTGGTCTCTATTTGGTGCTCTATCACCAATTTGGACTATCAGAAGTAGCGGCACAAAGTATTGCTTATCCCATCGCAGTGCTTTGCAAGTTTTTTCTAGAGAAATATTTCGTTTTTGCGTCCAATCGCAAGGCAGGACAGACCTTTGCCTTAGCAATGATGGTATCTGGCTTTGGTTATATTCTATCTTTAGGTTTGGTGTATTTATTAAGCCTAAATAGTTGGCTACAAGAACATCAATTAATCTTGAAGTTAATCGAAAAGAGCATCTTGTTTTTGTATAATTTCTACTTCAAACGATTTGCTTTTGAAAAGAAATTTGTGTGAACAGGTCATTTTTTTGGCTAGGCTAGGGCGGTGTACTCGTGATTCATTTGTTGAGGCTATGTTGAAAATTTGTTGAAATGTTTATCTGTTTAGACTGTTTACGATATCATAGACTTCCCACATCTAGACGAATAAGGAACGAGGGATGAATAAACTGAGGTTCTTGACAAGATATTTTTGTGCTAATGGAGGCAAAAAAATCGCAATCCGCCTTAGGCGGACATAAGACTTTTTCTAACGAAAAGTAGCGCAAAACCTGTTCGCCTAAGGCGTAAAGATGAAGTCAAGAATCTGAGGTTATTTGTGCGTCGTTCCTAAACAACAAATCATCCCAGAAAATAGCACTGTCTTGATCTACTTCCCACCATACCGCTTCACCTCACTTGCTGCATAACCAATTCGATGCGCTTTCACCACCAATTCTTTGCCTTCTTTTGCCTCAAAAGGAGCAGTATAGACTTGCCAACCTGCAAAAGTAGGATCAGCACCTGCTTCCACGAATTTATAACCAATAGAAGCACCTTTTGTAGTAGTGCTCAGTGCAATTTTACCGTCTTGTTCCTCAATTTTTGGTGCTTGCGTCTCTGGCTGAGTCATATCTGGCCAGATCGCTTCTATAATTTCGCTTTCTGGCTTCAAAGGCTCGTCGTCTATAGATTTCATCCATTGCGCACAAGCTGTCCGCAATTCTTCTAATTTCTCTGCATATTCTGGATTCTCTGCTAAGTTGTTTAATTCGTGTGGATCATTCTCTGTATCGAATAATTCTTCCTCTGGCTTGTTCGGTCGAAACCAAAGAGCTTGTTCAGGCGTCAATGCTCCTGCTTCATTAAGCCGATGCAGTTCTTGCATAATGGGCATTTGATCGCGGTATTTCACTCGCAGTAACATCGGGTTTTCAGGATTGAAATAGCGAATATATTTGTAGCGCTTGTCTCTTGCAGCTCGATTGGCATCATAGAGTTCATCGAAACGATCAGCGGCAGCGAAAATGTAATCTGCTGCTTCTGCTCTTTTGTATTTTCCTAAAAAAGCTTTGCCGTCCATGTGCTCTGGCGGGCTGATATTCGTCAAGGAGAGTACCGTCGGTGCTAAATCAATAAAACTGAGTAATTGTCCATCTCGTTCTTTGGCAAATTGTTGATTCGGAAATCTAATAATCAATGGAACGTGTAGTCCTGAATCGTACAAAAGTCTCTTTTGGCGAGGCAGTGGTCCACCGTGATCGCTATACCAAAAAACAATGGTATTTTCAAGCAAACCATCCTCTTCCAACTCCGCCAAGAGTTCACCTACTCTGGCGTCCATTTCTTTAATATTGGAATACATACGCCGCACATCTTGCCGTCCAATTTCTGTATCAGGCAGATAAGGTGGCACATTCACTTCCAGATTTTCATCGACCCAAAGCGAGTCTTTTGCTTTCGCCCAAATTCGAGACTCGTGAGTAACTTCTATATTGAAAATGGAGAAAAAGGGCTGCCCTTCTTTTCGATTGCGCCAATGCGCTTTCTTGCTGGATTCATCCCAAGCCGTGACGGGCGAGATGAATTGATAGTCACGCTTGGAATTATTGGTGCAATAATAACCTGCCTGACGTAGATACTCGCTCATCATCTTTACCTCGGGCGGTGGAACAGCTTCGTAAGGAACGAGTTCTGGACGCAAATAAGTCGCATAACGCGCCATATTGGCTTGACTTATAGTGTCTGCAAACCAAGGTCCTGTCCGCATATGATTACTTTTAATATGGGTGGGGTACATGCCAGTAGCAATAGCAGAGCGGGCAGGCGAGCAAACCGCTGCGGGCGTAAAGAAACGATCGTAACAAACGCCTTGAGCCGCCAATCGGCTTAGATTAGGTGTCTCTACGGTAGCATCTCCAAACATGGGTAAATACGCGCTCAAATCTTCGGCAACGATCCAAAGAATATTAGGTTGGTCGGGCAGTTCTGGATTGATTGTAATTGCTGGAACAGCAGTTATTTGATCCGTTGTTTGCTCACAAGCAAAAAGGCTACTGATGAACAGTAGCAATAAAGGGAAATGGTGTTTCATCTTTGTTGATTTCGTTTTATTCCGTCAATATCCAAGCGTCTTGATTAAACTTTTGTTTGATATCTGAAAAGGCTTGGTCGAACTCCGATTTTTGTTCATAGGCATATAATATACCTACGTAACGTTTGCCATTTCTGATTTCTGAGAGTGGCGTGTAGCCTGCTAATTGTATTTTACGGGCTAGTTTTTCGGCATTGGCGCGTTCTCCAAAAGCCCCAACAATGATTTTCTTTGTTTTTTGATTGGGCGAAATCGTAGGAGATTCTATATCTTTTGGTGTCTCCGATTGAGCAGCTAAGCTGTCTTCTTTTATGATTTTATCGCGCTCTTGGGGCGATTCGTTGATTGGAATTCTACCCTCCAAATCTGCTCTTAGTCTGCCTTTTTTATTTCCTGAAAAAATATTGTCTCTCAAGGAAAAGATGATAACAATAAGGGCAAGCACTCCCAACACTGGAATCAGCCATTTTAGTACATTTCCGTAATCACGAGTTGTAGGATTGCTTGTTTCCACTGTTTCGGTTGTGATACTGGCGAAAGTGATTTTTTCTGTTCCTATCTTATTACTCACCGCTGCTTCGACACGAGGTAATCCGTAGGTAGTACGATCATAGTTGACTTGTGCCGCCGCAAATTGAATCTCATTACCTGATTGAAAGAAATGACCGATTCCTTCCATGTGGATATTTTCTCCCGCTTCCAATCTATCTTTTAGCTCAGAAACATAGTTTTCCAGAACGGATTTTGCAGCTTCTACTGGTAGTTGTAGCCGTTCTTGAACCTGCGATAACAGTAAACCGTCATTGACCACTAAATTTGGATTGAAGCGAATGCGCTTACTAGGTGGTTGTATCGTACCCAATGCTTGATCTGATGCTGCGGAATGTTGTTGCAATACCAAACCCCCAAAGCCAGGAATCGTCACAGTGTCGTAGTGATACAGTAGTTCGGTAATTATTTTTTCGATGTCCATTGCTTAAAGTAAGAGTATTTAAAGCCTATTGAAGTAAGTTAGACTTGTTGGATTAGGATAGAGCAATTATTTATCTTTTTGCATGGCTGCTTTTATCGCTTGAATGTATGAAAGTGGTTCTTGCACAATTTCGGCTATTTGCTCCTCGCTCAAAAGATTCAATCGAATTAAAGATTGGATAGTAGCTATCTGCTTTTGTTTGATTTGCTCTTTTTCTTGTTCCGCAATCTCCTTTTTTTGTTCTGCAATTACTTTTTCTTCATTGATGCGCTCTTTTTCCTGTTCTGCAATCGCTTTCTCCTCTGCAATGCGCTCTTTTTCTTGCTCTGCAATCGCTTTCTCCACAGCAGTACGTTCTCTTTCTTGTTCTGCAATCGCTTTCTCCACAGCAATGCGTTCTCTTTCTTGTTCTGCAATCGCTTTCTCCACAGCAATGCGCTCTTTTTCTTGCTCTGCAATCGCTTTCTCCTTGGCAATACGTTCTCTTTCTTGCTCTGCAATCGCTTTCTCCACAGCAATACGTTCTTTCTCTTTTTCTGCAACCGCTCTTTCTTGCTCTGCAATCGCTTTCTCCCGTTCTGCTTGCTGTCGCTCTTCTTCCAATATAGACTTAGCTTCCTCCAATAGCAGCATCTCTTGTTTCATACGCTCCTGCTCTCTAGCTGCTCCTTTTTCTATCCCCATTTTATATAGGTAATCCTGCTCTACATCATATTCTATGACCATATCTTCTATTGCTTTAATTGTTTTCTCTTCCAAATTACGCAATCTGGATAAAATAATCAACTGTTGTAGATATT
Source organism: Bacteroidota bacterium (assembly GCA_039201015.1). GTDB lineage: Bacteria > Bacteroidota > Bacteroidia > Chitinophagales > Saprospiraceae > JAAUTG01. Next base: position 10,862 of record JBCCRX010000052.1, on the reverse strand, counting down.
TTTCTAGTCGATCAGGGGTATTGCTGGCTTGTTTTAAGGCTTTCAGCAAATATCTTAGTACGACTTCTGTTCGCTCTTTTTCGTAATTGCTCAATAAAGCCAACAATATAACCTCTGGCACTTGTGAACTCAGAAGCGTGCTGGTATCTAATTGATGCAGACTAATAATCTCGAAACCAGAAAAGATTTCTTTCTCCTCCAGTTTAGAGCGCATCTTTACTTCTTTAGCACCTAAGTAAACAACAATATGTTTGACTGGAAGTTTGTACTTGCGATGAATCAAGGCATGATACTCTTCCATACGAAACAGCATCTCGGGATCATCTTTTGTTTGAAATTCGAGGTGCAGAATCAAGCATTCTTCTGATTCTGTCAATACGCGATAGAGAAAGTCTGTTTCTCGCTCCAAAGTTCTCGTAAAACGGTCAGGTATGGCTTCAAATTCTTTGATCTTGAATTGAAGCTCTCTTTGAATCAATGGAATAAACAAATACTCCGCATTCTCCTTGAAAATACGATCGTATAAATTTCCGCTTTTTGCTTCCTTTTTCGCTTTTGCCATTTATAAAAAAAGCATCAGAATTTGTAGGTCAATCCAAAACGTGTTTCAAAAGGCAGGTTGGATGAATTGGTCGGTTCATTAACATTAAATAACACTAAAATTTCGTAGCCTAGCAAACCACCACTATTGTAACCCGCACCAACGAATAAGTTTTGACGCGTTGCTCTCACGGTCTCTACATCACTTCCATTGAAAGCTAGATCAACTACTGCGTTTTCAAATTCAATTTCAACATGCGGAAAAATACGAGGAAAAACCTTGTATCTGGCAAAAGCTCCTACAGAATAAGATACATACTGTATAGCATCAAAATCATTAGCAACCGTATTAAAGAACTTCTCGTAAGTGTATCGAAAACTACCCCTTGGTCCTATTGAAAAGCGATCATCATTTTCTAGTATTTTTACACCGATCATTGGAGAAACGCCCAAGAAGAAAATAGACGTACCATTACCGCCAACAAAGCCTGGATTAATGCTACCTCCAAACCATAAACGGTGTTGCCAGCCACCACTTTCATCGAAGTATTCATCTACTTTTGAAGATTTCTTTTTCCTTTGTGCCTGACTTTCTATTGAAAAAGACGTGAGGAGTATAATAATGAGCAGTGGCAGGTAAATGATTTTATTTTTATTCATCATCTTGACAATGTTTATTAATGAAGTGGAATGACTGTTTTTATTCCTTGATTTTATTCGATTATTTTATTGATATAGCTTTTCTGGAATAATTATTGTTCCTTTATTATTCACTTATGACTTTTTTGCTCTTTTGCGACATTGGCTTTCATTATGAACACTGATAAAGCAAAAAATATAGAAACAAAATGCACTTTAAATCTACAGATGAGGCAAACGCTTTCACCGCAGGCGACTTCACTACGATCAAAGAATTGTTGCATCCCAAAAATGAAACAGTAGAGATCAATTACAGTTTAGCACATGCCGAATTAGCAGCAGGTCAACGCTCTCACAATCATATCCTAGAAAAACAATCTGAACTTTACTACATACTAGAGGGACGCGGAGAAGCGCACATTGGCGAGACTGTTCAAATGATGAAAAAAGGAGATTTCGTTTTGATTCCCGCAGGTGTGGAGCAATACATCATCAATGTAGGAGAAGAGACATTGCGTTTCTTGTGCATTGTCTCTCCTCCTTGGAAAAAGGAAGATGAAAAGATTCTTGAGGAGTAGGCTTTGCTTTTGCAATCAATCTAGTTTCAACACATCCAAAAATGCTTTTTGTGGCACTTCCACCGAACCAATTTGGCGCATCTTTTTCTTTCCTTTCTTTTGCTTTTCTAGCAGCTTTCGCTTTCTAGTGATGTCTCCACCGTAACACTTAGCAGTCACATCTTTGCGGAGTGCAGAAATGGTTTCGCGTGCAATAATTTTCGCACCGACGGCTGCTTGTATCGCAATCATAAACTGCTGGCGAGGCAACAATTCTTTCAATCTCTTACAGATTTTACGACCAAATGCCGCTGCTTTCTCTCTATGCACTAGTGCAGAAAGCGCATCCACAGAATCTCCATTCAATTTGATGTCCAGCTTCACCAAATCGGAGGCGCGATAATCCATAGGCGCGTAATCAAAGGAAGCATAACCGCGCGAAATGGATTTCAAGCGGTCGTAAAAATCAAAAACAATCTCGGCAAGTGGTAAATCAAAACTGAGTTCCACTCTTTCCGTGGTTAGATAGGTTTGCTTGGTCAGTGTGCCGCGCTTCTCCATGCACAAAGTCATGATTGAGCCGATGTACTCTGGCTTGGTAATAATTTGTGCTAGAATGTAAGGTTCTTCCACTCTGTCCAAAAGGGTCGGATCGGGTAGATCAGCGGGCGTGCGCACATCCAATTCTTCGCCTTTTTTGGTGTAAGCAAAATAAGATACGTTCGGAACGGTAGTAATGACGTCTTGGTCGAATTCCCTAGAGAGTCGCTCTTGTATGATTTCCAAGTGCAACATACCCAAAAATCCACAACGAAAACCGAAGCCCAAAGCAGCAGAAGTCTCTGGCTCGAACACCAAAGAAGCATCATTGAGTTGTAGCTTTTCTAGGCTCTCGCGCAAACTTTCGTAGTCGTCATTATCAATCGGAAAAATACCCGCAAATACCATTGGCTTGACTTCCTCAAATCCTTGTATAGCTGCCGCTGGATGTTCCGCGCTAGTAATCGTATCTCCGACTTTGATTTCTTTGGATTCTTTGATACCCGTCACGATGTAGCCCACATCACCTGTCAAAACCTCTTTTTTGGGCATCATGTCCATTTGTAAAATACCCACTTCGTCCGCTTCGTAATCATTGCCCGTATTCACAAATTTGATCTGTTCGCCTTTTTTGATGCTACCATTCACTACTTTATAATAAGCAATGACTCCGCGATATTGATTAAACATGGAATCGAAAATCAGGGCTTGCAGTGGCGCATCCGCATCGCCTTCTGGTGCAGGAATACGATCTACCGCCGCCGCTAAAATTTCGGGCACACCTCTGCCCGTTTTTCCGCTCGCCAAGATGATTTCATCGGGATCGCAACCAATTAGGTCTATAATTTGATCGGAAACTTCTTCAATCATCGCCGAATCCATATCCACTTTATTCAATATTGGGATGATTTCTAGGTCGTGTTCTATCGCCAAATAAAGATTGGAAATGGTTTGCGCTTGTATGCCCTGCGAAGCATCAACGAGCAACAGTGCACCTTCACAAGCGGCAATGGAGCGAGATACTTCGTAAGAAAAATCAACGTGACCAGGCGTGTCAATTAAATTGAAGGTGTAGGCTTTACCGTCGGTATGCTGATAATTCAATTGGATGGCGTGGCTTTTGATGGTAATGCCTCTTTCTCTTTCCAAATCCATATCATCCAAAGCTTGGTCTTGCATCTCTCGCTCCGATATGGTTTGTGTGTATTCCAACAAACGATCCGACAGTGTACTTTTGCCGTGGTCAATGTGTGCAATCACACAAAAATTTCTAATATTCTCTTGCTTTTGCTTCATGCTGTAAATATACTTGAATTATGGGGCTTCTTGCGTCAAAAAACATTCAAAACTCTTATTGGTTTTCCCTATGCTATACAGCTTTTTGAAAACACAGAGAAAAGCATTTGGTTGCTGTCCAGTTCGCTCTCTTACTAGATTTTTTATGTACGAACACTAGACTTTTGAAGTTTTGAAAACTTCAAAAGTCTTTCAACGCTTACCCACATTTCACCTGAAAAGGAATAAAAGATTAACTTAGCTTACTAAAACAAACAGTATGTCAGAACAAAGATCAATTCAGCTTTCCAAAGAAACCCTCAATTTACAAATAGACAGCAAAAAAGTAGGCGAAAAATTATTCGATGCGGTTGTACATCTAGCTGACTTCAAATTAGGTTCGTTTGTGAAAGATGTAACTCTGTAAACCGTCAAAAATGCAGATTCGACTTCCAATATTGCGTTCGATCTGATTTTTAGAAGTTTGAAACAAGCGACGATTCATGCCATAGACGATTTTGATCCTAAATTTCAGGACAAACGCGAAAATCTAGCTTTAGAAAAAGCAGGTTTCAACTACGATCTGACGCAACAACTCAACGAACTTTCGATCAATAAATCCATTTTTGAAAAACCTGACCACTGGAAATTTCTAACATCTTTTCAGCCTTTTTTTGAAGAATGGTTGCAGACGGTCTTTGGTTTCACGCTTTCCCAAGCGCAATCTATTTCCAGAAACATCCGCTTCTATTTTGCGGAAGCTCTTTATGCTGAATGGGACGAGCATCCGAATCGTTATTCGGTCATTAAAGATTTTTTTGAAAACAATCCTTTCACGGAGCAACTGGATCGGCTGCGCCAAAAATACCGCTATTACGCGCGCATTAAACTCAATTACCAACAGCCTGCCCTCAGCGACCCCAATATGAGTTTGGCGGATATTTATATTGAACCTTACTTTAAGATTCATAAGCGCAATTTAGCGAAAACGGACGCTTACATAAACGAAGACAAGGACGGCTTTTTTCAGTTGACGAGCGAACAGAGTTTGCATGAGTATGTCAGTGATCTTTTACTTCAAAATAAAGCTGCTTTTGACTTGAAAGCGGAACAAAGTCGAATGCTTTTGTTGCTTGGGCAACCTGGGCAAGGAAAATCTTCTTTTTGTCATCGTTTGGTGCATGATTTGTTGGAAGATTCGAATTTGCAGTATGAGAAAGACTTGATTTTTGTGCGTTTGCGGGACTTGCCCAATCCTAGAGAATTTGTGAATCATCCTTTTAGCTATTTGCAAAGCTACGACGGCATTCCTGATTGTATGGATTTGCAAAAGGCAGTCATCATTTTGGATGGTTTGGATGAATTATACATGTCGGAAGGTTTGACGAATGAAGAAATCAATGACTTTTTTGGACAGATGGCAAGGGAAATGCGCAGCAAACGATACTGTCATTTGATTCTGACTTCGCGCTATCATTATGTGCGTTTGGAAAAAGTCAATAAGGATGATGTGCTGATGCTGGCTTTGGATGTACTGACGGAAGCGCAGCAAAAACAATGGCTAGAAGTCTATAAAAGCAAGCACGAAGAATGTGTGTTGACGGATCATTTACTCACGGAAATCAATAATGCCGAAGGAAAGAATTACGAAGACATCAAAGAACTGATTAATCAACCAATCTTGCTGCATTTGATTGCCAAAGCCCAATTTGACATCACCAAAGGGGAAAACAAAGCCGAAATTTACGATCAATTATTCACCACTTTGATTGATCGAACTTGGTCGGCAGAAGGGCAATTGGATAAACTCAAAGAGGTCGATCAAGAAGAATTTCGGGCTTATTTGCGCTTCATTGCGCACCATATCTATCAAAGCGATCACGAGTTCATTTTGATGGAGGAATTGCTGGAATTGACCGAAACAAAAGAGTTTGTAGAAGATAATTTAAGCAGCAATTACGATGATTTGGAGGATGCGCTCAAAGATGTTTTGATTAGCTTTTATTTCAAACCCGTGGACGACCAACGCCTGCAAGCTACTAATGCCAAAAAGAAAGCTTCCGCCATTGAATTTTTTCATAAATCACTACAAGAATATTTAGTCGTAGAGCATATTTGGCACAATATTCAAGATGTTTATTTGGATAAAGATAAACGAGATAAATACCGCCTACGTGATGCGATGGAGGCTTTGAAAGTGGTTTGGAATTTATCTGTTCCTAAAGGCATCACTCAAGACATGCTGCCTTATTTGATTGGTTTGATTCAAAATGATAAAGACCTAGAAAAACGCCAAGCACTCGCCGATCGGATGTCTTCTTTTTTGACGGAAATGCTAGAAGTGCATTTTTTATATTAATACAGAGCTGACCCAAAAAATCCAGAACCGATGAAGCAGGCAATGGGATGTTTCTATGTGTATTGGTCGGTTTTATCGCGTTTGGTGGAGAAGCCAAAAGAAGGAAAATATTTTGACTATTTGAACAATGAAAATAAAGACAACTTTTTCTTTTGTGTTAAGCAATTTAAATACTATGAATATTTTGCTCCATTTTATTTAAATCATGGCTACTTAGTAAGATCAAATCTCAATGACATCCAACTGATTGGTTCACATTTAGATCATTCTAACTTGAGAAACGCAAATTTTAACAGAGCTGTTTTGTCCAATAGTGAATTAAGATTTGTGTGTCTAGCATCAGCAAAATTAAGAAATGCTGATCTTTTTGGGTGTGACTTGTCAAATTCTGATTTATATCATACGAATTTATATCAGACAGTCCTATTTGGTTCAGTTCTTGAAAACACTAATATGGAATACGCACTTTTGGTTAATGCAAACCTAAGTAATGCAAATTTCAACGGAGCGTATCTAAGAGATGCAAATCTGTATCAAGCAAATGTTACTAATTCTAGTTATCTCACCTACGAACAACTCGCCCAAACCAAAACCCTCTACGGCTGCACCGGCATCCCCGAAGACATCGAACAAAAGCTAAGAGAGACGCATCCGCATTTGTTTGAAGCGCCGAAGGAGAAGGAATGAAATTTATAAACAGACTTACTTACATTTGCCTATATGGAAATAGAAATTATAGATGTTTTTTCCTTAGCAGACACTAGCGAACTATCTCCAATTCGTTGTGCAGATTTATCAGAGGCGGCTTCCGTTTGCCTAGATCGTCATCATGAAAAAGGGCAAAAAATAACGATAGAAGGTGATTTGACGGGAGATTTTGAATTGCTTTGGAAAGAAGTAACACAGCAAATACGGGATAGTAGAAATGACATGGACTATGCCGTGGAAAGTGGTGCTTACTGCCTAGCCATTTTGGTCATTGAACGTTTGACAAATTACAAAGTAGTCAAACAATCTCAAAAGAGAACAGGTTTTGATTATTGGATGGGACGCGAAAATGAGGAGGGATTACAGGAACAGGCAAGATTAGAAGTCTCTGGTATCTTGAAAGGATCAAAAGGAATGGTCAATAAACGGATGATCGAAAAGATCAGGCAAACCCAAAAAAGTGATAATATGAATATTCCAGCTTATATTGTAGTTGTTGAATTTAGCAAACCCATGATAAAAATTAGAAAAAGATGAAAAGTCCGCTAAATGATTTACACAAACGTGCCATGCACTTGGCAGACGAAGCTTTCTATGCCAAAAAAGATGGTCAAAATACTTTAGCCCAAGAAAAGTATTTGGAAGCCTTTGAATACGAAAAAGCTGCAGCCATGTTGCTGGTACAAAACTACGAAATGGAACCTACTCGTTCTGTTTTTTTCAGAAGTGCTGCTTGCTTATTATTAAATCTTCCCCTTTTTGAGACAGAACATCATCGAGAAGCAGAAAAAATGGTTGCTTTTGGACTTTCTGGTAATCCACCTGCTGAAATCGCTCAGGAATTGCGCGATGCTTGGAAGGAGTTAATGAATTTAAAGATGGATGTAGCTGCTTAAATAACTCACCAAAACCCTCTACGGCTGCACAGGCATTCCAGAAGAGGCTTTCCAGAATTTTGGGCAGTACGTCATTCTGAAAATTTTGAAATTCTGTCTCTGGCAAAAAAATCTGAAATGAACTAAAATACCTAAGTACAGTGTTTATATTTACACAATAAAATATCGAATGATATGAATACATTGGTCGTAAAGGTAAAAGAAGACAAACGAGATTTTTTACTACAACTGCTTCATGCACTAGACTTCGTAGAGGTGGAATCAGAAGAATTATCTGAAACAGAGCAAATCTATATAGAAGCTATTGCTGAAAGTGAAGCAGATATAGAAGCAGGTAATACCATGCCACATCAAGCCGTTAAAGAAGTGATTAAGTCATGGTAAAGTACCCAATTATATAGACAAAAAAGGCAACGAATGACCTGCAATATCATTTCGATTTTCTTTGTGAAGAACTAGAACGCGATCGAGCAAGAGCAACCGTGAAAGCAGTAGTAGATAAAGTAGAAATTCTAGAAACGCATTCTAAAGCAGGTCAAGAAGAACCTTATCTACGCCGCTTAAAACGCACTTACCGACGCCTTGTTGAAGGCAATTACAAAATCATCTACAGCTTTAGAAAAGATAAAATCTATATTCATTGCATTTTTGATAGTCGTCAAAATCCAAAGAAGATGAAGGTGAGATAGAGGTGCCTTCAAGATAGGAATCTTAAAGGATCGAGAGATTTTGGGCAGTGCCTCATTCTATTTCTATCAAGAATTGAACTGTCTAGTATCTCAAAATTGTTATGTTCGTTAAATATCATACGATTCAAAATGAATTATAGAACACATATAGATGCAAACCCTAGCATTATGCTAGGTAAACCCAAAATTAAAGGTACGAGAATTACGGTAGAATTGATTCTACGAAAACTAGCAGACGGCTATGAGATAGGAGAGATCATAGAAATGTATCCACATTTGACTGTGAATGCCGTGCTAGCAAGTATTGCCTATGCTGCGGATATTTTAGAATCAGAAAGTATGATTGCAGTAGCATGAGTAAATTATTGATTTTAGCAGATGAAGGTTTCAATGGCAATTTTGTAAAAGCTTTGCGAGTGCAAGCATTTCAAGTAGATTGGGTGTTAGAAATATCAGCAGGAATCAGCGATGAAGAGGTAATTGAACTAGCAAAGGGCAACAAACAGACGCTTCTAACAGAGGATAAAGATTTTGGGGAATGGGTATTTGCACATCAAGTGACAGGTCTGACTATTATTTTTGTTCGATATAAGAAAGAAGACTACGATATTATTTTAGACAGTTTGATCAGCGTTCTTTCTGAATTAGAAAAAGAAACGGAGGAGCAGAAAAATGAATTTATTACCATTAACAAAAATAAGATTCGTAGAAGGCAGATTTAAGCTTTAGCCAACAAACATTTGTATCAAAAAAACAACTCGCCCAAACCAAAACCTTCTACGGCTGCACCAGTAGCCCTCGAACAAAAGCTACGAGAGACGCATCCGTATTTGTTTGAAGATTTCTGATTATGACGGAATGCGGTGATTAGTAAATGCTGTAATAGCGTTTCATAAGTGTCGAAATTCCATATCCTTCGCTGCTGACGCAGCGAAGGAAACGTCAGGAGGGAGAGATAAATCGGCGGTTTTACCGCCGATTCATCTCTCCCTCCAAAAGGATTTTCGCGCCGAAGGCGCGGGAAACCCCTCAACTTGCTGATTTTTATAGATTTTTCTCTTTCACCGCAAAACGTTACAATCAGGAAGATTTAATTCAAAAGCGCAACTAGATTTTTTCTTTCAGTGCTTTTGCCATCTTATCAATAGGTGGATTGGCGTTTTCAATCAATTGATTCAGTGCCACCGAAATATCTTCTCCTGCACCCAAGCCCGCTAGTAAGAGATTCCAATTCAACTTATCAAGATTGATGTAATTAGGCAGATTACCAGACGAAAGTGCGGCTTGATAGTTATCAATCGCTGCTTCAAATTTTTTGTTCTGCGCATTGATGTGTCCTAAGAAATATTGCGCTTCTGCGTATTTAGGATTGTCAGTTGTGATTTGTTCAAAGCTTGATTTAGCTACACTTAAATCTTGTTCGACTGCGAAAGCATTCAAAGCTGCTTGAAAGTCTGATGGCGCTATCGTACCACCGCTCATCGTACCTGGTAAATCAGCACTAAGGTAATTTTCTTCCGCCAATTGACTCGCCGAACTATTATTCTGCATATATAGAAATATCCCAGCTACTACTATTATCAATATGCTGGCAGCAATGGTCAATATTCGACGCATTGGTCGAAGAGAACGTATTTTTGCTTGTGGTGGCTCAGTTTCCTTTGTTTCCAAAGCCTTACTTTGAGCCAATAATTCGTCTCGTAGGTTCGTATCTACTTTCTCAATATCTATTTCTTCTAGTAGCTTCGCCCGCTTCGCTTCTCCTTCTTCCTTCACTACCTCTACCATTGCTTGAAAGAAAAGCCCGTCTTCTTTAAAGTCTGCTTGCTCCAAATCATGTTGTATAGCTAGCAAACTTTCTGTTGATAAATTTCCATCAAAAAAACGATCTAAGCGTTCTAAGTTTTCGTATTCCTCTTCCATAGCATAACAATATTTGATGTTTAGGCAGCTTGCCTTAATGCCATCACAAGTTTCCTCAATTTTTTAATGCACCGCTTTTTCTGCGTCCGCACTACTTCTCTCGATTTCGCTCCTGTTTCCAACATTATTTCCTCCATACTAAAATTGTGAAAATATTTTGCCATTAAAATCTCCTTACATTTTTCGTCCGTTTTCTTTAGTGCCGTCCGAACCAATTCTTTTTGTTCTTGTAATTCATTTTCTTCAAAAACCAATTCTTTATTCAGTGCTATTGTTTGCTTCTGACGAAGCAACTCAAATTTTCGATGTGCCACTGAAATAATGAAAGTAGTCGGTTTTACATTTACTTTTCCTTTTCTCTCATATTCCACAAAAATAGCGAGCGCATCAAAAAAAACTTCTTCTCTGGTTGCTTCTTCCACACCTATCCAAGTTTTTTGCGCCCAACCCATGAACAGCTTTTTGTATTTCAGTAGAGTTGCGTCATCCATAGTTTTAGTGTTTTTCAAGTGCTTCACAAGGTAGCTACCTGATTGCAGACTTAGCCTGCTCCCAATCAATAAGAGTAGGCAATTTTGATCATGGTTTACACTAAGTAGGTGTGCTTAAATAATCGACATTTTTGAACGGCTCTTTTTCCTTCTAAAAATACTTAAAAATAGTTCCGTCCGCCTGAGGCGGATGCAACGATTTTGAAGCACTTTTACAAGAAAAAATAACTCACTCAAAATTTGAC
>JBCCRX010000051.1:0-23158 GCA_039201015.1 Bacteroidota bacterium | reverse complement strand
TTAATTTTGAGAAGCGAGAAATTCCTTAGAATTTCGAGCTTCAAAAAACCCATCTGCCGCCGTCGAAGACGGCGGCGAAAAAGGGTTGAGGGAGAAAAAAGGGTTTTTCCAAAACCCTTTTTTCTCACTCAAACTCCCCTATACAAAATACAAAGAAACTTAATTTACAGTGTATTTAGTACCGTGTAAACTAAGTTTTTGTTAATTTTGAGAAGCGAGAAATTCCTTAGAATTTCGAGCTTCAAAAAACCTATCTGCCGCCGTCTTCGAAGGCGGCGAACAAGGAGTGAGGGAGAAAAAAGATTTTTCTAAAACCCTTTTTTCTGTTAGCTTGTATCATAAGTACTTACAAGTCAGTACGATAAATTTACTTACACGCGTGCTTTTTTACTGAGTGTCAGTAAATATAATCACTGCATGCTAAACGCTAATAGCTAAATGCCAACTCAATTGCTATGGCTAAAGTCGAGCTTAGGTCTATAGAACATTCATGCTGCTGTCTAAAGGAAAAAGTCAAATCTACTGTTTGAGCGATGTTATTATACTAATCTGTAAGATAAAAGGGGTAGTTTGATAGTCACGTAGGTAATTACAAAAATCCTTATACTGTTTCTTCCTAAAGAACTGCGAATATAGTTTTTTGTTACGAATAGCGTTTTAAGGAGTTGTAAAGATGGAGCAATTTTGAGTGTTCAAATGATGAATTTTATTGCATAAAGTTCATCATTTGGGAGCTTTTTTGGAGCATTATCTTCCTGTCAACTAATACTTTACGAACTTGACTTTGAAAATCATAGCTGCTAACCCATCTACTAAGCGGTTCTCTCGCTTAAATATTCACTGAATATTTACCTAAAGGATCGCTCGTTCATCCCGACCGTGTCCGCCTTACCGTGTCCGCCTTAGGCGTGAGGCGCGAACCGCAAACTACTGATTGACAGTTCAATCCTAGGCTGAACATGCTCTAATTTATCATCCCAAATTAGCTTTAATCTGTCCTGCAATCTTTACCATCTCTTCTTTATTGAGTTGTAACTTAGGTCTAGAGAAATCAATGTCTCCTACTTCGTTGATCGGCACTAGATGTACGTGCGCGTGTGGCACTTCCAAACCAATCACCGCTACACCTACTCGCTCGCAAGGAATACTTTGGTCGATCGCTTTCGCTACTTTTTTTGCAAAAGTTATTAGTCCAGCCAATACCTCATCTTCTAAATCAAAAATGTAATCTATCTCCTGTTTCGGAACAACCAGCGTATGCCCTTTTGCCAGAGGAAAAATGTCCAAAAAAGCAAGGTAGCGTTCAGTCTCTGCAATTTTATAACTTGGGATTTCACCTTTTATAATCTTAGTAAAGATGCTTGACATAAGAAATGTGAAATAGTTGAAATTAGCCTCACGCCTCACACGGACACCGTATGACAGACAGGTTTACATTGTTGGGTTTTTTGGTGAAAGTACATGCACCGTGCAAAGTAGCTGCCTTCAATAAAAATCGGATATCATAAAATGATAAATTTGTTATTGAACTTCTATTAAGCTGAACAAAAAACTTACAACACACAAAAATTATCGCTCGTTGTTAATGTTTTGTAGGGATTGTGCCAAGTTTCATTTTCGCCTTCGATCATTTCATCGGCGACGTCAGGTCCCCAAGTACCTGCGGGATAGCCGTGTACGGCAATGTCTTTATTTTCTTCCCAAGCCGCTATAATTGGGTCAACAAACCGCCATGCAGCTTCCACTGATTCTCCATGTGCATACAAAGTAGCATCGCCCTTCATGCAATCCAATAAGAGGCGTTCGTAGGCGGCAGGGACATGGGCATCAATCAATTCTGCGTAATGAAATTCCATATCCACATTTTTGACTTGAAAACCTTGTCCAGGTACTTTCATCCCAAATTGCATCGCTATGCCTTCGTCGGGCTGAATCCGAATGATGAGTTGATTTTTGACATCATTGAATTCTTCTTCGCGCTTGAAAATGGGATGCGGAGGAGACTTAAAGGTGATGACCACTTCAGTCACTTTGGTAGGTAGATATTTTCCAGTGCGAATATAAAAAGGAACGCCTGCCCAACGCCAATTGTCCACAAAGAACCTCAAAGCTACATAGGTTTCCGTCTTTGTATCATCAGGAACGTCTTCGTGATCCCGATAGCCTTCAATTTCTTCTCCATCAACGACCGAAGCAATGTATTGTCCACGAATGACGTGTTCTTCTACCTCCGATTTTTTGATTGGACGAATGGATTGAAACATTTTCACTTTTTCTGCCCTAATCGCAGTGGCATCTGCGGTAATGGGAGGTTCCATTGCTACGTGAGCCGCCACTTGTAGTAGGTGGTTTTGCACCATATCTCGCAGCGCACCATATTTGTCGTAGTAGCCCGCTCTTCCTTTCACCCCTACACTTTCTGTAGCTGTGATTTCGACCCGCTCAATGTAATTTCGATTCCAAAGGGGTTCATAAATACCATTGGCAAAACGCGTTACGAGCAGATTTTGCACCGTCTCTTTGCCCAAGTAATGATCGATACGGTAGATACGTTCCTCATCGAAATACTGAAGCAGTTCTTCGTTTAGTGCTTTGGCAGAGGCTTCGTCTTTTCCAAAGGGTTTTTCGATCACTAATCTTCTCCAACCGTCCGTTTCTTCATTCAGTCCGTAGGCTGCTAGACATTCTGGTATAATTTCATACAGGAAAGGCGGCGTAGAAAGGTAAAACATATAATTGCCCATCGTACCGCATTGTTGATTCAGTTCTTTCAGGCGATCTTTCACTTTTGCATAATCCGATTGTTCAGATGTGGAAATGGGTAAATAATAAAGCTTTTCGGCAAAGGCTTGTTCTTTTTCTTTGCTAGAGCGTTCTTCCCTTTCTATGAACTCATTTTCAAAGAAAGTTTTCTGCCGAAATTCTTCATCTGAATATTCAGAACGACTGATGCCCAAAACAGCAAAACAATCTGGCAGTAATTTATCTTTATACAGTTCATAGACAGCAGGCACTAATTTTCTCTCTGCCAAATCTCCTGATGCACCGAAAATGACTAAAATGAGCGGATCCATAGTTTCTTTTTTACTGTTGGCTGTTAGATGCTTCTGATCGATTATACAGAAAGATAAGTTCAAATGTCTGAATTGTTTGTTGATTCTCCTAGACCCAAGACATTTAATTTTGTGGTAGCGTAAAAATAGGTCGCTACTTTATATAACTCCTTTGAAGGGACGATAAAAATTTCAAAATTGAAGATGCAAAAAATAATATTAATTTCAGTAACTTTGGTTACTTTGCTTTTGGGCATACAAAGTTTCAATCGAACAGCAATGACAACAGATAAAATGGAAGCAGCAAAGAACGTCTTGAATGAAGACCTACAGACGTGCTGCACCGACCCGATCACAGGTTTCTATAGAGATGGTAAGTGCAATACGGGGCCACAAGACTACGGCACACACGTTGTTTGTGCGGAAATGACCGACGAATTTCTACAATTCACCAAAAGCAAAGGCAATGACCTAAGTACACCCATACCAGCCTACAGTTTTCCAGGACTGAAAGCAGGCGATAAGTGGTGTTTGTGTGCTTTGCGCTGGCGAGAGGCATTAGAAGCGGGCGTTGCGCCACCCGTTGTTTTGGAAAGCACCCATCGAAAGTCCTTGCAGTACGTGAGTATCGAAGACTTGGAAGCGCATGTTTTAAATAAAGATTAACCACAGAGGCGCGTAGAGAAAATCAAGCAGAGACGCGCAAAGAAAAGCTCCGCGTAACTCTGCGAAAAACCTCTGCCTAACTCTACGGTAAAAAAAGAAATAAAACGAAAATTATGCATATTGCAATACACAACTGGATGCGAGCAGAACCCATTGAAAAAACCGTTAAGCGTATCGCCAAGCAAGGCTATCACGCCCTAGAAATACAAGGCACGCCCGATCAGTACGACACTAAATACGTGCGTAAATTACTGAAAAACAATGGATTAAAATGCTGGGGATCAGTAACTCTGATGATGGAAGATCGAAATTTAGTCGCTAAAGACGAAGCACAGCGCGCCACCTCTATACAGTATGTAAAAGATATCATTACTATGGTGAAAGAATTGGAGGGAGCAATGGTTTCCGTTGTGCCAGGCACGGTTGGAAAAATCGTACCCGATGGACGACCAGACGAAGAGTGGAATTGGGCAGTGGAATCCATGAAGGAGTGCTACGAATTTGCGGAAAAAGCAGGCATCCAGTTGGGAATAGAACCGATCAATCGCTTCGAGACTTACTTCATCAACCGAGCGTCGCAAGCATTAGCTTTGGCAGAAGCTGTGGGATCGAACTGCGGCGTATGCCTTGATATTTTTCACATGAATTTAGAAGAATCTGATCCTTTTGCTGCCATTCGGCAAGCCAAAGGACGTCTAGTCGGTTTTCATGTAGCGGACAACAACCGCATGGCACCTGGTATGGGAACGCTGGACTGGGAAAAAATTGTCGCGACGCTAAAAGTCATCGGCTATGATGGCGCACTCTCTGTTGAGTTTTGTCCGCCGCTCGATCGTACGCCCGCCAATCCACATCCAGGCAGCATCGACGAGCATCCAGAAGGACTGACGCCAGAACAACTCAAATTTTTAGAAGATCATGGCAGTTCCGCTTTCACAGAAGATTTTTATGGTATGCTGACGCAAAAATCCATTGATACTTTGTTGCCTTTGATCTAGCCTGATTTATTATGGTTTTAGTTTGTTTGATGTGCTTCGTGACCAAACTCGAACAAACTCAAACTACCCCGAGCAAGCTCAAACCACATCAAAACAAACACTACATGTCCTTATTCCAACTTCGCGGGCAACTTAACTCCACACAAAGCATTATTCTTGGTTTTGTTGGGTTATTGCTTTTTATTCTGGTGTGGTGGATTATAGCAGAAGCCTTGTCGGTACAGCGTCCAGTGGTAGAAGGCTATACGACCCGCATTCCGAATGAAACAGAAGCCACAGCACTAGGAATTGATCGAGATTCTTTGCTGCGAGCCGACTCTATCCGATTTGAAAATGCAACAACCTTCACCAAAGTCTATCCAATACTACCAACGCCTCTACAAGTTTTGAAAGCCTTTCCAGACTTAATTCAAGAAGATGAATTGTTTTACAATACGCTACTTTCTATATGGCGAAACTTACAAGGCTACTTTTGGGCAGTGCTGATTTCCATTCCGCTTGGTTTCGTGATTGGTTTGTATCCTTTGTTTCGTGGACTCTTTGGCAAACAAGTTGATGCGCTGCGCTATTTGCCACTGACTGCATTGGTGGGTATTTTTATTACTTGGTTTGGCATTGGCGAAAGCATGAAAATTTCTTTCCTCGCTTTCGGCATCATTGTTTATTTGTTGCCCGTCGTCATTCAGCGCATTTTTGAGGTGGAAGATGTGTATTTGAAAACGGTTTTTACACTAGGCGCGACGGATTGGGAAACGATCAAAACAGTCTATGTCCCCTCCGTGATGTCCAAACTAATCGACGATATTCGCGTGCTCACCGCGATTTCTTGGACTTACATTATCATCGCAGAATTGCTGAATAAAGAAGGTGGCATCGGTGCGCTGATTTATACTTCAGGACGGCGTGGACAAATTCCAGATGTATTTGCAATCTTGCTGGTCATTGTGCTAGTTGGATTCTTACAAGATCGCGTTTTTGTGTATCTGGACAAACGTCTCTTTCCACACAAATACCAGAAAAAACGCTTGCAAGGCGGACAGGAATTGGGTTATGGCATTTATATTTTGCTGGGCGCAATTGTAGTTTATCTATTGGCAAATCCTCTTTTAGCATTGTTTGGTTTTGCTGTGGGTAACGTATTGGTTTATGCCTTGCTGATCGTACTAGCAGCTAGCGTGGCACTTATTTTATTTGGCGAAATGAAAGTATTGGGTAGCCGTGGAAAAGAAGGCTAACTACCTACTCCACTTCCTTAATCAAGTGCATATAAACGGGAAAATGATCGCTATAACCGCCATCGTACTTTCCGCCCGCAAAAGTACGCTTGGGATAGCCTTTGTACCTGCCCTTGGTTTGTAGCATAAAAGGTTCACTGAAAATAGCAGCTTTGTAGAGGCGATAAGTGTTTCCCTCGGGCTGGACGAGAGACTCCGATAGGATTATTTGATCAAATAAATTCCAAACATCGCGATAGGCCAGCGTGCCAATCCCTTTTTTATGAAAAGCATACATCGGGTTGTAAAGATCGCTTTCAAACAACTGCCGTTTTTCGTATTTCACGGCCAAATGCTTTTTTACACTCGGACTGGTCGGGTCATCATTCAGGTCGCCCATGATGATGATTCTGGCGTCGTGGTTTTTGGCGAGCAATTGATCGACCACATTTTTGACCGTATCTGCCGCCATATTTCGATAAGGTGCACTTCTGCGTTCGCCTCCTCGACGCGAGGGCCAATGATTGACGAAAACATGAATTGTATCACCATTCAAAACCCCTTCTACATGCAGCACATCTCTCGTAAAATTCTGAACGCCATTTATAAAAATTTCCACTGGAATGGCACGACTACTAATCGGCTGAAAATATTTAGATTGATACAACAAAGCGACATCAATGCCTCTTTCATCAGGCGAATCGTAATGCACAATTTGATAGTCGCGTGCTGCCACGGAAGGATGCGCTGCAAAATCTTCTAGCACTTTGCGGTTTTCAATTTCCGAAACCCCCAATAAAGCCAATCCGTCAGGATTCAAGTCTGTCCCAATTTTTTGAACCACTTCCCCCAATCGCTCTAGCTTCTCTGTATATTTTGCAGCATCCCAAGTGCGCGAACCTTCGGGCGTATATTCTTCATCTCGAATCGCTGGATCATCTTCCGTATCAAATAGATTTTCAAAATTGTAGAAACCAATGGAAGCGACTTGGTATTGTTTTTCTTGTGTAAAGGCAATTTGAACCAGAAAAAGCAGAAGAATTGTTAGTAATTTTCTCATGTTGTATATAAGATGTTTGAGGCGATTTAGGATTTTTTGGCTCATCGGGGAATTTTGTGGAGAGAAGGAATTATATAGTTCCTTCTCTCCACAAAATTCCCTTATTATGGAAGATAAAAAAAGTACTTTTTTCATCTTCCACAAAAATAACCGAAGAGCCGATTTTTTTAGGCAGCGCAGATTTCGTTGATAAGCAGTGGAATTTGGATAAACGTTATAATTTGTAGCGGAAGATTTACTAAATCTTTGAGATTTAGCAAATCTGGTGTCTAATATGAACGTGCCTACCTTAAAACAAAGAACGCAAAAGTAATCACGAATCTTGTAATTTTTCTAAGTTTACTAGAATGTGTAGCTCATTATAAAATCGCTTCCTAGGTTGAGTAGCTAAGAAATACAAAAAATCAGCCTCAAATCGGGAAGTTACTGTTTTACCATTACTTATTTCGTTTTGAAAAATAATCGCTATGTTTCGTTTACTCTTACTGCTATTTACTGCTATTGTGTTGTCCAATTGTGCGCGCAAACCAATTGGTACTTTTCAGGCCGATGAAGTACCAAATGCACCCGATTACAGTCAAGAAAAATATTGGGCAGCTTTACCCAATCGCTTGGACTCAGCCGATGTCATTTTAGATCAATCGTTAGAAGATGTACAAGCTACTGCCGAAATAGATGTGTTTTGGTTGCATCCGACTACCTACACGGGGCAAAAGGGCGAACGCAATTGGAATGCGCCCGTGGATGATATTGGTTTGAATACAAAAACAGACGGATCAACGATTAAATACCAAGCCTCGGTTTTCAATGGAGTTGGGAAGGTCTATGCACCGCGTTATCGGCAAATTCAATTGCAAGTTTTCGATGAATTTGAAGGCGAAAAACGTGCTTCTGCACTTCAAGCCACACAAATTGCTTATCGAGATGTGAAAACAGCTTTCGAGTATTATTTGACGCATTACAATAATGGACGACCGATCATTATTGCCTCGCACAGTCAAGGCACGATGCTAGCAAAAGAGCTGTTAAAAGACTATTTTGATGGAAAAGATTTACAAAAGCAATTAGTAGTAGCTTATTTGGTAGGTATCGCAGTGTCGAAAGATTTTTTTCAGGATATTCCAGTCTGTGAAAACGCTACTCATGCAGGCTGCTTCACCACTTGGCGCACTTTCCAAAAAGGGCATCGTCCTAAGGATGTAGCGACTGGCGATAGTATCGCAGTGACCAATCCCTTGACTTGGACGAAGGAAGCGACCTACGCACCCGCTAGTTTGAACAAAGGCTTGATTATAACAGACAAACATCCTTTCTATGTAGGACTAGCCGATGCACAAGTCAATAATGAATTGGGGATTTTGTGGATGACTAGACCCAAATCACCGCTGCGGCTGCGTTTTTTTCCAAGTAAGAACTTTCATATTGGGGACATTAATTTGTACTACGCGAACATTCGGGAGAATGCGAAAAAACGAACTGCTAACTTTAATTCCCCTTAAATGCCGCCATTAATTGAAATTCGGGAATCAAAACTTTAAACTGTTCTTCGGTATCCAAATCAATCATGGTATAGTATCCATACATTTTTCCAATATCGGTCGGTAATTCGCACCAAGACTGATATTGGTGAATGTCATTGGGTTTGAAGATCGGTTGTTTTCCAATGACGCCTGGCCCTTCTACTTCTTGCAGCATCCCGATGCCGTCCATGATGAACCAATGACGCCGTAGCAACTGCACCACTCGATTGCCCATATTTTGTATCGTGACAGCATAAGAAAAGGTATATCTGTAGCGACTGGGCGCAGAATGTTCTGGTCGGTAGAAAGTTTCTACACTAATTTTTATGCCTTTGGTAATGAGCGTATCCATCTACTTAAATTTATTTAATAAAAAAGCTTCTGTCCATTGGCTGGCTTGATTGAGCGTTTCTTCCAGCGCATCATTCATCAGAATACGATCAAAGTTATTTTGATACAGTAATTCTTCTTTTGCCTTCTGGATGCGGGTGCTAAAGCTTTGTTCATCCTCTGTTCTTCTTGCTTCCAAACGATCCACTAGGGTTTGAAAGGAAGGTGGTTTGATAAATATTGCCAATGTTTCTTCTGGAAAAGCCGATTTAATATTTTTAGCTCCTTTCACATCAATATCAAACACCACACATTTTTCTAAGTTCCACAAGCGCTCCACTTCTGAGCGCAAGGTGCCGTAAAATTGACCTTCGTAAACTTCTTCCCATTCTAAGAAAGCATTGTCCGCTATTTTTTGTTTGAATTCTTGCTCTGTGATAAAGTAGTAATCTTTGCCTTCTTCCTCCGTTTCTCTTAAAGGACGCGTAGTCGCGGAAATAGAAAACGCCAGTTGATCGAAATGTTGTAGCAAATGACGAACAATGGTCGTTTTGCCTGCGCCAGAAGGAGCCGTGAAAATGAGTAGTTTATTCATTTATAATGAGGGTGCAATGAGTGACAAAAGATAAACGTGAAAGGAAATACAGATTTCTTTTGCACAAAGAAAGTAACAGATCGTGAGAAATAAAGACTTCTATTCCCTTGAATTTCGTCTTTTTCCAGTCTAGTTTGTGGAAAACTCCATTCTTTACCGCAATGTTCACAAAAACTTGTGAATAGAATGCCATTGATATTTTTATCGAATTGGATATTTAGTCTTAATTTTGGCAAGTACATTGCGTTGGATTGTTGATGTGTTTAGTTGTTGAATCGTTTATTTGAGTGAACACCGTCACTGAACAAATTAGCAAGAAAAAAAGAATCTGTCCATGTCCGAATCAAATCAGCCTGAAAAGAAATTGAATAAAAATATGCGCAGCGTGAGTCGTCGTAATGAAGACTTGAGCCATTTCGTATATGGCAAACTGCCGCCGCAAGCCCCAAAACTGGAAGAAGCAATTTTGGGTGCGATTATGCTAGATAAAGATGCCTTGCCCGTTGTGCTGGATATTTTGCAGCACGAAAGCTTCTACAAACCCGCGCACCAAAAAATCTACAAAGTAATGATGGATTTATTTGAGCGATCGCAACCGATTGATATGCTGACCGTTTCGGAAGCCTTGAAAAAAGAAGGAACTTTGGAAGAAGCGGGTGGTCCTTACTACCTAGCAGAACTGACAGGGCGTGTGGCTTCTGCCGCTAACATCGAATACCACGCCAGAATCGTGGCGCAAAAACACATCCAGCGCGAGTTGATTCGAGTTTCTACCCAAACCATTAAGAATGCCTACGAAGATACTACCGACGTTTTCGATTTATTGGATGATGCAGAAAAAGGCTTGTTTGATATTACGCAAAACAACCTCAGTAGGAGTTATGAAAGCATGGGTTCGCTGACCAGCAAATTGCTGAAAGCGATGGAAGAGCTCAAAGACAAGGAAGATGGTTTGACGGGCGTACCGACAGGCTTCACGGATATTGATCGTTTGACTTCGGGGTTTCAACCTTCTGATTTGATTATCATTGCGGCTAGGCCAGGTATGGGTAAGTGCTTGGGAAAAGGTACAAAAGTATTGATGTATGATGGTAGCTTGAAAAAAGTAGAGCATATCAAGGTTGGAGAACTTTTGATGGGCATAGATTCTACGCCTCGGAAGGTATTGTCACTTGGTCGTGGAAGAGAGCAGATGTATTGGATAAGGCAAAACAAAGGGATTGATTATCGCGTGAACGAAAGCCATATCCTTTCTTTGAAACGAAGTAGAAATGAAGGGCCACATCGGCAAGGAGACGTATTAAGTATCAACGTATTGAAATATGCTAATTCTACTAAAAAATTCCGCTCCAATTACAAAGGTTATAAAACTGCTGTAAATTTTCCCACTCAATCTCTTCCACTGCCACCTTACTTTCTAGGAATATGGTTAGGTGATGGCACTACGACTAAAAATGAAATTACTAGTCAAGACGAAGAGATTGTTGCTTACCTACAAGAATATGCCGATGAATTGAATCTGAAACTTAAAAAGTACCACAATGATCGAGAAAGATGTCCCAAGTATAGAATATCAGGAGGATATGCACAGCAAGGATTTTCAATTAGATCAGCACTCAATCGCTTGGGAGTATTGGGTAATAAGTATATTCCCAAAAAATATCTGATTAATTCAGAAAAAAATAGGTTGGAACTACTTGCTGGTTTACTGGACACGGACGGACATTATCTGGTAGATTCGAACGGCTATGAAATCACGCAGAAAGACGAACATCTAAGTCGCCAAATCAAATTTCTATGCGATACTTTAGGATTCAGAACTTCCATTGCCGCCAAAAAGGCAAGCATTAAAAGTATCAGCTACGAAACGACGGTCTATCGAGTTCGGATCTATGGAGATATAGATAAAATTCCAGTTAAAATAAAGCGTAAACAAGCTAGGGCATGGAGAAGTCCAGTGGATTGGCAAGTGACTGGTATTCAGGTAGAAAAAGATAAAATAGATGAATACTACGGTTTTGAGATAGATGGAGATCGCCTCTTTTTATTAGAGGATATGACGGTAACGCACAATACCTCCTATGTACTATCCTTAGCCCGAAATGCCGCGATGGACTTCCAAAAAGGTGTAGCTATTTTCTCTTTAGAAATGTCTAATATACAATTGGTGCAAAGACTACTTTCTTTGGAAGCGGAAATTTCGGGACAAAAATTGCGCAATGGACAGCTAGAGGATTACGAGTGGCAACAATTGAACTCGACGATTGAAAAATTGAGTGAAATTCCCATTTTTATTGATGATACACCAGGCATCAATATTTTTGAATTGCGCGCCAAATGTCGTCGCCTTAAAATGCAGCACGACATCCAATTGATTATCATTGATTATTTGCAGTTGATGAGTGGTGGCGGAGACAATCAAAGAGGCAATCGAGAGCAGGAAGTCAGCGCCATTTCTCGCTCTTTGAAAGCTTTGGCGAAGGAGTTGAGTGTGCCCGTTATTGCGCTTTCGCAGCTCAGTAGAGCGGTGGAGACCAGAGGCGGTACGAAGCGGCCGCAATTGTCTGATTTACGCGAAAGTGGCAGTATAGAGCAAGACGCCGATATGGTCGCCTTCATCTATCGCCCTGAATACTACCAAATTATGGAAGACGAAGAGGGACAATCACTCAAAGGCGTTGCGGAACTTATTTTTGCCAAAAATCGACACGGCGCAACCAAAACCATCAAGCTCAAATTCATTGACCAATTTGCTAAGTTCGATGATTTGGATGATTTCTCGCTTGGCGATTTTGACGTAGATGAAGGCGGCGCGGCAAATAGCGATGCCAATTACGGTAATATTCAAATTGTGCAGTCCAAAATGAATTCGGATGAAGACATTCCGTTTTAGTTTCCCAACAACTTATATTTAGCTGATTTGAAAATCGAAAAATCAAAATTTAATATTGTTTGTGTAATAGAAAACACCTTTTTGAAAAATTTCATGGAATAAAATTTTTCAAAAAGAGGACTCTCGGACAGGGATAATTGGAATTTTTCTGCGAAAAATTCCAATTGTATATAGCACTTCTGTTGTAAATTCATTTTTTCAAAATAGATTTCAGCGAAACAGGAGTAACAAACAGTTAATGTAATCTACTTACTCTTGTCTTTCGTATCTACCGTAGAACCAAAGCTTTGGCATCAAATTATAATCATCGCCTTCGTAGTAGCCATATCCAATGATTTCGTAAGTATTGGCTTTCACGCTTTCATGGAAATATTCAACCTTCAGTGGTTCTAATTGCTTGCTTTGCCAAATAATGGTTTCTACATCTGTTTCATCCGATGCTACCGATGAACCTTGATGAATCACCGTTTCATTTGGTTTACGCACGACGCACCACATTTCGCCATTTTGCACTTTATTGACGCCTTTACTCACGACCGTTTTTTGTTCCCCATTTTCTTCGTAAGTATCTTTGATCGTAACGGTCTGGAAATAAGGACTTTCAGAAATGTATTCTTGCTCTACGGCTATGCTATTTGTCAACTTTAGGGTCGGTTTTTTTAAGTTTTCTAAGCTGATACTTTGTAACTGGTTTTCATTTTTTTGGCTCAAATCTTGATCTTCAAAAATCTTGAAAATACCTTTCCACTTTCCATCCAATACTTTATACACATTGGCATAGACCGTATCAGCTTCCACTCGTTCAGGAGCTTGAGTGATATTGTCAATCGCTAGTTCCTTATTGCAAGTATTGGATAAAAGGGTCATTGCAATTAGGCAAAGAATAACATAGATTGATATACTGCTATTTGTGTTCATTTTTATGTTTTTTTTGTGCTTGTTCAAAAGCCCTTTTCGATTTGAATCCCGCTATAAAAACGGCCATAATTTTATCGACATTGGGATGCTGTAATAGTTTTTGACTATCAGATAATCGTATTTCCATCAACCATTTGCGTAGCTTCTGTCGCTCGTGCGTTTGCCAAAGTGCTCGAATTTGATTCATAGACGTACCAAAATATAAAGCCAATTTAAGCGTATTCAAATCTGGATCTCGATGTAATTTTTGTTCTTTCATCCCTTGCTGAATAGAATGAAAATCAATACTTTTTTGTTTGTTCATGCTCAAAAAATAGGACAATTCTTTCCAATAAGTACTCACCAATATCCAAAGCAGCATGGCGGTGAGTGCCAAATCTCCAAAAAAGACAAAACCTTCTGTCTGGTACAAATCTCTACCTAGAAAGTGTAGTGAAACGAAATCTGTTAAAGCAAATAAGCTATAAAAAACGGCGAGTATCACGAGGCGAGTTACCAACTTACGTAAGCTCCATGCTTTATTTTTCTCCCACGCAAAGCCCGCTTTTCTAAGTCGAGCTAGTTTGTATCGAATGTAGCGGTAGGATAAGGAAGCATAAAGGAAAAAAAAGATCAAAAATAGCGTGTATTCAATCGGTCCATAAACAGGGCGCAGGAAATTATCCCAAATTTGATGCTGCTGATTTTGAGGCTGTAAAGCAACTGCAAAAACAAGTACCATTTGAATGGAAGGCAAGATTATGTGCTTTGAGTCGCTTAATCTAGCTTCGTAAGTGGGGAATAAGCTGAATTTGACGTAATAGAAAAGTAGTGGTCCGAAAGATAAAGTGAACCAAAAAGGTACTTGGTACAAATGCTCGTATTGACCAAAAAAACTGGTGCGCAGCAGCAACACATTGAATAGGCTGAGCGAAAAAATAAGTAGTAGGAGTCCGATACAAGTATTCGCTTTTTGCGTACCGCTGTATCGTAGAAGCTGATGTAAACTAGCTACTAAGCCCAAAAGTACGCCAGCCAACATAGCTATTAATACGATATACCGCAGGGTGTCCAAAATACAAAGCATTTGTTGAGTAAAAGAGAGCTTGATAAATATTTGAACGCTCGAAAGTAGATAAAGATATGCTCTGCTTAGGATAAAAAGCAGACAGTGTCAAATTTATATACTAAGAACAGTTTATTTTCAACCGTTCAGGAGTTAAGCATATAATTTTCAGGTCATACGCTTAACTAGGACTACTACTCTAGAAGAATGCCCTGATTTATTTCTGTTTATTTTCAATTCTCCATTTAGCGAACACATTATGGAATAGAAAGTGAATGGTAAACGCCCTAGAGTAGGACTGTGACGAGGAAGTAATATGGAAGGAGGCTTTTCGGAAGATGTCCAAAAGCAGTAGCCCATAGGGGAATTGAACCCCTGTTTCCAGGATGAAAACCTGGCGTCCTAACCACTAGACGAATGGGCCGCAAAAAGAAGCGATGGCAAATTTTGGCATTATTGTAGCCCATAGGGGAATTGAACCCCTGTTTCCAGGATGAAAACCTGGCGTCCTAACCACTAGACGAATGGGCCATTTTTCAGAACGAACTCATTGCTAAAAACGGAACGCAAATATAGAATCTTTCTATAAAAAGAAAAACCCTAACTCTCTTTCTTTAGTTCCTGATTTGCTTTTTTGACACTCCTTTGAGTTTTGAGAACTTATTAGATTAGGTGTTAGCTAGAGCTTTACTTCGAAGCAGCTTAAGATTGAGATCAAGAACTAAGGAATGTATATGAAATAACTTCATACAAGCCTATTCTCACGCTTGAAAATAAACCCGTTTCACCCGATGCGCAATACCCGTAAAAATTTCTAGTGGAATGGTATTTGCTGCTTTTGCGAGTTCATCGACAGCTAGGGACTCTCCAAAAACTACCACTTCATCGCCTTCTCTAGCGGCTGGAATATCCGTCACATCTACCATACACATGTCCATACAAACATTGCCAATGATTGGTGCGCGTTGCCCTTGAATCAGTAAGCTGTATTTGCGATTTCCAACACTTCTTGGCAGTCCGTCGGCATAGCCAAGGCTTATGGTGGCGATGCGGCTGTCGCGCGCTAAATCTCCTTGTCTTCCGTAGCCTACTTTTTCTGTTTTTGAGACCTTCTTGACCTGCGAAATTCGTGCTTTCAAACTGTTCACCACTTTCAGTTTTGACTGAATGTCCTTGCCATTGTCCAAACCATAAAGACCGATACCCAAACGCACCATATCGAATTGAAAATCGGGGAAACGAATGATGCCGCTGGTATTTAAGATGTGTTTCAAAGGGCGATAGGACAGTTTTGAGCAAATTTGTTCGTAAATGGAAGAGAAAAGCGAGATTTGTTGTTGGGTGAAGTCATCTTGTTGCGTCGCTTCGCTAGCGGCTAGGTGCGAGAAAATGGATTGTATTTTTAGGCGAGGTTCACTCACTAAAATATCCAATAAATCAGGAATATCTGCTGCCTCAAAGCCCAAGCGATTCATGCCCGTTTCTATTTTGAGATGGATTGGAATGCGAGCTTGTTCTGGTAAATATTGAATAAACTTTTTGAGCAGCGCGACGGAGTAAATTTCAGCTTCCAGATCATATTGAAAATGCGCTTCGAAGCTGCTTTCTTCTGGATTAAGTACCATAATTGGTAATTGTATGCCCGCCTTTCGCAAAACCACACCTTCATCTACATAAGCCACCGCCAAATAATCCACATTTTGAAACTCCAGCAGCCGCGCAATTTCTACACTTCCGCTACCATAAGCAGCCGCTTTCACCATGACCATCATCTTGGTCGTTGGTCGTAAATATTGACTGAAAACATTCAGATTGTGCAGCAAAGCAGTGATATTGATCTCCAAAATAGTTTGATGTACTCGTTCGGCTAGTCGGTTGGCGATGCGCTCAAATTCAAAGGTGCGTGCTCCTTTCAGTAGAATGGCTTCTGAGCGAAAATCAAGTTTATCCGACTGCTTCAAAAAGGCTTGTGTGCTAGAAAAAAAGTGGCTTTGAATGCTACTGCTCAAGTACTTTACTAGTGCTTTCACATCTTCTCCAATTCCAATCACTCGATGAATATTCTTGGTATGTATGCGTTCCGCAACGGCTCGGTAAAGGGCATCGGGCGCGTCGCCGCTTTGCAGAATATCAGAAAGAATGAGGGTGTGATTATGGTGCGTACTTTGCTGCTCTAAAAAGTCAAGCGCCATGGAGAGCGAAGTCAAATCAGAATTGTAGCTATCATTAATAATCAAGCAGTTATTAATGCCTTTTCTGGATTCTAAACGCATTGCAACGCTCTCCAGATGTTGCATACGTCTTTCGATCGCTTCTTGTGGAATACCTAAATAAAGCATTGTCAGCCAGCAATGAATGGCATTCTCAATAGCGGCTTCATCTTGAAAAGGAATATAGATTTGTATATCCTGCTGCTGATAATATGCTTTAATATTTGTACCAATTGCTGGCTTTTCGATACTTTTCACACGCAAATCAGCTGCCTTTTTTTTCGACCAAGACAAAAGCTGAGGCGATTTCAGGTGAGCAACAGCTCGTGCTACTTCCTTTTGATCTTTGCAATAAATAAGCACTTTAGCAGACTCAAAAAGGCGTAGTTTTTCTTGAATTTTTATAGCTCTATTCTGAAAACCTTCGTCGTGCGCCGCTCCGATATTGGTAAGAATCCCGATATCGCATTGTATGATAGAAGCAACTTTTTCCATTTCTCCCATTTGGGAAATACCTGCTTCGAATATACCCAACTGGTGTTGTTTTTGCATCTGCCAAACTGACAAGGGCACACCCAATTGAGAATTGTAACTCCTCGGACTCCGAACGATGTTGAAGTCTTGGTGTAGCGATTGAAATAGCCATTCTTTCACGATGGTTTTGCCATTGCTTCCCGTAATACCAATGACTGGAAAATCAAATTGTTGGCGGTGAAAGCGCACCAAGCGATGTATAGCTTCGTGCGCGTTTTGTACCAAAATAAAATTGCTATTCGGATACTGGGAAGTGTCTATTTTTTGAGTCACTACAAAATTTCGGACGCCTTTTTCGTAAGCATCCGATAAGAAATCATGTCCATCCTGTCGCATGCCCTTAAAGGCGAAAAACAAAGAAGTCGAAGCAGAGAGAATGCGGCGAGTATCGGTGAGTAAATGCTTTACATCGGCATCGCATAATTTTCTATTCAACAATATACCTTTAGTGACTTTAAGGATTTTTTGAATAAAATAAGACATTTTACAGCTATTATAGCTCTTTCCTTAAATCGCTCAAGATAGAAAGAGTGGCATTGGTAATTTGCGCCCTCACCATGCCCGCTTCACTAAAGCCAATCATGCCCATGGTTTCGTTGCGCTTCAATTGGCTGAGGCGCGAAGATTGCATAATCAATTGATTGTGCATATCCGAGTATTTGCCAGCAGTCACTTCCATCATCTTCTGAATCGCTTCTTCTAGTTTTGCTGATCCAACTAGAGCCTGTATGGCATCCAAATCTACTTTTGTGTTGTTGTTTCCATCACCAGCACCACTCGAATTATTTGAAGCACCATTGCCAGCAGCTTGTTTACGTTTTAAACCAAAAGTACCTTCCCGAATTGCTGTAAAGGTCTTTTCTAATTGATTTTCTACATTCAGCCAAGCACTATCCGTATCGTCCCAAGATGTAATGGGTTTTGCCCCTTTAGGAATCGCTTGAAAACGTCCCAATACCGTTCTGCTGAGATTGCTCGGACGAATCATCAAAGGAATCAACACCAAAGATTTTTCATCATGCAACTCCATCGCGCGTTTCACTTCATTACTGTCAATGTAATCCGAGTAGATAAAGTCTGGACTAATCAAAAATAGTGCAATGTCAGCATTTTCTAGTGCCTCGCTGATTTCTCCATGCCAATCCTGACCTGGTAAAATGTCTCGATCATCCCAGACCTTAATGATTTCATTGCGTTCAAAATATTTCAATCTTCTATTCAATTGATCTTTAAAATCCTCATCTTTGTGCGCGTAAGAAATAAATACTTGTACTGGCTGTTTTGACATGTTTCCTTGATTTTGAGTAAATGTTTGTTCTTGTGTCGTCAAAATCTGCAATTTAAAACAAAAATTAATGACTATGAAATTTTACTTTTTTGCAATCCCATTTTTGCTATTTGTTGCTTGCCAAACACCGAGCGAAACATCAGTAAATGGCGAAAGCAATCCAGCCGCAGAAGGCTTTAATGCAGCGGATTCGGACGAAAAAGCGATCGAAATTGCCGACCAAGTGATGCGCGCAATGGGTGGACGCAAAAACTGGGACAATACTCGCTACATTGCTTGGACTTTCTTTGGCAACCGCAGTCTTTTTTGGGACAAGCAAACGGGTGACGTGCAAATCACTTACGATAGTTCTAAAGTGAGACTGAACATTTACGAAGACCGTGAAGGTATCGCTTATGAAAAAGGAAAAGCCGTGACCGTTGATTCGATGCTGCAAGTTTATTTAAAAAAAGGGAAAAGCGTTTGGATCAATGATGCTTATTGGCTGGTAATGCCCTTCAAATTGAAAGATTCTGGTGTGACACTAAAATATATGGGACAGGATACCATAGCGGGTGGCGAAATGGCAGAAGTACTTGCCCTGACTTTTAAAGCAGTAGGAGATACCCCCAACAACAAATATTTGGTCTATGTGACGCCTTCGGACAAGCTGGTGAAGCAATGGGATTATTATACAAATGCCAGTGATAGCCTTGCTCGCTTTTCTACGCCTTGGCTGGACTATCAACAGTATGGCAATATCATGCTTTCTGGCAAAAGAGGTATGGGAGAATTGACCGATATTGCTGTTTACGATGAACTGCCAGAGGATTTTGAGTGGTTGGAGTAATTTTGATTGTAGCCTTGTGATTAGTAGCTACCTTCTCCACTCTTGCAAAGAATTTGGCAAAATATTTCACTTTCTCTCAAACTCTCAAACTCTCACTTACTCTCAAACTCTCACTTACTCTCAAACTCTCACTTACTCTCAAACTCTCACTTACTCTCAAACTCTCACTTACTCTCAAACTCTCACTTACTCTCAAACTCTCACACTCTCAAACTCTCAAACTCCAGTAGCGGCTTTGCCGTCTTGTGCGTGAGGCTGATTTCATTACGCCACTTTCCTTATCAAAAATACCAATCCATTAGCGAAACAGGAATAATATTGTATCTTCGTTTATCATCAAAACAATACATTCAAATTATGAAATTTTACGGTTTAATTTTTAGTTGGATTTTACTCTTGTGCGCTTGCGCCGAAAATACCAACACATCAATGGAAGAAGAAAACGAAGCAAGTACAGAAAGCACCGAAGCAGTAAAAGAAATGCAAGACAATATGCTCACAGAAGTGGAGCAAGAGATGGGTTGGCAATTGCTTTTTGACGGAACAGGAATGGAAGGCTGGAAAGGCTACAACATGAATGAAATACCTGATAATTGGAAGGTAGAAGATGGCATTTTGAAAGTAATGCCCACCAAAGAAAAACCAAAAGATCGAGACATTATCACAACCGATAAGTACAAAGACTTTGAGTTGGAGCTAGATTTCATGCTGACCGATGCTGCCAATAGTGGTATTCTCTATTTTGTGAAAGAAGTAGAAGACACACCGATATGGCACAGTGCACCAGAATATCAATTGATTGACGACGAAAACTATCTAGCTACGGCAAGCGAAGACGAGACCAGAAATCATCTCTCGGGCGAAAATTACGACCTACAATCCGCACCAGGACGCTATTTGAAAGGAACAGGTGTTTGGAATACCGCGCGAATTGTAGTGAAAGACAAAAAAGTAGAACATTACTTGAATGGACAAAAAACGATAGAATACGATCTCGGTTCGGAAGCTTGGAAAGCCCTCGTGGCAAATAGCAAATTCAAAGATTATGAAGACTATGGAAGTGCTGAAGAGGGGCACATTGGTTTGCAATATCACGACGATGAAGTTTATTTTAAAAACATTAAAATTCGGAGATTGTAGGTAAGATTTGTGAGGTGTATTTTTGAAACTTGTTTGGATTTTAATTCCTTATTCACCTTTAGGCATTGGGATAAAATGTACTGCTAAAGACTTTATTTCTATCCAAAAGTTTTCTCTGAGTTTTTCTACGAAAAAAGGTAGTGCTACAAATGTAATGCTACACGCCGCCATCGTTCCCCACGATGGCGGCGTTTCAGTGTTTGTGTAGCCTTACAAACTTAGCACTACCCGAAAAAATTCCTTCTGTAGGAATCTAGCTATTCTTTATATCAAAAAACAAAGAGTTATCAAAAATTCTATGCAAAAATCCACCTCCTCCAGCGTTCCTATCGTCATCCTCAATGGCTTTTTAGGTGCTGGCAAAACGACCCTTTTTAGAAAACTGCTATCTCAAGCAAAAAAGAAAGACATCGCGCTTTGTGCCATCGTAAATGACATGAGCGAACTGGATGTGGACGGAGAACTTATCAGCACCAGCGAAGCCGTAGAATACAATACGCACATCTTAGAATCCATACATGGCTGTGTGCTAAGCAGCAAAGAAGGCATCCGACAATTGGATCGAAAGATCAAAAAACTGCTAGCCAATCAAAATCCAGAACTCATCATCATCGAAACCTCTGGTAGTTGTCATCCGATGCCGCTCGTTGCTTATTTTAAGCGTCAAACTAGAGTAGTGCTCACTGGATTATTTGCCTTAGTAGATACTTTAATGCTCGCTCAAGACTACGAATACGGCGCGCGCCTCATTCCTCACATGCAACAAAACGCAGCGCAAGGCAAACGAGATACCGTCAATTTATTAGTAGAACAAATCCTATTTTGTAGTCACTTATTTTTGACTAAAACCGACCGTGTAGAGGAAAGTAAGATACCGCAGATTGCTGCGCACATTCAGGCTTTAAATCCACTGGTTTCGGTGCATGCCGTAAGTTTTGGAAGACTTAAAATCGAATCTTTATTTGAGCTCGAAGAATACGATTACCACAAAGTGGCACAATTGGTGAAAGAATTGAAACCAGTACTGGAAGCAGAGGAAGATAGAGATCGTCCTTACGATCTGGCGACTAGAGTCATCAAAGACGATCGTCCATTTCATCCACAACGGCTTTGGGATGCCTGCCACCAACACCTTGATCAGCGCATTTATCGGAGCAAAGGCTTTTTTTGGCTTGCTAGTCGGGATAAACTTTCGCTGCTTTGGAATCAAGCAGCGGGCAGCATCAGTTTAGAATTGATCGGATATTGGCGGGCAGGGATAGTCGAAGATGAAAACCACGGCATCACGGAATTTGAGATACAAGAACTCAAAAAACGACTTGCCAAAGAAGGAGGACGTTTTGGCGACCGCCAATGCGACATCACCGTAATCGGCGACCAATCACAAGTAGATCGCTTCACGAATGCCCTAAAATCTTGCTTTCTGACAGAGGATGAGATAAAACTTTGGAAAGCAGGACATGTCTTCGCTGATCCTTGGCCGAAGAGCATGCTTAGGGTAGTGGATTAAACTTTTATATATTGCATTTGAAAGAAAAAATTACATTTGTTCTTTGATGATTCGATAAGCATCAAATTACCAAATCATCAAATCACCTATTAATTAAAAATTTATATGAGAGTAATATCCATAACGATCTTTTTTACCGTCGCGCTACTCCGCTTCGGCTGGACACAAACAGACCCTACGGATTACTATCCGCCTACGCCCGTTCCCGACCGAATTATTTTGACCTTGACGGCATCCCCTGATACGAGTATGGCGGTCAATTGGCGGACTTCGCTGACGGTCGAAAAAGCACTGGTGCAAGTCGCTAAAGCCGATCCTTCGCCTGACTTTATGAAAGAAATGCAAGAGTTTGAAGGAGCAACGACTGCTTTGCTGACGGATAGAAATGGCGCAAATTATCACTCTGCGGTGATGACGGGACTAGCACCCGAAACCCTATACGCTTATCGGGTAGGAGACGGTCTAAATTGGAGTGAATGGATTCATTTCAAAACTGCCAGCTCCGAACCCCAGCCGCTTTCTTTTCTTTACTTCGGCGATGCACAAAACAATCTAAAATCCATGTGGTCGCGTGCCATTCGTGGGGCTTATGGCAAAATGCCCGAAGCCGATTTCATGATTCATGCAGGCGACTTAATCAACAACGCCAATAGCGACCAAGAATGGGGTGAGTGGTTTTATGCGGGCGGTTGGGTTTATGGCAGTACGCCAAGTGTCGCGACGCCTGGCAACCACGAATATTATCGAGATGAAGAAAGAACATCGCTGCTTTCTAGGCACTGGCAACCCACTTTTACCTTACCTGAAAATGGACCAAAGGGTTCTCAAGAGACCGTTTATTATAGTGATTATCAAGATACTAGAATCATTTCGCTCAATTCTATTTCCCTTCAAATTTCTCCCGAAGACAGCGCCGCACAAGTAAATTGGCTGAGAGAAGTCTTAGCCAACAACGATCAAAAATGGACAGTCGTAACGATGCACTATCCCATTTATTCTTCTGTGCGTGGTCGAGACAATGAGAATTTGAGAAATGCACTGCAACCAATTTTTGAAGAGTACAAAGTAGATTTGGTTTTGCAAGGACACGACCATACTTATGGGAGAGGAACAAATCTACCCATTGGTAGCAAAACAAAAACAATCGGAGGTCCGATCTATGTGGTCAGTGTGAGCGGCCCAAAAATGTACGACCTTGGTCTGGAAGAATGGATGCAAAGAGCCGCCTCGAATACACAACTCTATCAATTGATTAAAATTGAAGACAATAAACTGAAATACGAGGCATATATGGTGACAGGAGAGCTGTACGATGCTTTCGAGTTGAAGAGGGAAGCCAATGGTCGAAATTTATT
>JBCCRX010000050.1:0-23682 GCA_039201015.1 Bacteroidota bacterium | reverse complement strand
GTTTGAGGGCGAAAGATGATTTTTGTAAAATCGTCTTTCGCCCTCATCCCCCTTTCCGCGCCGCCTTCGGCGGCGCAGGGATTTTTTTTGAAGCTCCAAACTCTTCGAGTTTTTCGCTTCTCAGAATCAACTGAAACTTAGGTTACAGTGTACTTAGGAACGAGCCATAAATAAATGTTCATTCTTGAAACAGGTATTTTTTTCTCAGTTTGTGCTTCAAAAACTGCAATCCGCCTAAGGCGGACATAAGGCTTTTTTAAGTATGAACGAAGTGGTGCGTAGCAAAAAAGATTAAGTATCTTTTTAACGTAGTGAACCGCTTGCGGATGGGCTGATGAGGACAAAAGAACGAATCAAGAGTGGATAGTTATTTTTGACTTGTTCCTCAGCTAGTGAATAAGAATGGGCATGTCACTTGCTACTACTTCTATTGGGCTAGCTGTATATTCTTGAATAAGTTAAACATCTACTTTCATAATTCTTAAATAAACACTCATGAGTACACTTATTAACTCAAATCAAAAGCGAGTATTCGCGATTGCGGCACAAGTGCTATTGTTCTTTTGCTTTAGCTGCTTACCACTAATGGCCCAAAATACAGATGCCATTCGTGAACAGGTACGGAAAAAACTGAACGATGTATCAGCGAAAGAAGTCGAGCAAAATTCGGAATTGCCTACTCTCGAATCGCGAGTAGTGCGCCAAAGCGATTTATCTTCCTTCTTACAAAGCCGCCAATTCACTACCAATACGCCATCTATATCCGCTAGAGCAGATGGCAAAGCGCCCACATTGCAAGCAAGACTAGAAAAATCTGCTGCTGTGGGCGAACTGACTTTGATTTCTTCTATTCGTACTAATCCTACATCGGTTAGGTGCAATGAAGAAATGACGATTACAGCACAAGTTAGGAATACAGGGAACGAAGATTTTGATAGTTTTGTATATGCTGGTCTTTTTGATAGAACAGGTAATTTATTAGATGTGATAGAAGAATACGTCGTACCCAACAGCATTCGTCCCAATCAAACAACAACACTCACATTTGAATCCGTGGGTCTTGATTATCCTACTAACGGATACCAGATAGCGGTATTTTATTTTGATTCGAATGCACAATCCTATTCTCTAATCGTAGAAGGGAGTTTTTTCAACCCAATTAATTTATCTATCTCTTGTTCAGGAACAAATGATTGTGAAACTCCCGAAGGACTTGAAAGTGACAGGCAAGGATATTCATTTGTATCTCTAGATTGGAGCGAGGTGGATGGTGCAATAGGCTATCAAACAAGATACAGAAGGAGTGATTTTTCCTACTGGATCAATGGTTCTGTATTCGATTCACCAAGTGTGACTTGGACAAATACTAATCTATGTGCCGATTACGAATTTCAGGTTCGGGTGGTCTGTTCTGATGGAACAGCAAGTGCTTTCTCGCCCTCTCTTTTTATATCTACATTGGGCTGTGATGATCTGTACTGTTATGCGGATGGTCGAGCTGGAAGGGAATGGATTAATCAAGTAGAACTAGAAGATATCAATAATTTTTCTGGGCGTGATTTTGGCTACGAAAACTACACCGATCTATCGACTCAACTGCTCAGAGGACAAAACTACACCGCAACTTTGACACCAGGTGGCTTTGCCAATCGTGCTTCCCAAAATGCTTATTGGCGCATCTGGATTGACCTCAATCAAGACAATGATTTCTTGGATGCGGGAGAACAAGTTTTTCAGCAAATTGCCAGCAACTATACCCAAGTCAATGCTTCTTTTAACATTCCCAACGCCGCCGAATCAGGTGAAACCCGAATGCGCATCACCATGAGCCTGGATGGCTATGCGGAGCCCTGTGGCAGGAACAGCGTGCGGGAAACCGAAGACTATACACTGGATATTATTGGAGAGCTTCCAAGCCTGACGGTTTTTCCTTCCAGCTTGAGTTTTGGAGCAGAAGGTGGAATAGCTACTGCAGAAATAGCATCCAATGTAGAGTGGGAAATCACTAATTTTCCAGACTGGATAAGCATTGATCCCTTGAGTGGCGAAAATGATGCTACCCTAGTCATTGCTGCCGACCCCAACTTTAGCCCCATACCCAATAGTGGAAGTATTAGGATAGCTGGTGAAGGCATCACGCGATCAATTGGTGTGGGTCAAGATGCTGCCACCAACCGCTGTCCCGTTCCACAAGGCATAACATTTGCGGCCGATTATTCCTACGTCATTGCTGCTTGGGAAAGAACGGGAAATGATTCGCTCTACGAAGCAAGAATTAGACCAGTCGGCAGTATCCAATGGTCAGAAGATGGCTTTGTCGCACCAGAAATAGGAGCATGGCGAAACCTACAGCCCTGCACAGATTATGAATTACAAATCAGAACCGTTTGCGACGGAAACCAAAGCGACTATTCTCCTTCCGTTGTTTTCAGGACGTCGGGTTGTGGTGATCCTTATTGTTATTCTTATTCAGATGGCTTACTTGATTATATAGACAATGTGTCTTTAAATACCCTAGATAACGCATCGGGCTTAAATCTAGGCTACGCCAATTATACTGATCTCAGCACCAATCTCGAAAGGGGAGAAACTTATGATATTACTTTATCACCAGCTAGTTTTCAAGGATTGCAGAACGTTTATTGGCGAGTATGGATCGACTTGAATGGAGACAATGATTTTACGGATAGTGGAGAATTGCTTTTGCAGACCGCTTCCCTCAACAATAGGAGTACGACCCAAAGCATTAGCATTCCCAGCAGTGCGCGTTTGGGAAACACTCGAATGCGAGTCAGCATGAGTCTCAGCAGTGGTGCTACGCCTTGTAGCACAGGAGGATTTGGCGAAGTAGAAGATTATACCGTCAATATTGAAGGGGCTGCTCCTACTTTGGTGGTCGAACCAGCTAGTATCAGTCTTTCCTGTGAAGGCAATTCTTGGGACATAGAAGTGTCTTCTAATATAGAATGGCGTGTTTCAGGAATGCCCGAATGGTTGAGTGTTTCCGCCACTAGCGGAAGAAATGATGGCTCTTTTTCCATCACCGCTACCCGAAATCCTTCGACGGAGGTTCGTCGTACTACTGTTGTGGTCAGTGGTAGCGGGATTACTCGCATCATACGCATTTCTCAGTCAGGTTGTGCTCCTTCCTGTGCAGCACCTACTGGACTGAAAGTAGAATTGGCAAGTCAGATAGCTGCTATAATCAGTTGGAATGCCTCAGAAGGAGCAGTGGAATATCAGAGTAGAGCGAGATTCGTTGGAAATGAAGCATGGACACTAGGAAATATTACTCCTATTTTGGGTGATTTTTGGACGGGGCTATCACCCTGTTCACAAATAGAGTTTCAAGTACGAGCCATTTGTGAAAATGATCAAGTGGGTGCTTTTTCTGAATCCATATTTCTTGCTACAGAAGGATGCAACGAAGCATATTGCTATTCTTCGGGTTTCAATCTACGATACTGGATTGATGGCGTGCAGCTAAATAGTATCGGAAATAACTCTGGACTAAACATTGGCTACGGAGATTACACTGATTTATCGACTACTCTCGAAAAGGGAGCATCCTATCAAATATTTTTAACGCCTGGTTCCTTCGAAGAAGAAGGTACTGTGTTTTGGCGAGTCTGGATTGACTACAACCAAGACAATGATTTCCTAGATGCAGGAGAAAAAATATTAGAAATTAGCAACTCCTTGACGACCACTGTTCCTCGTTTCTTTAGCATTCCAAGCGATGCGCTAAATGGGGAGACTCGCATGCGCGTGAGTATGTCACCAGATGCTTATGCAGCACCCTGTGATATCAGCGAAAATTTGGAAGTGGAAGATTATACGATACGCATATCGGGAGCAGCACCGAGCCTTAGCCTTTCCAGCAATCTTTTGGATTTCTCAGAAGCAGGTGGAACACAGGGCGTTCAAGTTACTTCTAATGTATTTTGGACCACTAGCACCGATCAAACTTGGCTCAGTGTAAGTCCTTCGGGTACAGGAAACGGTCGAATGGAAATCAGTGTAGAACAGAATTTTGATCCTTCGCCAAGAGAAGCTCGCATTCAAGTTCAAGGAATAGGACTAGCGAATCAACAGATCACTGTAAGACAAGCCGCCGCTACACCAATACTAGCGTGCGAAGTTCCCAATGGTCTGTTTCTTGAAGATTCTGGTCAACCCTACGTTTTTTATGATTGGGAAGCAGTAGAAGGCGCTTTGGCTTACGAGTCCAGAATTAGGCTAGTCGGAGCAGACGATTGGTTCATTGGTGGTGCTTTTGAATTTCCTGGCGTCATTTGGGCTAATTTATTGCCTTGTAGAGATTATGAGTTTCAGATCAGAACAATATGTACCGACGGAGAAGATAGCGAATTTTCTGCCTCTATGTTTGCCACTACAGAAGGTTGTGATGAGACTTATTGCTTTTCTTACGGCATTGCTTGGGAAGACTGGATCAATAAAGTGCAATTGAGCTTGCTGGGAGAAGACGGTAATCTGGAAGCCACGGGCATAGAAAATATTTCAGGACCAGATTTCGGTCATGGAGACTACACTGATATCTCGACCATTTTACAATTCGGTAATGAATATCAAATTGTGCTAGAACCTCGCTTCTACGGGGTCGTAAAAGATGTTTATTGGCGCGTATGGATTGATTTCAATCAAGATGGTGACTTCTTGGATGCGGGTGAAAATGTAGTGTCGCGTGAAAACACGAATGAATTTACGGAAGAAACTGTCTTTGATGTTCCTAGAGGTGCAAAGAATGGACCAACTCGCATGCGCGTCGCCATGTCCACCGATGGTTTTCCAAGAGCTTGTGATATAGGTGGATTTAGGGAAGTGGAAGACTATACTGTAAATGTTCAGGGAGAAAGTCCTGCCTTGGAATTGAATAGAACGGCTGTTGATTTTGGCGCAGATGGGGGTATATTTTCCATTAAGGTCAGCTCGAATGTAAATTGGCGGGTGACAGAGACCACATCTTGGTTGAGTGTCAGTCCGTCCAATGGAAATGGCAATAATACATTCTCCATCCGAGCATCCCGCAATACTTCTAGTGCAGATCGAGATGCAGTAATTACGGTGCAAGGAGAGGGTGGCGTGTCTCCTAGACGCATCGAAGTAAGTCAAGCAGCAAGCGTAGCAGAAACCAGATTGGAAGTCAACACAAACGGGCTCAGTTTCAACAGCGGAGATGATAGCAAAACCTTTGAAATTCGTTCCAATACGGCTTGGCGCATCGAATCTTCTTCCAATTGGTTGATTTTATCCAGAAGTAGCGGGGTAGGGGATGCGCGTATTGAAGTGCGTTCAAGAAGCAACACAGGAGAAAACAGTAGGAGTGAAAACATTAGCATTAGCACTACGGACAACAGTAAATCTGCCGAAATTGCCATCAATCAGGAAGGAAAAGGGGTGAATGCTAATGCGGAATTGACGGTTGAAAGTGTAATAGTGGATGCAGCGAGCGGCTGTGCGGAATTTGAAGTGCGCTCCAATAGTCCTTGGGAAGTCATAAACACAGGAAACGATGAATGGATTACCAGCATTGATCCAATGCAAGGGAGCAGAAGTAGTACTGTTACGGTGTGTTACGAGGAAAATTTTTCTTCACAAGAACGAACTGCTACTTTCCGTTTCTCTAATACAGTTGGATTTGTAGCAGCGAGACTTCGACAAAGAGGGGCTTCTACTATTTCTGTTCCAGATGGATTGGAAGAAGAAGTTCTTGCCCTTTATCCCAATCCATCCAAGGGAGCGTTTACAGCAGATTTGACTCTATCCAAAGCAGACTACATTGTTTTCAAAATAATGGATTTGACGGGTAAGATCATATCGGAACAAAGCGGTCAGTTGGTGGAAGGCTTCAATCAAGTTTATTTTGAACACCTGTTGCCCAGTGGCGTCTATACGCTAGCTGTGTTTTCATCAGATCGGATAATCAAGCAGAAGCGTTTTGTGGTGGAGTAATGGTTAAAATGAAATACACTATAGTACACTGTAAACTAAGTTTGTTTTAAATTTTAGAAGCGAGAAATTCCTTAGAATTTCGAGCTTCAAACAACCTATCTGCCGCCGTCGAAGACGGCGGCGAACAAAGGGTGAGGGAGAAGACAGGGTTTTTTGAAAAACCTGTCTTCTCCCTCAAACTCCCCTGTTAAAATTCAAACAGCTTCTAAGGCTGTAGCAACCTTGAAGCGATACCGTCGTGGGACTTGTCTGCCTTAGGCTGAAACGACGGCGGCACATTAGCCTTACATTTGTAGAACTACCCATAGAACTTACAGCGATGCTATTGCTCGCTCAATTCGGGCAGTCCTTCCGATTGGTCTCGAACCACTTGATACTCCTCATATCCTTTCCGAACGGCTTTCACCTCCCAATCAAATTGATAATTGCCTTGTGCTTGCTGTAGTTCTTTTACTCGAAAGCCCTTCGTTGTTTTTTCTATTACGGCCAAGCCCATAGAAGCTGCTGATAGCGGAGTGAGGTGTACTGTTAGGGTGTTTGGATTGGCCACCAATTCAAATGTTTCTGAGAATGGCACGAAAACCTCTCCATTTTCTAGCTGAGCCGTTCCTCTTTCATAGGCGGCAGCCTCAGGTCCTTCGATAGAGGCATACCAAATCGTTTTGTTTTTGTCCTTAGGATGTTGCATTCTGAAATTATTGACATCCTTGAAAAAAACGCCTTCCCCATTAGAATTTACGTACATGCCAGCTTTTGCTACGCCATTCGCATTATAAACGCCTACAAAACCATTGTTAGGAAGATTGTTTTCATTACTAATCACAACATTGAGTGAATTATTTTGCCCTTTAGTTGCCAGGTAGCCACTTGAGCTATTATTGGCTTCTAAATCAATGATCGGACGAGTATTGTCTCTTATTTGTACTTCCCCTGAATAATAAGTGGTATTAGATGTTTCTTCTTCTTGCCAAATAGATGATTCCGTAGCGACCTTCCTAATCACATCTGCTAAATCAATGTCACTAGCTTCTATACCGCCCTCTTTTATCACAAGACTTGTACCTCTTATCTCTATGCCATCAATCGCTTCATTGAATGGATTATTGTCATCGTCTCCTGTATTCGTGATCACATTATCACTAGAAATGTCAATGCCTCTTCCTTCTCTATAGGCAATGCCTGTGCCTGTTCCCACAGCATCTTCTCCCACTGTCCACTGCGAACCATTGTATTTGAGGACTTGTCCATTGGAAGGATTGGAAGCAATACTGACATCTTCTAAATTGTTTAAGCTTTTCGGTATGACGTTGGCAGCAATATCTATTGCTTGAATTGACGCATTCACGATTTCTTCAGAACGAATTACATTCGCTTTAAGCCTTAGATTGTTGTAAACGCCAGAAATATCTCCGTTAAACTGCGTATTCTTGAGCAAACCTGAATTAGAAATCACATTATTTCCAGAAATAGTAATTCCATTTCCTTGCGTGTAAGCAATCACTTCTCCATCACCCACCATATCATCGCCCAATCCCCAACTCGAACCATTGTATTTTAGTATTTTACCATTGGCAGGTCTATCTGGAATATTAACATCCGATAGCTCACTGATGCGTGCAGGAACACCAAAGCCAAGGTCAATTTCTTGAATAGAACCATTCAGGATATTGGTGCTACTAATTTTATTATCTCCAATGCTCAGGTTTGGAAAAAATCCAGTCAAATCTCCAGTGGCTCGTGTGCTGCTAGTAATATCATCATTTTTATTCGCATCCACGTTTGCATCTAGTCCAATTGTTCGATTGTTGTTGTTGATAAGGATACCATCTGCTGGCAAGTAATTCCAGTCACTAGGTAATTCTAATGGGCTGGCAATCCATTGACTACCACTCCATTTGATGTATTCATCGGATTGCACATTACTGATAGCTACATCCGTCAATTCTGTCAGTTTTCTAGGAATCGTAAAGCTGAGGTGTTGTTCTCTGATTGCTCCGTCCCTTATGGATGGTCTAGGGTAAGTGCCCGTCAGATCGCCTCCCGCATCATCGCCAATATTGAGGTCGTCTTCTTCTTTTTGATCCCCAAGATTTATGATGGTATTACCGATGATATCAATGCCACTGCCTGGAAAATACCTGAGCACACTATCTCCAACTCCAAAGCTGCTGATGTCAACACTGTTTCCTGGATTGCCCGTGATGGAAAGGGTACGATTTTCTAAATTGAGTTCCAAGCGTTGTTTTTCTTTTAGCGTTTCTTCGGAAAGTAGGGCATAGGGCACTGCGAGTAGCAGAACGGGTGCTCCTGTTACCTTACTCCCATTGATGTCGTATTCAATCTCCATGCTTAGATTGCCCTGCTGCCAAGGAATCGCACGAAATCCAGATTTGTTGATGGAACCAATTTGTAGGTTAACCATTCCGAAGGAGTTGGAAGTGACCTCGTGTTTCTCTTCAAAGAAGGGAACGCCAGCTTGATCGCTGATAAAAACTTGGACGCTCATATCTTGATTGCGCAAAGTACTATCTTGCCGAACAATGGCTTGATAATTAAAGCTTTGTGGTACTTGTGAAAATATTGTGAAGACGAGGAAAAGAGAGAAAAATGAAGTAGATATTGAATGTTTCATGATTAAATAGGTGTGGTTTAAAAGTTAGTGTTTTTAAAAGTACATGAATTAGCTCACAGGAAAATCGCTTTTGTATGTATCACAATTTATCTACGCTCTAAGTTCTATCATTGACCCTTTTGTTTTGACGATTAGCAGTTTTATCATAGAAAGGAAGTGATATGCCCACGCAATACAAGCCTCCAAGCAATAAAATGGAAAATCCTAATAGATAAATGACATAGTTTTTTGAATACCAGCTAGCTGCTTCTAGCTCCAATACTTTCTCTTCTCCAATCAATAAGAGTGCCGACCAGTAGTAAGGATGTGATTTGACATGAGAACTGGATTGGATGTAGTCTAATTTTGCACCGTTTAAAGCTTGGTTTCGGGGCATTTGCTGTTTTAAATTCTTGTAAGTATTTTCTACAATGTAGCGGGTCTGCTCATCATCTATTTTCCACAAAGAGGCAATAACACTTTTTGCCCCTGCAAGGGTGAAGGCTCTGCTTAGGCTCATAAAACCTTCCCCTTTGTAGTACTTGCCAATGTTGCTTTCACAAGCACTCAAAAACACCAAATCGGCAGGTATAGAAAGTTGCCTAATTTCTGAGGCGTATAATTTTCCATCTTCCGTAGTGTCGGTAGGAGAGGCGAGTGCCAGATAGGAGAAGTTGGGATAGGCTTCGTTGGCAATGCCATGAGTAGAGAAATGTAATATTTGAAAAGACTGATCGACGGTTTTTTTGAAAAGATGTTCTTGTGCTTTTTTTGCTATCATCCTTTTTCCGCCCAGTAGTTTTACAATAGCTTTCGCCTCTGGCACATTATGTCTCAATTGCTGTTCTCCTTCAAAACTAGGCGCGATCGCTAAAAGTAGTTTTGAATAGCTTTTGAATGATTTTTCTTTGACCAACTGCAGCAACTTTGCCGAATAGGCATAGCTAAATTGGTAGGAATGCAGCAAATAAGCATGGTTTCTGAATAAGTTGGATTGTTCAGGTAATTGGCGAAGAAAGGTTTCAAAGGGAAGAAAGACCAGAAGCTTATCTGGAATAACAATCAATTCTTGGCGCAATTCCCCTTCGAGTGGTTGGAGTAGCAGTTGATAAAATTGGTAAGCCAGATGTGCATACAAATTATACGCTTCGTCCGAATCAGAACGTAGATCAGGTCGAGTTTTCAGGTGCTGATAGAAGGAAATAACTTCTTGGCTAAAGTGGTCAGGTAGATGAATCTGTATCGCTTGGAAGGTGTCTTGATCTATCAAAAATAGAAATGCTTTTTTGTCATTTGTAGTGAGATGATACTGCAATAGACTTTGCTGATCGTTTAGCAAGAGTGCTATATCTTTGGGGTTGATTGCGGTTGTGCTATCAGCGTTTGAATGCACTGAATTTGCTAGTAGTTCTTTCAACTTTTGCTTCCATGCAAACTGCTGTTCGTAAGCCCATTTCAGCCGTTTACCATTTTGTATCACGTATTGGCTTTCTTCGAATATCACTTGATCTATTGCGCTTAATTGCTTTCTGATTGCTTGCTCTTTCAATTGAATTTGGTCTAATGAATCCTGCGGTATCTTTCGCTCAAGTTGTTTTTTAAGCACGGCTGCTTTATTTT
Organism: Bacteroidota bacterium; assembly: GCA_039201015.1. Classification (GTDB taxonomy): domain Bacteria; phylum Bacteroidota; class Bacteroidia; order Chitinophagales; family Saprospiraceae; genus JAAUTG01. The sequence goes on along the minus strand of JBCCRX010000050.1, from coordinate 13,478 downwards.
CCTCAGCATATTGATAAGCTATTTGATGGTATGCTAAACGGTACTTTCCTAGGTCAAAAGAAACACCGACTAAACCATCGTACAATTGTGAAAAACGATCATTGAGGTAAATGTTGGCAGTAGTCTCTACAAAGCCAAGACTAGCAGTTTGCATCCATCTTTTGGCAGTTCTAAAAGTGTTCAACGCCTCTAATAAATCTGTTTTATTGGCTGCGATCTTGTGCTGACTTTGCCCTTGTGCAAGCAAGACGGAAATGAGCAATTCGTAAGGGGTATAATCCAATTTTTCGATCTGTCGAATCGCTAAAGAAAATTGATTTAAGGCATCTGAATGCTCGGATTGTTTCTGGTAAATGCGTCCTATCTTGTAGTGGTGCATGGCTTTGGTCTCCTCGTTTTGTGCGCTTATATGTTGGGATATTTCCCGAAAAATGTCTAGACTTTCTTCAAAAAAGTTTAGTTCAAATCTACAATCGCCAATCTTTGACAAACACTGGTAGTAATTTTTTGTCAAAGAGGGCTGTGCTTCGTAGTAATTGAGTGCTTTTGTGTAATAGATTGCTGCTTCCTGAAAAGCTTCCATATCGAAAAGACAGCTACCAATATTTTCGTGGACATGGGCCAAAAAAAGGTCAGCAGCATCGCCATACTGACTCGTAATCTCGTCAAATAATTGAAGTGCTTTGTTCAGATCGCCTTTGTGCCGATGGCATAGTCCTATATTGTTTTTCAGCTTCAAAACTGTTTTTGTACTTGGATCGTCATAAGAAAAAACAGCCCTTTGATAATAGGCTATTGCTTGATCTAAATCTCCTTTATACAGATATACATTGCCGATATTTTGATAGCAGATCGCTTTTTTTTGAGGGATAGCCGATACCTCTTTGTGCTCGTAAATCTCCAAAGCTCGCAGATGCTGATGTAAGGCGTGTTCGGGCATGCCTTCTTCTAAGGAGCAATTACCTAGACCCGTGTAGGCAAGAGCAGTAGCGGGAGAAAAGCGATCAACAGAGTCCAATTGGATGTACAACACTTCTTCGTACAATGCTTTGGCTTTGGAGATTTCTTTGAGTTCAAAACGCAATTGTGCTAGATTGAGCATGGCAGGAACGACCAGCGGACTACAAGCTCCGAAGCGATGCTTTTTAATCGCCAAAGCTTGCTCGTTGTAGAAATAAGCTTGCTCAAAATTATTTAATTGCTGATGGGCATATGCTAGGCTGATGTAAATGGATCCAAGTTTAGGATGATGGGAAGAAAGTTGATTTGATCGAATTGTCTTTGTTTTGTTTAAATAGGACAAGGCTGTTGCTGGACGACCCAATTCAAGTAAACAATTGCCTATATTTTGATTGGAATTAGCGACGGCTAAGCTATTCTTTCCAAAGACTTTTTCCCTGATGCGAAGTGCCTCTTTATGGGTATTCATGGCTGTTTCACGCTGCCCCAATCTTCTCAGTGCATTGCCTTTAAAGTTCAGTAAACTTGCTTGAATGCTATCCGACAGCCATTCAGGAGCAGCTAGCTTGTATGCTGCCTCCGCAATCACTTCTTCGTACTTGGCTGCTTTATAAATACCTTCTATTTCTAGATAGATATGTCTTTCTGTCACAGATTGTGCAGAAGCATAGTCTGCTAAAAGCAAAATTGCTAAGAAAAATTTACAAACAATTTGGAGACAGTATGAAAAATAGTAAATCAATAATTTATAACTTTATCTTTCAAAAATGGGTACTGTATTTTCAAACACTACACTAAATACTATATAATGCCACTGCAATACTCAGATGAAGAAATGATACAAGCCATCACTAGCGGAGACTTGACAAAACGCAATCGAGCTCTGAAACAACTCTACATGGACCCCGTTATCACAGCTAAGATAAATGAATTTACAAAAATTTACGGTAACTATAAAAATGATCCCAATGATATTTTGCAAGAAGGCATCATTCTAATAGATCGCCTAATTATAGAGGGAAAATTTCAGCATAAAAGTAAGATTCGCACCTATCTTTTAGGGATTTGTAGAAACTTGTTGCGAACAAAAGTAAAGAAAGTAGATCGGCTGGAAATGCGGGAAGACTGGACTACCCTAGAGCCAAAAGAACTAGTAGATAGCCCAGAAGAACAATTCATCATCATTGAAAAATCGGAGGAACAATTGCGACGAGACCAAATCTTAAAAGAATTGCTACAAAGCATTACACCAAATTGCCAAGAAGTTTTGCGTCTCTATTATTACAAAGCAAAGAATATGGCGCAAGTAGCCAGTGAACGCGGCTTGAAAAACGCCAAACAAGCCAAAAAGGCAGCCAGTCGTTGTCGAGAACAAATCCGAAAACTGATTAAAAAACAGCCTCAATTAGAAAATTTCTTAAAACAGTCAATATGAACAACGAAGCCGTATTTGATAAGATAGAACGCTATTTGTTCGGGGATATGGAGCAAGCAGAAAGCTTAGCATTCGAAGCAGAATTGGCTAAGGATAGTGAGTTGCAAGCGCAGCTTAATCTACATCGTATGGAGCATGAAGTTTTTCAAATGATAGATCGCGCTGCCCTAGACACGCAATTTGCTTCTTGGAAAGAAGAAAAAAATAGCACTACTATTGCGAGCGCAAAGGCAAATAATACAGTGCGTAAAGATGCAAAAATCGTAAACCTCAAAGTACGCCGACGCTTTAGACTACTTTCTATAGCAGCATCTTTCCTGTTGGCTGTTGGTCTAGGATTGGGAACGTGGTCACAAGTCAATTACAGCAATACGGCACTGTCCATGAGCTATTTGCCAGAGACTTCTTTTTCGGATAAAAGCAATGTAGCCGCCCAAAATCCATTGCTCGATATATTGGAACTGATGGAAGAGGAACGCTATCAAGCAGCCATAGAAGCCAGTCAACAATTGGTCGATACCGACTACAACGACCAAGCACTTTTGTTGAAAGCAGAAGCAGCACTACGAAATGAAGATACAGAAACTGCCTATACCACTTACGACAATTTACTGTCCAATAGCGAAAGCCTGACCATTCAACAAACCGCAGCGTGGGGAAAAGCACTGAGCCTTTTGAAGGACGGTAAAGAAGAAGAGGCGCTACAAGCTATTCAGGCAATTGCTGATAATGACACCCACATTTACCAAAAAGAAGCAACGGAATTGGAAGCCAGTTTGAATGGTTTCTGGCATAAAATTACTTGGTAGATTTTAAAACAGAACGATAGACTTTTGAAGTTTGAAATAGTAGAACTTTAGAGGAGACAAAACTTCGGAAACCTAAGGTTGCAATCTACTCCTTCAAAAAACTTTTGGGCTTGAATGGAATGCTGCTATCTGCCAATTTAGCTTTATCCACAATCTGTCTTTGCTTGAGGTATTTTGTACCCAACATATAGGCTTTACCATGATTGATGGCATCTACTGCCAGCAGTCGTTCTTCTTTAAAATACCAAACAGAAAAGCTCTTTTCTTGATCTGTTTCTTTCCGGAGTACCGAGTCCGTGAAACCATTAGACAAGCCGACCGTTTGCCATTTGATGTCGTATTGATCTGACCAAAACCAGGGAAGGCTATCGTAGGTGGTTTCTTTTCCACAAATAGCCGCAGCCGCTACTTTGGCTTGATCGTTGGCATTCTGAACGCTTTCCAGTCGCAAATATCGCTCGTAGTAAGGATTGTAGTGATAAGTACAGTCTCCTATGGCGTAAATATTTTCGTCACTCGTTTGACTTTGTGCGTTGACTTTGATGCCATTTTCTATTGCTAAACCAGCCGCTTTTGCCAGCTCTTGATTGACCTTGATGCCAACACCCACTACGATCAAATGTGCTTGATAAGTCGAGCCGTCTGCACAAATAATTTCATTCTGCTCTTCGTTTGCCACTACTTTTATGACTTCTTTCTGAGGGTGAATGCTTACTCCTTTCTGACGGTGAAGTTGATGGAAGAAATTCGATAGGGTAGGGGGGGCGACTCTGGCCAAAATCCGTTCTTCTCGTTCTAGAACGGTGATCGTTCCACCTAATTTTTGTAAAGAAGCGGCTGTCTCTAAACCAATATAGCCACCACCAATAATCAAAACCTTCTTTTGCGGTATGGTCTGAAATGCTTCCCGGATATTTATGGCATCTTGTGCTGTTCGCATCGGAAAACAATTGACGGCACTGTCTAAACCTTCTATGGATGGTAAGAAAGCACGTGCGCCCGTCGCCAAAACCAATTTGTCGTAAGCTTGGGTGATTCCGTCTTCTAATTGTATGGTCTTTTTGACTCGATCTATGCCTTTGACACTTTTGCCTAATTGCAGGTGGATGTTTTCCTGCTCGTAACTCTCAGTTGATCTCAATACCTTCTGCCCCATATTATCCAAACTGGACAAATAGGCTTTGGATAAAGGAGGACGATGATAAGGAAAAACAGGATCGCTGTCTATCAATGTGATTTCACCTGCCCAGCCTTCTCGTCGCAAAGCAAAAGCACAACTTACGCCCGCGTGACTTGCCCCAATAATGATACATCGCTTCATTTTTTTAGCTGTTTACGACTTCAAAATGAACGCCATCCATTGCTTCACTAATTTGAATTTGACAAGCAAGACGACTGTATGCTGTTGCCTCATCCGCAAATTCTAGCATATCCGCTTCTATTTCGTTTGCTTCTCCTACTTTGTCCATAAAGTCAGGCGGAACGTGTACGTGGCAAGTCGCACAAGAACAGACGCCTCCGCAATCGCCGTCAATTCCACGGATATTGTTTGTTGTTGCCAATTCCATGACTGAGCCAGATGATGCTTGCAGTATGGTTTTTGCGCCGTCTCTATAAATGAAAGTAAACTGTGCCATTGCTAATTAAATTTTACGATTAGTTGCTCAAAACCAACTTTGCGCTGAAATGCTCCCCAATCTTCTATATTGTCTTTGTGATCTAGTAATTCTATCGCCCGCACTTTTTCGGATAAAACATTTAGCAGTACTTTCATCAGTTGTCGAGCATGCGTTGCCCCCAGACATTTGTGCACACCGAAACCAAAAGCTACGTGTGGATTCACTTTTCTATCCAAAATGACTTCGTTGGGCTGCTCAAAAACGCTCGCATCTCGATTGGCAGATGCCCAGCAAAGCGAGACCCTTGTATCTGCTTTCACGGCATGTTCACAAACCACGGTATCTTCCGTTGCCACGCGTCCCATGTGCGTCAAAGGAGAAAAATAGCGCACCAATTCTTCGATAGCGCGATGGATGATTTCGGGTTGTTCTTTCAATTGCTGCAAGGCTTTGGGATGCTCTGCCAAATAAGCAATGGTATTGGTGACGTAATTAATCACGGTATCTCGACCACCAGCAAAAGTCAAAATCATCACCCCTTTCACTTCCTCTTTGCTCAGTTTTCTTCCATCCAATTCCGAATCCAATAGCACCGAATACAAACTATCATCGGGCTGTGCGATTGCTTTATCAATTTGCGCGTCAATATAATCGTACAAAATGTTGGCTTTAGAGGCATCCAGTTTACTTTCTTCACTTCGGAAAACATGCGTTCCCCAAGCGATCCAAGTTTTCGCTTCTTCGTAGGGCGTATTGAGCAAAAGGGTCAAGGCTCGGGACTGCAATTTTAGAGCAAAGTTCTCCACTACCTCTACTCGATCTTGCTGCAAAACTTCTTCTAATAAAGCGTTGACTTGCTGATACAGTGCCGCTTCGTAATCCGCATCCAAAGGTCTTCTGAACCAATCTTCTAGCAAAGCACGATAGCTTTTGTGCTCTGGCGGATCTACCTCAAAAGGAATTTGGCGAGTCGTCCGGATATGGACTTCCGAAGGCACGACAATGCGTCCTGGCTTTGCACCAGACTGAAAACTTTTCCAATTGTGGGCAGTTTTGCGCACATCTTTCAATCGCAAAAGCATTTTCACCGCATCATCTTGGTCTTCTATCGCTCCGATACCGCTGTTCAATCTAGCCGCTTCAAATGGATCAGGTAAGGCACTTTTTTTCATAAGATTGAGAAATTTAGTTTGTAAGATGCAGCAAACAAGCGCGGTTGCTAGCACAAAATTCAGATAAAAAAAGCAACTTTTATTTTCCTTTTCTAACCAAAAAGTAACTTATTCTATCAATTATTTTCTTTTTTCTTGTTTTACGTGCTATAATTGAGTATAAATTAGAATTATGGGTAGAAAAAAATATTCTTTTGCAGTGAATAGAAAAATATGAAGCCTATATTAGAGCCGATTCACCCAGCCAAACAGAAGACCATATCTGCTTTTGTCTATGCAAAACCCAATTTTGAAATGCCCTGGCATTTTCACCCACAGCACGAATTGACTTACATTGAGGAAAGCCTTGGTACAAAATTTATTGGCGATTATGTAGGATCTTACGAAGCGGGCGAACTGGTTTTGCTACGCTCCAATTTGCCACATTTTTGGAAAAATCACGTCCAAGAAGGACAGCTCTCCAAATCCATTGTTATCCAGTGGAATAAAGGTATTTTTACGCATGTTCCTGAATTGCAAGCCGTTTTTGATATGCTGAAGGTGGCGGCAAAAGGTCTGATTTTTGAGCGAGATGCGATTCAAGTATTGATCCCTAGTTTGAAGCAGTTACCTAATCGAAAAGGAGCGGCGCTCTACGTCGAATTTTTGTCTTTGCTCTTGCAGCTTTCCAATTGTCCGTATCGAACTTTGTCCAATGCCAGCTTTTCAGAAGATTTACCCTCAAAATACAGCAGTCGAATGTCTAAAATTCATCATTTTACCGAGACGTCTTTCACTAGAAAAGTCTATTTGAAAGAAGTGGCGACCTTGGTCAATATGAGCGAGCCTTCGTTTTCGCGCTTTTTCAAAAAGATCATGGGACGCTCTTATTTCAGCTTTCTGAACGAATATCGCATCAATCGAGCGAGCCGAATGTTGATGGATACCGACCAAACGGTAGCGGCAATCGCTTATCACTGCGGCTACGAATCGTTGCCTTTTTTTCACAAACAATTCGCGAAATACAAATCTACTTCGCCCTTGCGCTATCGCAAGCAACACGCTGTGAGTGGGGCAATATTGTGAAGACCGTTTTTGTTGAATTGTTGAAAATGTTTCGTCGTTTATTTGATAAGTACTCCACCCTATTTAAACTAGTAAAGCAAAGCGGCAAAAGACTTGAACTACAAAAGAGACAAAAGAGGGAAATAAACAGATTTGCTAAATCTCAAAGATTTAGTAAATCTAGCTTAGGAATAAGGGAATTTGTAGAAAATAAGCTACCCAAATTTTGCGAAGCCATTTTTTCTTTAGTCAAGGCGAAAAACGTAGGCATCCGCCTTAGGCGGACGGCGAGGCTTTTCAATGCAGAATAAAGGATGAATTCTGAGAAGAATTTACCGCAAAGCGGACGGGTGGCAGCAAGTAAAATGGGTAGGTTATATTTTACAAGTTCCCTAAACAAACAATTCCCCCCTATTGCAACTCCGCCTCAATTTCCTCTATCGTCTTATTTTTAGTTTCGGGCAAGAGTTGAAACAAAGCCACTAAGCCGACCGCAGAAGTAAGGGCATAGAAAAGAAAAATATCTCTCGCGCCCATATTGGTCAATTGCCAGGGAAAAAACTGTTGAATCAAAACGCTGACCAAACTCGTGACCAAGGCGCAAGCGGGAATGGCAATGCCTCTAACGCGCGTAGGAAAAATCTCAGAAAAAATAATCCACATAATCGGACCCACTGAAAACTGAAAAGCAGCAATGAAACTCATGATGCCAAACAAAATCATCGTACCAGGCAATGTTCCTGCTTTTTGAATCAATGTACCTTCAAATAAACTGCTGGCAGCCCCTAATTTTTCTTTCAGTGCCGCCTTAAAATCGACATCAGACGCATACTCTATCCCGATCATACTTTGCAATTGATTTGGGTTCAGATTTTCTATACTTGCCACATCTTCGGGCGTCAAAGTATAAGTTGCTTGATGAAAACCATAAGCACAAATACCCAAACTCACCACTGCCCAAAGCAATCCCCAAATCGTCATAGGACGGCGACCGATTTTATCAATCAAAAGAAGAGCAAGCACCGTTGCGATGACACTGCACACCCCTACCCAAACGGCTTGCACGAAAGCCGCGTCTGTACCCAATCCCAATTGGGAGAAAACAGTTGGGGCGTAAAATAGAATGGCATTGATGCCCGTCGTTTGCTGGACAATGGCAAAGGTGAGTCCGATGATAATGGCTTTTTTTAGGCGTGTATCGAATAGTTTTTTGATTTGCTCTGAAAAGGAAAGCTTTAGATTTTCTTGCGCCAAACTTTCTTGAATCTGTACGATTTCTGTTTCAATCTGTTCTTGGGGCATCAACTTCGCGAGCACCGTTTTTGCTTCTGCCAGCTTATCTTTTAGCACCAACCAACGCGGACTCCTAGGGATGAACAGGAGCAACAAAGACCAAAGCAAAGCAGGCATAATTTCTGAACCCAACATCCACCGCCAAGTATGGGTACTGATGCCCCAATCTGCTACCCAAGCAGCGTCTAATTTAGAAGTTTGTAGAATAAGATAATTAATGAAATAGGCTGCTGAAAGCCCTACGACGATGTTGATTTGATTCATAGCCACCAGTTGACCCCGTAGGTGAGAGGGTGCTATTTCACCAATGTACATAGCGGCTAGTGAGAGAGACGTAAATGCCAAACCACCGATGAATCGAGCCGACACCAATGCCCAATAAGAAGGCGCGAAAGTGGAACAAAGCGCAGAGACGAGATAAAGGATGGCAATGATTTGTAGCGTTCGCTTTCTTCCCAGCTTGTCAACAACATATCCCGCTGCCAACAAAGCCAACAAAACACCCCAACCTGGCGAACTGACCACCAAGCCTTTTTGAAGATCAGTCAATCCAAATTCGCTGCTCACAAAATCGACTGTTCCAGAAATCAAGGCGGCATCTAAGCCAAAAATAAATCCACCAAAAGCAACAATGAAAGCATATTTAAAGGCATTATTTGGCATAAGCTGATTGTGTTTTATTCGAGCGAGCAATAGAAATGATTGGCTGAAGGCTATGATTTTTTGAACTGATTGTTGGTGGATTTTAGACTTTTGAAGTTTAAGCTATCGAGCGTAATTTCCAAGCTTTCTAAGTTCAAAACTTCAAAAGTCTTTTCTAGCATAATTAGAGGATTGGTTCTGAATGATTTCATTTGGTCAGCATTATTTATGGAAGCTCACGTTTATCTTCAAATCATATGGGCGTCGAGTCCTTCCAAACGAAAACAAACGAAATTTAATAGTTGGCGATATCTTTCTAAAGATACTCGACCAAATGAAATCATTTAGAGCCAGAGGATTGCAAAAACGGTCAAAGCTTTTTTTAAGAAATCTAATCTGCTCTAAAGCGTTGTGGAACATGCTTACCATTTCCCAAAAATTTTGCGGTGGACAAGTTCTAATAAAATTAGAATCATTTTGAAAAATTGAGCATTATCCAAAGGAAATACTTCTTCTAGGAAAGTAGAAAAAGAACGGGCTAGACAAAAACTAAACAGTAATTTTGTTTTTGATAAGGGAGCAGGTTGTATTTTACCTACTCCCTAAGGCTTTCTGAAGGCAGCTACTTACAATTAGGGTTAAAAAAGCAGTTTTTCTAAAAAAATGATGAAAGGGTGATAACAAGTTTGTGATACGAATACCTACTTTTGTCTAATCCGTTAATCAATAGTTTTACGAAGCCTATGCTTTTAAGCCTATCTCAGACTCAAACAGAATGGATCAACTAATAAATCGTCTTCAGGCTGGCGATAATTCTGCCGTTAAAGACCTATATCAGCAATATTATCATCATTGTAAATGGGTGGTACTCAATAATGGTGGTTCTAATGAAGAGGCACAAGAAGTTTTTTTCTCTCTTTGGGAGAAGGTAGAACGAACCAATTTTACCATCAACAGTACTTTGAAGGGCTACCTTTACAATGCCTGCAAGTACCAGTGGTGGGACGTCAAGAAAAAAAGTGATAATGCTGTATCCCTAGAAGTCGCGCACAATGTTGCGTATGAAGAGGAAAGAGAAGAGAAAATACATCAAGAGGAGCGATATAAATTGCTCTACAGTTGTATTGAAGAACTGGGTGGAGAATGTGAACAATTATTAGAACAGACTTACTTTGAAAATCTGTCCGATAAAGAAATTGCGTCTGTGTTTAAATTGAAATTAAACTACGTGCGGATTAAGCGGAAGCGGTGTATGGATAGAGTAAAGAAGTGTGTCCGACAAAAGCAAAAATATCATGGCTAAGGAATACAATCAAGAAAAAATAGAAAACTTCGTTCGTGGACTGATGGGAGAAGAAGAGCGGCAGCAGTTCAGTAAAGATATAGCAGCCAATAGTGATTTAAAAGACGAAGTAGCTTTTCAGCAAGACCTTGCTGCTGTAGTTCGTAAGCGAAGACTATTGAAGGACATTAGATCAGAACTGAGCGTAGCTGATTTTTTCAAGGAAGAAAGTTTAGTGGTTGCGGGTGAGACAAAAGAAGAACAAGGTGCAAAGGTCGTACAAATGCCCAAGCGTACATTTGGTAGGGTAAGCAAATACCTAGCTTATGCGGCAAGTTTGGCTGTCTTAGTGACTGTTGGTTTGGCTAATTTGAATTATAGCAATAAGTCGCTTCGCACTTTTACGATCGAAGGACGATCGACAGATGTTAGAAGTAGAACGGATAATAATGTGCAAGATCCTTTCGATGAAGGATTGACTGCTATTGAGGAAAAAAATTATGAGCAAGCCATTGCCTTTTTTGAAAGCATCCCCGAAAAAAGCGAAAACTACAATAGTGCACTTTTGTTTTTGGCTGCTTCACAATACGAATTTGGTGATTATGATGCTGCTATCAATTCTGCTAAAAAACTAACCAATAGTCAACGAAGGGTGATAGCTACTACAAAATTTGATGCACAGTGGATATTGGTACAAGCCAAACTCGGAAAAGGTGAACTAGATGAGGCGTTTTACACGCAACTCAACGCCATTGCAGACAATAATAATCACGATAAGCAAACAGCAGCACAAGAACTACAGGCTCAATTAAATAGCTTTTGGAGAAAGTTGGTGATAAAAAAATAAAATTCTTTAATCTGTATAAGTGGCTGAAAAACAGATATATAGCCTTGCGCAAATTGTGCAAGGCTATTTTTTTTGAAAAAAAGTGATACAAAGAGTGATAACAAAAGTGACTTTTTCGCACTTACTGGTGAATTTAATAATTGATAAAATACTTAAATCATAAAATACACACAGATCATGAAAAATTTATCATTGTTCACTTTAGTTTTTGCTTTAACTGCTCTATTCTTTTCCTCTTGTGAAAAAGAAAACGATATCAAAGACATCGCTTCAGAAAAAGACACAGAAGCCCATGCTCAGCTTCCCGCAGAAGCATTCGGTACAGAGCCTGTTGCAGAGATAGATTCTTTTTTCAAAGAAATCGTCACACCAGAAATAGAGATTGTAAGTGACTCCGCCTACATCGAAAGAACAGACAATCCCGTAGTTATTAAATTGGAAAAAGGACAACTTGAAAAGAATTCTTCCATCGGATGTGGTAGCGATTTCACCTCCAGCACTGGTCGTGGTGGAAATCACGTTACTTCCTGGCACTACAGCCGCTTTGGATTGAATGCGGACTTGGATGGAGAAGATCGACTTTATACGTTCTACGTTGGCAGTACGGTTGATGATATAGATTTCTTACTAACGAATACTTACCGCAATCTGGCGATGATTTTGTTCAAAAATTCAAGTACTTGCACTTCTGGTAGTTGTTTGCAATCCTTGGTTGCCTACACCACTTCTTCTTCTACGACTAGCGATGGACTTTACAATATTCGATTGACGCCAGGTCACTATACATTGGTAGTAGATAATCCCATCTATGGTGAAAGTTCCTTCCGTTTGAGAATGAAGTGTCCAACGCCCTCCTGTTTTAAGAATAAAAATGATTCTTTCAGCAGCTACTACACAGGCAATTTGACACCTCAAGCAAGTCATTGGGAAAAATGGAATGCTTCTAGCTACTGTGATGCCTATGTTTACGGAAATTACAATTACGCCAGACTTTATTACGATAATGGATGTAAACCAGATGTACTACTGAAACTATGTAATCATAGTAATGGATTCTACAGAGTGAAATTTGATATGTGGGTGCCTTATTACAGAAGTGCTTACTTCAATGTACAAAAAAGATTGTCTTATGGCAACACTAGCAATGAATTCGGCGGACAAGTATATTTTAACAGCAATGGTAGTGGAAGATTGAGCATAGCAGGACGTAATTACAACTTTAACTATCCAAAAGCCACGTGGTTTAGAGTAGAAATCGCTGCTGATCTTTGGGGAAATTCTTCGCTCTACGTCAATGGATACCGAGTAGTCACCTATCCAACGCGCTACAGCTCAAATACAATTTATGGAAGCAATAGAATGAGTGCCATCGACTTTTACACACCATATACTGATTCTGACTTCTACATAGACAATGTTCAAGTTACTGACTATTGATTAAATGATTTCGCACACTGTATAAAAAACCATCAGTCCCCTGATAATAGCCAAAGTGTTTGAAGCACAATCCTCTCAAAACAATTAAGACTCTGATCTGCGAAAGCGGATCAGGGTTTTTTTTTGCTCCTTATTCAAACAAATCCAAACAAATCCAAACAAGTGCTGAACATCAAAGAACCATGTGAACCTGTTGTCCTGAAAATGTAATGCCACACGCCACCATGAGGACATTGTCTTTTTTAACCACAAAAGAAACAACAGCATGAGGCGGACACGGTGAGGCGGTCAAGAAGTACACAAAGGTTTTTATTTCTCTTCTTTGTGTTCTTTTGTTGCTTTTGTGGTTCAAGTTCTTGCAGCTTCGCTGCTGTAAGCCTTAGGGGTTTAAATAGGGTGGACTACTTAAGTAGGCGGACAATTTTAAGTCACGTTTAGCGCGCCATCGCCTCACGCGGACACGGTAAGGCGGACACAGTTCGGCTCGGCGCGCAGAGGAGGTTTGGAGGGCAGACAAAATATAAGATGTTGTAAAACAACATCTTATATTTTGTCTGCTCTCCAAGACCACCACGAGGCAGCGAGCGCTGCAAGCGCGATGCTGCCGAGTTGAATAGCTAGATTAATTTTGTCTAAGTACTTAACACGAGTAAATCGCATAATAACGATATTCTACCCATTACAGAATAGTACAGGACAACAATTGTCTTCTTAAATAATAACTTTATGCCTAGGAAATGCTTAGGCTCGTTCCTTAGTATGTACCTCTGCCTAATTGTTTAAGCTGTTTGTTTGTTTAAATTGTTTATAATGAACACTTCATGCAATTTTTTTGCCCAAATAATTAGGTAGAAGTAATTAAGTAGGTTTACCTAATTATTTAGGCAATAAACTTTTGTAAAGTGTTCATTATAAACAATTTAAACAAATAAACAGCT
>JBCCRX010000049.1:0-24491 GCA_039201015.1 Bacteroidota bacterium | reverse complement strand
TTCCGATTGTCGGTATTTTATTTAATATTTGTTCTGTGAGTGTCTCGATACTCATCGGGCAAAAATTTTTGTTGTTTGTATTGGAACTTACAACTTAATAATTTTTGCCTTTTTTTATCAATTTCACCACGGACTATTGTTTTGATAATTCCTCAAAAAAATTCAGAGAACCGAAAAAGTCTTATGTCCGCCTAAGGCGGATTGCGATTTTTCTGCCTCCATTAGCACAAAAATATCTTGTCAAGATCCTCAGTTTATTCATCCCTCGTTCCTAATGATTTTTTCTTACGTTCGCCCTGTGAAAAAAATGACTTTTAGCTTTCGAGTGTATCAGAAAAATCGAACGTGTGTGCCTTTTGAAAAATAACTTTCAATTTCAGTGACAAACTTCTTTATTTTCTGTCACAAAAAGGTATTTTTTTTATCTTGCGCCTGAAAAGGTAGAAGTCCTATACTGACATATCGCTGGCAGTAAGGCTTATCAAAGTGCTCCTAAAAGCTACACAGCATCCAGACAAGAAACACAGTATATTACCACTCAAAGTATGCTGTTTTTTACTCACTTTTTCAAGACAAACAAAATGAAAAGTAAAAACAAACAAGAACTACACATTAGCACTCCATTATCTCTTATCCTACTTCTTCCAGATATATATTATGATAGCCACGGATGACAATGACATTCGAAGGGACACCCGGTTTCTGCTGAATCAACCTAAAGATTTATTTAGTTGAACCTTGTTTTATGGTTATTCACTATTCTGTGCTATGTTTTTGGCACAAAAAAATCTAGTTCTATTCCTTTTCTGCTCTTGAAAGCCAAACCTGGCAAGTTTTTGAAACTTAGCTCAAAAAAAAGTATGCCAATTTCATACAGCGAAGAGCGTAATTAAGAACGAGACATCAATGACACAAGCATCACTCTCTAGCCGTCGCAAGATCATTTCATCACAAAAAAATAAGAAAAAGTTTCCTGCTGAAAACCTTCTATTCAATGTAAATTTTTAACAAAATTGATTATGCATATGATTAAATTAATTAACATTCTTCAGAAGAAGAATTTTCGTTCTGCCTTTGCTGTAAAGGTAAATTTTCGCTTAGCTATCTTATTATTGTTAGGATGGGCTTACAGTAATATTGGAGTCGCTCAAATTGGTGGCCCAACTGGCAGTGGTTCGTGGTCGCCTGTCTATGATATGCCTTTGATTCCCGTTGCGATGGCTAATTTACCGGATGGAAAAGTTCTTTGCTGGTCTGCTAAGGATCGTGACGGTTTTGGTGGAGGTGGTAATAGAACGTACACTTCTGTGTATGATCCCTCGGATAACTCTTTCACAGATGTGCTGGTGACGGTAACAGGTCATGATATGTTCTGCCCAGGTACTAATAATCTAGCAGACGGTCGCGTGCTAGTCGCAGGTGGTCAAAACAGTGAAAAGACCAGTATTTATGACTGGCAAACCGAAAGTTGGGTCTCCGGACCAACGATGCAAATTCCTAGAGGCTACCAAGCGAATGCTACCCTTTCGGATGGTTCGCTTTTTACTATTGGTGGCTCTTGGAGTGGCGGTCGCGGTAACAAAGATGGAGAAGTATATACGGAAGCCGGCGGCTGGAGAATACTATCCAATGTAAAAGCCTCTGAAACAGTAGAAGAAGGTACGCAAGGTTATAGTAGTGAAGGTGTTTACAGAACGGATAATCATGCTTGGGTCTGGGAAGCTCCGAATGGGCGCATCTTTCATGCAGGACCTGGAGAACAAATGCACTGGATAGATGTAGCGGGTAATGGCAATGTGGATGATGCAGGACCTCGCGGTACGGATGAATATTCCATGAATGGTAGCGCACTGATGTACGACATTGGGAAGATATTCAAGACAGGTGGTGCGGTATCTTATGCCTCAAATGATGTCTCTACAGGAGAATCTTACACGATTGATATTAATGGTAATACGCCCATTGTCACTCGCGTAGATGATCTAACTTACAATAGAACCATGTGTAATGCGGTGGTTCTACCAACAGGCGAAGTATTTGTGGTAGGTGGATTGAGAGATGCAAAGATTTTCACAGATCAAAATGCTAGAATGATTCCAGAAGTCTGGAATCCAACGACGGGCAATTTCCGCAGTTTAGCTCCTATGGCAGTTCCTAGAACTTATCACAGTGCAGCAATTCTATTACCTGATGGTCGAGTATTAGTTGGTGGTGGTGGATTGAGTAATAATAATCCATCTGTAAACCATGCTGACGTTGAAATATACAGTCCATCCTATCTTTTCAATACAAATGGAACTCCTGCTACTCGACCTCAAATCAATACTTCACCTGATGTAGCAGATCACAACACAAGTATTACGGTTACAACTAATACAGCTGTAAGCGAATTCTCACTTGTTCGCCTAGGTTCAGCGACGCATAGCGTGAACAACGAACAAAGACGCGTACCATTGAACATTTCTGGTACTTCTGGCACGACTTATACTTTAGATATTCCAAATGCTTCCATTGCTGTGCCTGGTTATTACATGCTTTTTGCGATAGAAAATGGTGTGCCAAGTGTCTCCAAAGCAATCCGAATTGGGAACGGGCAAAATGGTCCTGGCGGTACGGTTCAGATACGATACAGCTCACAGATAGGCAATATTCCTGGTACGATCGAAGCAGAGTTTTTTGATCTTGGAGGACAAGGCATAGCCTACAATGAAGTAGATAATGGCAAGTTTGGAGATAGTGGTTTTAGACCTGGCGAAAATGTAGATGCTAACATTCTAAGTGGCAGCAACTATAAAGTAGGTTGGACTGCTAATGGAGAGTGGTTAGAATATACCGTGGATGCTCAAAGTGGTAATTATGATATTATTGTCACTGCTTCTTCTGGAAGTACGGGTGCAGTAGGAGATTTGCAATTAAGTTTGGATGGCGTCAATCTAGGCGTGGCAGATATTACGAGTACAGGAAGTTGGTTTACAACACAAGACTTTACCATCAGCAATGTAGATATCAATGGAGGTAATGATAAAGTATTGAGATTGACCATAGTCAATGGAGAATCTTTTGATATTGATAAAGTCACCTTTGTTCGTAACCTAGCTTGTGATGATGATGATAACGATGGCGTTTGTAATGCGGATGATGTATGTCCGAATTTCGATGATAATTTAATAGGTACCGCATGTGATGACGGTGACATCTGTACCGTAAATGATGTGTATGGAACAGCTTGTGGCTGTGCAGGAACTTATGCTGACTCAGATAATGATGGTACTTGTGATGCTTTGGATGATTGTAACAACAATATCAGAGTACTTGCGGATGAAAGCTTTAATGGTTCTTTGGGTAATGCTACTACCGAGTCTGGTGCGTTTTCAAGTCCAAAGCCTAACTATGAAAGTGTCAGTTTCCAAGGTGGACAAATTAACTTAGGCGTGGGAGGAGTAGATAATACGACTCAAACAGATATTTCTTTGGCAGTCAAGCGCAATTTCTTTGTGCCTGAATCTTCCGCCACAGAAATTTCAATTACCTATACGCTAAATGTAGCTGCTGGATATGATGCGGATGAATACACCGATGTATTGCTTTCTTTGGATGGACAGATGATTAATTATAGTGGAAATCCTTATTTATATCGAATCGTTGCTGGAAGTCCTACTAGCTCTGGAGCGCAAAATGTCACAATTGCATTGGGGAATCTATCGACAGGCAATCACGAAATCATTTTGGGTGTATTCAATAATAAAAAGACTTTCAATGGTGAAAGTTCTTCTTTATTGATTGACCAAATCACGATCACTCAAGCCTGTGCTGACTGTGATGGTTCGCTTGCAGGCACAGCTTGTGATGATGGTGAAGCTTGTACGACTAATGATGTCTATGATGCCAATTGTAACTGTTTAGGTACATTCCAAGATAGTGACGGCGATGGCGTTTGTGATGCAGACGATCAATGTCCTAACTTTGATGATAATTTGATTGGTACAGCTTGCGATGATGGCGATGCTTGCACCATTAATGATGTGATCGGAACAGATTGCAACTGTGCAGGAACATATACCGATTCAGATAATGATGGAATATGTGATACCAATGATACTTGTCCAAATTTGGATGATAGCTTGATCGGTACAGCCTGTGACGATGGCGATGCTTGTACCATTAATGATACTTACCAAACAGACTGTGGCTGTGTAGGTACATTTGTGGACAGCGATAGTGATGGCGTTTGTGATGCAGATGATTTATGCCCCAACTTTGATGATGCACTAATTGGTACGGCTTGTGATGACGGTGATCCAAATACAAGCAATGATATTTATACGAGTAATTGTACTTGTGAAGGTAGCGTAGCTAGTCAAACCGATTTCTGGCTGGAAGCGGAATGTGCCGAAGTAGGGAGTGCTTGGACACTTATCAATGATAACAATGCTTCTGAAGGAGAGGCACTCACCTTCACTGGTACAAATTCTACAGGTAGCGCACCTACGGCAGCCTCCGCTCGTGTACGTTTCAACATCAATATTACTCAAGCAGGTAGCTATGAAATATTTGCTCGTTCCATTGCGCCAAATGGTGGCGATGACTCTTATTGGGTGCGCGCCAATAATGGCAATTGGGTGCGCTTCAACAAAGTCAATGGACTGAACCAAAACAACAGCTACCAATGGGATCAAGTGGGCGAATGGGCAACGGGAGCAGCAGATAATGTACCTGTATCCTTCAATTTGCCTGTCGGTGCGACCACCATTGACTTTGCCTATCGAGAAAATGGCATTAAATTCGACAAAGCATTTGTCACCCTCGATCAAGGTGCACCAAGCGGCTTAGGAGCTACTGCCGAAAACTGTAGCCTTAGCTGTACGCCTGGTACTGCCTGTAACGATGGCAATGCTTGTACTATCAATGACCAATTCGATAACAATTGTAACTGTGTGGGTACTTTGCAAGATAATGATGGCGATGGGGTTTGCGATGCAGACGATCAATGTCCTAATTTTGATGATGGCTTAATCGGAACAGCTTGCGATGATGGCGATGCCAATACAATCAATGATGTTTACACTACTGCTTGTATTTGCGAAGGCACTATATCTACTGGAACGAGTACCATCGAATTGACGCCGATTGATGATGCCTATCTGCAAGGCAGTACATTATTCAATACGGACGAATTGAGAATCGAAAATGGGAATCGAGTGACTTACATGAAATTTGATTTATCTGGTGTCTCAGGTACGATCACAGATGCAGAACTACAACTGAAAGTAGGTAGCGATGCAGGCAACGGTACGGTCATTATTCAAGAAGGTGACTCTAACAATTGGACGGAGAATAACTTATCGAATAGCAATAAACCCAATTCTATCGGTCAGATTGGAAGTAAATCTGGGACGTATGCTTCACAGTCGGTACATACTGCCGATTTGAATAACTTCTCCTTCAATGGCAGCCAAGTATCGCTTATCGTGGTACATAATTCTGGCAATGATATGTCTTTCAAGTCGAGTGAAAATAGCGATGTAGCGGGCAGACCGAAGTTAACACTGACGGTTTCGACTAGTGCCAATAGTGGGATTGAAGCAAGAACGGAAGCGACTAAAACCATTAGCATCTATCCGAATCCTGCGAATGATATCTTGAGCATCAAAGGCGTCGATGAAGAAAGTCTAATTAGCGTGATAGATATTTCTGGAAGAGTACTGATTGAAGCGATTGGACAGCCACAGCTTGATATTAGCGAATTGAGTGCTGGCATTTATTTCATCAAGGTGAATGATGCGATATTGAAGTTTGTTAAAGAATAATTTAAGCTGTATGAATAGACTGATAAGTAGGTGGAGTTAAATATGCGTCACAATTTGAGCGATTTATTTTTCGATATAAAAGTACTTCAAAATAGTTGCGTCCGCCTCAAGCAGATGTAAGCATTTTGAAGTACTTTTAGATTGAAAAGAGCTGTTCAAAAGTGTCGATTATTTGAGTATTTAGTACACTGTAACAAAAGTTTCTTTGTATTTTAGATAGAGGGGAGTTTGAGGGAGAAAAAAGGATTTTTGAGAAACCCTTTCTTCTTCCTCAACCCTTGTTCGCCGCTGTCGAAGACGGCGGCAGATAGGTTTTTGAAGCTCAAAATTCAAACAAACTTAGTTTACAGTGTACTAATCTGCTTTAAAATATAGTCCAACTGGCTGTCTTTTCCTTCCATTAAATTTGGCACGGTCAATTCCTATAGCTGTAAAGATAGATAGAATGCTTCGCAGGTTGTCAGGAGTGAATAAACGATTAGGGAATTTGTAAAAAATAAGATGCCCAAATTTTTAAGAATTATCGCGAACTACTTCGCGCCACCCCTCCCCGCTTCTGCAAATACCGACTAAAAATTAAAAACAACACTCCACAAGTCAACCAAGCAGGCAAAGTTAAAAAGGACAAAAAGATGCCCTGTGTCACCGAAAGCGTATAAAACAATCCAAAGCTAATGCCCCAAGCCAATAGAACCGCTACATTGAAAGAAATACCTACTTTTGCGGCGTATGCTTTCACGACTTGGAAACGATCGGCAAAGAAATGCTCAAAGACGATGATTGCGCCGATTGGTGCGAGAATAAAACCGTAGAGTGCAACAAATCCTAGCAATTTCATTGCAAAAGCAGGGAACAAACCCGCAATAGTAGCAATCGTTCCTGCAAGTATCGTTACCCAAAAAGTGGAGACTTTAGGAATGATGGCTTGGAACGCCAAACCTGCTCGATAAATCGTTGGGTTGGCGGTCGTCCATCCTGCTAGTACTACTGCGATTATGCCAAACAAGCCGATCGCATTATTAGCCAAAGGACCAGGTGCGACGGGTGGAGCTTCTCCATTCGCCAGAAAACCTTGTGCTTCTGGTGATTTTAAATAAACTGCGTAGAGTAAAGCCGCTGCAATCCAAGCCATATAGTGACCAACGTACATCCCTGCCGCAGTTGTCCAGCCAGCACTTGCTTTTTTGGCAAAACGAAAAACGGATAAATCGGACATCCCGACGTGCATAGCGGCATTGGCGAACCAAGACCAAATCGCAACGTGCCAGAAGGTGTATTTGATCTGTCCTGGAAAGGGTTTCGAGCCTTCGCCCCAAATATCCCAAAAATCCTGAAAGCTTTTCACTTCCAATTGCCCCAAAGCCACTATTCCACAAGCCAAAAAAGCCAATACAATGAAAGGAGACATCCAATTAGCGACTTTAGACACCGTAGTATAACCTCTAGCGGCAATAATCGAGATGACTGCTCCAATTGCAATGACGATGACGACCCAAGTAATGCCATTGGGCATGGTGTCGGACAATTTAGGCATTTCCATATCAAAAGGAATCCCAACGGCAGTAGCGGAGACCGTAATCATCGCACCTGCTAAGAAGCAAAATAGTACGCCGTTAGCGATATTGTAGAAGGTGACTAAGTGCTTACCGCAAATTTTCTCTAATTGATAATAAAGAGTCAAGCGATGCTTTACGGCTATTTCAGCCGTCAAAAATCGCCAAGATAGCACTGCCAATAAGTTGCCCAATAGTAAGCCTACCAACAGATCAAAAGCACTCACACCAGCCGTCAAAAAAAGTGGACCAATCATAAATTCTGTCCCCGCAGCATGCTCGCCCGCGTACATGCCTAGAAAGCTCTTCCAAGCTTTCCAGTGGCTCTTGGGCACAGCCTGCCGCTCAAATTCTTCGGAAATAGGCTCCTTGTGTTGTTTTTCGTTTGCCATGATATAGGTATTTCGCGCCAAAAATATGATCTTGCTCACTCCTTAGCATCATGTACTATGCTGATAAAATGCGGTCCGTATTGAGGGATGAAAAAGTAATTTTGCTTTCTGCTTGCTCGCTTTTTAGAGGTCTTTTTGGCATAGTAACAATAGGCGTGTGCGAGGTTTTTAAAAATGCTATAACCCAGTTCTAGTCGATCATCGCGTAACAAACATAGCATATTAAAATGAATGATTCGGATTACATCCAGATCAATAAGTCTTCTAAAGTGCCTCGATACAGGCAAGTGATCAGATCTATTATCAATGGAATCAAAGCAGGAAAGCTGCAGTTGGGTGATAAAATTCCTTCGATCAATGCCTTGAGTGAAGCGCATGATTTATCAAGAGACACGGTAGAAAAGGCTTACAGCCAATTGAAAGAGCGGAATATTGTTGTTTCCGTCAGAGGCAAAGGATATTACATTGCAGAAACGGATTTATCCATTCAGATGAGTGTTTTGTTCTTAATCAATAAATTGAGTTCTTACAAAATGCGCATTTTTAACGCTTTTGTAAAACAGCTAGGGAAAAATGCCAAAGTAGATTTGGACATCTATCATTGTGAGCCTTCGGTTTTTAAGCATACACTGAACAAAAAAAAGGAGCAGTACGATTTCTTTGTGATCATGCCGCACTTTAAAAACGAACAATTCAAACACATGGGTTGTCCGCCTGATATTTTGAAAATGCTGCAAGCTTTTCCAAAAGATAAACTAATCATCATGGATCAAAACATCAGGCAGCTCCCATCTCAAGTCAGCAGAATTTATCAAGACTTTAAACTGGACATTTTCAATGCCTTGAGCGATTATTTAGCACAAATCAAGCAGTACCAAAAAATCATTCTGGTATTCCCAAGCCAATCCTTTTATCCTTATCCAGAAGCCATTATCATCGGATTCAAATATTTCTGCTCTACTTATAAATTGCATTACGAAGTCTTAGAACAATTCAAGGAAGATAGCACTCCTGAGCTGCACGCGCTCTACATTGTCATTGCGGAATCCGATCTGGTCAATCTAGTCAAACAAACCAAGGATCGTGCCTACAATATGGGACAGGATATTGGTATCATTTCTTATAATGATACCCCACTGAAAGCCTTGTTAGGCATTACTGTCATCAGCACAGATTTTAAAAATATGGGCATTATTGCTGCCAAGGCGATATTAGAGAAGCAAACCAAGATGGTAAAAAATGACTTCCAGCTTATTCAGCGACTGTCTGCTTGAATTGGTCTTTTTGGGTGTGAAATCAGTATGCTATATTTTGAGCTAAAGCCTTTACAAACTGCCCTGTCCACCTGAAAACAAGCAAGATAATTGACTTTTAAGTCAAAAATACTTAGAGCATGTTTGGAGCAGGATTGAACTCAGTAGTTTGCGGTTCACGCCTAAGGCGAACACGGTTTGATGATATGGTGATTCGGTAAGTGCCTAATCACCGTATTACCAGTCAAACAAATTACCCAATTTGAAAACCACAGAATTTACTTCCTCTTCAACAACACCATCCAATCCATATCTATTTCGCTCGGTGGCAATCCCAAACCGACGCTCTCATTACCGCCTTCTACTTCCGCAATCGTGCCTTCAAGCAGTCCACTACCTTGGCGTGGGTTATACCATTCAATAGTGAAAGTGGCGTCTGTACCGCTCAAATCAAGGCTGGTTGTTTGCAATTCTTTGGGCAATAAAATCGCATAAACTTCCCCTTTTTTGGCCAAACAGTAGGACAGTTCGTCTTGGGTTAGTTCATCGGCGGCTCGCATTTCATAGAAAGGAATCTGCTGCTCAAAGAACTGCCGCGCATAGCGATTTTGATCCCAAAACAAGTCTCTACTTCTAAAGTCTTGACACGTCAGGTCAGAATTGGGGCTGTCGTAACCGAAGTACCATTCTACCCCAAAACCGCTTGCCATTAGTGTACCGTACAAAGCTCTTGCCCGGGCATTGTCGTGTTCGGCATCTTCCTCATCGGGCAGTAGTGCATATCTAGCACTGCCAGGTTCATCCACTGATAGTGCCCATTTCTTACCCGTCGAATCGGATTTCATCCGCCATTTTAAGACGCGCTCGTGGACGTCCTTAAATTCTTTATCGCTCAATTGTAGAGAAGCACCTGTCAGTGGTGATTGATCGCCAATTAACTCGCCGTAACGCGCATCTTGATTAGGAAAAGTATGAATGACCAAATGGTGTTGGTAAGGGTCTAAATTATGGACGTAATTAGCTGCTTTGACGACTTCACTAATCGGTTGATTGTTCTCTTCCCCCAAGTTCCAATTCATGGCAAGATGATGCCCAAATCGGGCGATCAATTCGCGGTAATAGAGCTTCATTTCTGTGCCAAACACGCCTTTGTCCATTAGATGATCCGTCTCAGTTTCGTGGGTTTTGAAGTGCAAAAACATGCCCTGTGTTTCCGCATAATCCAGGATGCGCTCCCATTGTTCGAGTTTGGAAATATCGAAACGGGTTTTATGAAAGTAAGTCTCCCATGCTTCTTTGTTCTTTTTATCACTGGCATAAGTTTCGTACTCCGCTTGTGGTACTTTCAGCAAGTAAGGAAAGACATTTCTATCGTCGCCATCTATATTAAAAGTCAAGAAAGAAAAGACATTCAACTCTTCCGAAGCCAAATAGCGAATCGCACCGATCAAATTTTGCCCTTTGCCCTCTTGCCAAGTGTACGCACTCGCCGACGCCTCAAAATCCTTCGCATGTGGCGACCAATTTTTCCGAAAGCCAAGTGCATTGGGTGTTGCATCAAAATCTTCATAAGCAAATAGATTTTCAGGTGCATCCACACCGACTTTGATGAAATAATCGCCCGTTTCCGCAAACTTCAAATAATGTTCACCAACATACCGCAGACATCCTTTTGCTCGATTGTCGAGACCTGTTTTATCTGTTGCGCCTACTTCAAAAGTACCTTCCATACCATCCATGAAAGCAGCACTTTTTGCTGTATTTGTATCATTCGCTACTGCGACATTTTCACCTTGCTTGAAAGATACTTTATAGCTCCATTCGCCTACTCCATCAGGTGCAAAACGTACCATCCATTTGTTGCCCTCGGCAGCACTGGTTTCAGCAGCATCGCCATCGGCGGCATAGAAACCAGGTACGACATAATTTTTGTCACCCTTGGTGAAGGTGACGTCCAAGCGATAATTGAGAAAAGGATTGACTTCAGCTAATTCGGAGGTCTCAGGTCCATCAAAAACCAAAGTGACACGATGCCATTTTTTGAGTTCGCCTTGAATATCGACACTTGGTTTAGACTTGCAATTGAACAGGACCATTGCGGTCGAGAGTAGAAAAATGTAGTTGATTTTCATGTTTTGTTTTTTGTTTTTTGTTTTTAAAAGAGACTTCAAAATCTTCAGATGGAATATACTGTAATTTAAGTCTTTTTAAATTTTAGAAGCGAGAAATTCCTCAGAATTTCGAGCTTCAAAAAACCCATCTACCGCTGTCGAAGACAGCGACGAATAAGGGATGAGGGAGGAAAAAGGTTTTAAGGAAACCCTTTTTTCTCCCTCAAACTCCCCCATCTAAAACGAATTTACCTTCAATTCAATTACGTGTTTTCCAGACGTCAATCGAATCGTACCAAAAGCTAGACTCACCGATTTTCCATCAAGCGTAAGCGTTTGATTCTCCTCTACTTTGAGTGTCAACTCACCCAATACATTGGCGGGTAACTCAATTTCGTAGCGGGCTAGTCGGTTGTTGATTTTTTCGTACTGGGCTTTGACTTTACCCGTCAAAAAAGGGACTTCAATTTCGGAAGTTGCTAAAATGGACAATTGGGGCGCAATGCTCACAATACTACCGCCAGGCGTGATTGGTTGAATGCCCCACATACGGCGTGGAATGACATTGGCGGGTACTGCACCCCAGGCATGATTCCAGTCGGCATTGGGTTTATACTTCATGTCCCAAGCTTCGAGTGTAATCGTTGAACCCACACGAATCATATTATACCAAGTACGATCACTCGTATCCGCCAGCAGTTGAAAAGCATAATCTTCCTCCCCCGCATTGTAGAGGGCATCCATCAAGTATTGAGCACCATAGACGCTACATGCCATTTTCCTAGATTTGATGTGCGCAACGACGCTTGGAATATACTTCTTGGGTACCATATCGAAGGCCAGCGGAAATATATTGGCATGAAGTGCGGCGTGATCTGTCCCAATGCCATCTACATAGATGCCTCTTTCTTTGTCGAGCAGTTGTTCGTTCATCGCTTTTTTGGCTTGCAAGGCGAGCAATTCAAACTCCGCAGCTTCTTCTCCTTTCCCCAGCAGTTCAGCAAATGCTGCCATAATGAGCATATTCTTGTAGTAGAGCGCATTGATGACGGTGTTGTAAGGCTGAAAATCAAAATTGTCGCGTTCACCAATCACCGCAGGATTGCCTTGCCAATTGGCGGGTGGCCAATCCACGATGTCGCGCAGTTTATCATCAGCGTTTTTGAAGCCTAATTTTTTCATAAACTCAGGGGTCACCTTAGTCGAAGTCACTAAACCGTCTTCATTGCGCAATTCCATTAGGCTTTTGTGCTTCAAAGGCTCATAATATTTTTCAATCAGCTCGGTATTGCCTGTGTACAAATAGTCAGCGTGAACCATCAGCGCGACGTGCAATTGCCACTCTGTGGGCCAAGTCGGGTATTCCATGAAATACTCAATCGTTCGGCGCGCGATAGCATATTCCTGGTCGGTAGTGTAATGGCTTAATTGATTCAAGTAAGCATCGGCTTCGTAGGGAATGCGTTCGCGGTCGCCATCTACGTACAATCCAGCAAAAGTGGTGGCTTTAATCGAATATTTGCACAAATCCCAAACTTGGTTGAGGATATCGTTATCGCTTTTAAAATGGCTTTGGTCGTTTTCCCAATAATTAAAAAAGGCAAGTTGGCGAAAGCTATTGGTGCTTGGTTTTTCTTTTGTATTGTGTATTTCTGCATAACGGAAAGGTAGGAGTACGGGAAAGTCTTTAGGTAATTGTACTGCTTTGTTGGCTAAAGTATTGCGTTTATCCACTTGCACGGGCAGTTGATAGGTATGCGTTCCTTTTTTTACATCCACTTTCAGTTCTTGATAGCGAATGTGTCCACCTGGATTCCGATCAACTTTACCGTCTTTTAGTTTTTCACCGACATGGATCGTAAGCGTCCGATCGTCTTTGGAAGTATAGTCAAATTCCATACTCGCAAAAGCCGCTTTACCAAAATCTAGTAGATAAGCATCACCCACTTTTTGTATGGATTTGGGCGCAATGGTTTCTTTCAGAAATTTGTTGGCGGTAGTCATCATTTTGTTTGAAGAACCTACAGTAAAGTACTGATAATCAGAATAGTTCATCAAGCGATTATCCAAATCCCAAGTGCGGACTTTCCAGTAATAGGTCTCGCCAATTGTAAGCGATTTTCCTTCGTGCGTAATATCAAAAGATTGATTGCTTTGCACTCGACCGCTATCCCAAACATCCCCCACATTATTATTGATATTTTCTTTGGAAGAAGCCACTAGAATTTGATACGCCAATTGTGCAACAGATTCATTTGCTACCCACCAAGCATACTCTGGCTGTAAATCAAGGACTTCCACTTCCTCTTCAGGCGATCTAATAAATTCTACCGTCAATCCAGTGGGTGGATTGCGATATTTGTTGCTTTTTTGTTTGATAAGTCGATCACAGGCCGTTCTTAAACCCAACAATGTACTTCGGTGCTTAGGATGAAGGGCGAGGTTATTGGTTTCCGTTGGATCAGTTCTTAAATCATATAGTTCCTCTACACTTTTATCATTCAGGTAGCGGAAATATTTCCAGTCTTGGGTGCGCACACCTTCACTCGGTGGAATATGCTCGAATTCCCAGAGATGCTCGATCAAAACGGTATCTCTAGCCAGTGTTTTTTGTTGACCACGCACAATGGGCAGTAAACTTTTGCCATGCCAAGCAGCAGGTTGTTTTACTTTCGCCAAGTCAAGTATAGTAGCAGGTATATCTACATTCAAGGCCATTTCTTCACTATCCAAATGCTGTTTTGCACTAGGATCATAGACAATCAAAGGGACGCGCACCGAATTGTCGTACATCAACCATTTGCCCGCCAATTGACGTTCGCCTAGGAAATAGCCATTGTCGCCCATCAAAATGATAACGGTGTTTTTGTTCAGTCCTTTTTCTGCTAGTTTTTTGCGAATTTTTCCTAGTTCCAAATCAATGCCCGCAATCATTCGATAGTAGCCTTTCACACTGTGTTGATATTTTTCGGGCGTGTCGTATCGCCAATGCCAGCGCGTTCGGTTGAAGCCTTCTCGCACAAATTTGGGTTGCGCATTGAAGTATTGGTCTTCGCCTTTTTCGGGTGCTGGAACATCAATGTTCTTTAAATGATCTGCTGTCGTTTCTTGCCAAAAATACTGATCTTCCGCGCCGTCGTGGGCGTGGGGTGCACTGAAACTCAAGGACAAGCAAAAGGCTTGTTGCGTATCGGAGCGATCTATAAAATCCAAGGCTTGCTGTCCTGTGTAGCGCGTCAGATGGACGGTGTCTTTACCTAGTATCTTGTAGTAATAGCCACGCCGATCTTTGTAAGCATTGTTGCGGTCGTAGGATTCGTACTCATCAAATTGTTGATTCAAATCATCGTAACGCACGCCATACTTCCCATAGAATCCTGTTCGGTAGCCCGCTGCTTTCAACAATTTAGGATAAGCATTGGTCATGTATTCTTCTTTTACATTGCCCGTTCGGAAGTTGAAATTGTGCGCTCGTTCGTAGAGCCCCGTTAAGATACTTGCTCTGCTAGCAGCACAAATCGGTGTGGTGACCATGGCTTGCTTGAAGTAGGTTCCTTCCTCAGCAAGCTGATCCATTTCGGGCGTGTGCGCCAAATCATTACCTACATATCCAATGGCATCAAATCGTTGGTCATCGGTGAGGATGAAAATGATGTTGGGTCTAGCATCGGTTTGCGACCAGCCTAACTGTAGGAGATTCAGTAGCAGAAAAAGGCTTAAAAGCAATTGTAACTTCAAAGTGGATTTCGTTTTATTCAATAAAGTATTGGCAATTTTGCTTGTGCGTCAAATATACTAACTGATCTGTTTAGTAGCGTCCTGTACTATTCTGTTTTTGATTCAAGCAAAATGATTAGTTTTGCTAAAATTAATAGTCCGTGTAATTTTTGAACCACAAAGCTTACCAATGGACATTTTACTTTTCAACCACAAAAGAAACAAAGATCACAAAGCTAACCGCCTAACTTACAATGTGTTTTCTTTGGGTTTTTTGTTCCCTTGTGGTTCGATTTATTTCAATGTTCACTAGTGAAGTCACAAAGAAAATAGGGAACACAAAATGTTGATAGGAGTTTACTGCCTATAGAAATGGAGCCGATGTTGGCGGAGTATGCAGCGGATAAAAAAGTGAAAATAGATACTAGGTTTTTTGCAGAGAAACTATTTTACTTCACTTCTGTCTATCCTTTTTTGGTGAGTAAGCTGTGCAAAACGGTGGATGAGCAGATTTTGCCAGAAAAAATAGTGAAGGAATGGACTTTGGAGGATTTACAAAATCGGTTCGAATGAACCTATGGCATTGTAGTACGTAGCAAGTAGAGAATGTTAATCCAAAAATTGAATACATAAAGGCTTCGGCACTGCTATTTTATTGCCCGAAAACTGCAAACGCCCATCCTTTTCATCAATAACAAAAACACTAATCGAGTCCTCCTTCAGATTGGCGCACAACAAATACTTTCCATCGGGACTAATCGCAAAATTTCTTGGCCAAACGATGGCTTCCTTTTCGATTTCCATCAAAGACAGTTGTCCTGTTTGTTCATCTATTTTGAAAGCAGCGATACTATCGTGATCCCCTCGATTGGAAGCATACAGGAATCGTCCAGAAGGATGTACGTGAATATCAGCACTTTTATTGAAACCCTCGAAATTAGTAGGCAAGCTAGAGATCGTCTGTTGCATTTCAAAACTTTGTCTGCTTCTATCGTAAGCAAAAACACTCACTGAACCGCCCATTTCATTCATTACATACAGGAATTTGCTATTGGGATGATGCGCGAGGTGTCTAGGACCTGCGCCTTTGGGTAACTCTAGATAAGTAGGCTCATTGGGTACTAGATGCCCTTCTTCTAGCCGATACAAGTGTACTTTGTCCGTTCCTAAATCTGCGGTATAGACCAAGTCGCCCAAGCCCCGCCTAATGTAATGTGCATGTGGACTTTTTTGTCGTTTGGGATCAATGCTACTGCCTTCGTATTGAATAAAGTCTAGTACCTCTCCCAAACTGCCATCTGAACGAACGGGCAAGTTGACTACCGAGCCACTTCCATAGTGCGCAATGAATACATTTTCGCCTGTTTTGCTAGTACTGATGTAGCAAGCACCCTGTCCTTTGGTGGATTGTTGGTTAAGCAAGTCTAAAGTACCGTTTTCGGCAATGGCGTAAGCTTTGACGGTGTTTTCGCTAGCGTCTTTTTTCCTTTCTAAGGCATACAGCAATTGATTATTGGGACTGATCGCTAAAAAGGAAGGATTGATAATGTTTTCTTGTTTCGCCAAAAAAGTGGTTTCACCAGTTTTTACATTCAAAGTATAAGCATAGATACCTTCCGTTGGCAAGTCGGTAGCAGTGCCTACAAAGAAAGTGAGCGTTTGAGGGGTTCTTTTTATGTTTGAAGTACTACAGCTAGCAATACTTAGTGATATCAATAGGAGTGCAGGTATTTGATTCCATTTCATTGGATAAGAAAATTATTTTGAATGACGATTGCGGGTTTTAATCTTTTACTTTGTATTGTAGCATATTCACGATACCTCTTCATAATCGGAAGGCCGACAACCATATTTCTCTCGAAAACACTTAGCAAAATACTTAGGATCACCAAAGCCGACTTGGTAAGCGACTTCTGATACTTTCAATTGCTGTGATGCTAAAAGCTGAGCGGCTTTCTTAAGGCGCATTTGCTTCATCAGGCTTTTAGGGGTTTCATTGGTAAGGGCTTTTATTTTTTTGTACAAGATGGAGCGACTCAGAGTAAGTTCTTGGGCGAAAAATTCTACATCAAACTTAGGATTTTCGATATTCTTTTCCATCAAATCGAGGACTTGTTGGAGAAAGGCTTTGTCCTTGGAAGGCAGTTCCACTACTTTTGGATTAAGGGACGAAGAGATGGCAATTCTTTCATGCAGTTTGCGACGCGTGCTGATAATATTGGCAACTTTGAGGCGTAGCAATTCAGGATCGAAGGGCTTAGTGATGTAGTCGTCTGCTCCGATTTTTAAGCCTTCCAATTCTTGTATGGCTGCGGTGCGTGCCGTCAATAAAACGACTGGAATGTGGCTGGTCGATAGATTAGATTTGATGTATTGACAAAAAGTAATACCATCTATTTCGGGCATCATCACATCACTAATGATTAAGTCTGGAAGGTTATTTTGGATGACTTGCAGGGCTGCTTTTCCATTGGATGCAATAATGGTTTGGTAGCGTGTACTAAAAATATTGTAGATGTAGTGGGCAATGTCTTCGTTGTCTTCCACAATCAGGAGTATTTCTTTTTCACCATCAGCTTCTACGCTTATCGGAAAAAGCGTTTCTCTTTCTAATTGGGTATAGCTTTCAATGTTGTTATCGTCCAAGGATTCGACCTTTACTTCCTCTTCTTTAAAATGTACCCTTCCAAGGGGTAAAGTGACCTTAAAAGCTGCGCCTTTTTGGTGCTCACTTTCGACCGTGATTCTTCCTTGGTGCAGTTCTACTAATTCTTTGCTCATAGACAATCCGATACCAGAACCTTGTATGGCAGAGGTGTTTGATTGCTCGTAAAAACGCTTGAAGATATGCGGACGATCTTTCTTTTTAATTCCCACTCCTGTATCTTTTACAAGAATACTCACTTCCTTTTCCCCTCCTTTTATTGCTACGGTAATAGACTGACCATCGGGCGTGAATTTGAAGGCATTGGATAACAAATTGTAAAAGACCTTTTCTAGTTTATCTCTATCAAACCATAGCAAAATTT
Organism: Bacteroidota bacterium; assembly: GCA_039201015.1. Classification (GTDB taxonomy): domain Bacteria; phylum Bacteroidota; class Bacteroidia; order Chitinophagales; family Saprospiraceae; genus JAAUTG01. The sequence goes on along the minus strand of JBCCRX010000049.1, from coordinate 6,629 downwards.
CTTCTTCAGAGCTCTGAAACTGATAACTAATTTGATGCTGATTGGCTTTATCCTTGAAGGTCAAAAAAATTTCTTGTACAAAAGGAACAATATTTCCCTCACCAACTTTCATTTGGATATGATCGCTTTCCAATACGCGAAAAGTCAGCAATTGATTGACTAAGCTGAGTAGGCGTTTAGCATTTTTTTTAATCAATTGGAGTTGATCAAGTTGCGTTTCCTTCCCCTTATAGTATCTAATAATATCTTCTAATGGACTAATAATCAAGGTTAAAGGAGTACGGAACTCGTGTGTGATATTCGTAAAAAACCGCAGTTTCATTTCATTAATTTCTGCCTGCTTTTGCTTAGATAGTTGTTCGAGACGGTAAGAAGTCTGAAGATGATAATATTGACGAATGGCGAGTAGGAGGAAAAGGATAGCTAATACGTAAAATAGATACGCCCAACTCGTTTTCCACCAAGGCGGACGCACCTCAAAGATGATGCTTCGCTCTTCTTCTTGCCCAAGACCGCCATTATTATAAGACTTAATTCTAAAAGTATATGTTCCAGGTCGCTGAATAGTGTAAGTGGCTTCTACTTCTTTTTGCGCTACGATCCATGCTTGGTCAATACCTTCCATTTTGTAGGCGTAGCGATTATTTTTGGGATTGAAATAGTCCAATTTGGCAAAACCGATGCTAAAATTGGCTTTGTTGTAATCTAATATTACTTTGGAACTGTGGTTAATATCTTGTTGCAAAATTCCATTCTTCTCTTTGATTTCCACCCTTTTTCCCATTGCGTTCAAATAGGTAAAAACTAAGGGTGCATATTTTATAGTATCTTCTATTTGTTTGGGTGAAAAGTTGATGTAGCCGTTGGTGCTTCCGAAATAGAGTTGGCCTTGAGTGTCTTGATAATAGGCATTGAAATTATACTCCAAGTTCTCTAATCCATAGGCAGCACTGTAGGTATTCAGCGTTTCGTCTTGGATGTTGTATTTTAATATACCATTGCTGGTACTTAGCCACAAATTTTGTTGATCCTTTTCTACTAAAATACCATAAATCGTTCCCTGCCTCAAGGTTTCTTCTTGAATGGGATTGGAATAAGTTTTGTTAGCGAAATCGAAGTACAATAAACCATTTCCTGAACTACCAATCCAAATACCCCGCTTATCCACTTGGGCAATACTGTATATCTTTACGCCTCGAAGATAGTGTTGAAAAGTAGCCATACCTTGCTCGTCCATAAGCATCCGATCCAGTCCCCTATCGGTACCTATCCAAATATTTTGAGCATAATCCTCGAAAATTAGGCGACAGTTGTTAGAAATGAGCGAAAGACTATCTGTAGGAGTTGACTGAAAATACTCAAACCTTCGATCTTCGATATTCATCTTATTCAGCCCGCCGCCGTAGGTTGCCATCCAAAGCGTATTTCCCTTTTTCAATAATCCATATATATTATTGTGGCTTGGTGTGCGCTGATCGTCGGCTTGGTGTCGAAATACTTCAAAGCCATTTTCAATATTTTCAGTGTAGCACAAGCCATTCTGAAAAGTACCCACCCAAAGTCCTTTTTCATCTCGTAACAAAATTTTTACGTTATTTCCGCTCAGCGAACGCGGATTATTTTCTTGATGTCTAAAGCTGGAATAGATACCTGTCTTACGATTCAAGTAATTCAAACCGCCACCTTCCGTTCCAATCCAAAGATTACCGTCTTGGGTTTCCATGAAAGAAGAAACGACATTAAAATTAATGCTGTTTTGCTCTGTTTTGTACTGATGAACATTGAAGCGTTTGAGGCGCTGATCGTGATAATTGACGCCGCCGTAATACGTCCCAATCCACAGCGCGTCGTTTTTATCAAAGAAAAGCGAGTGAATGGAGTTATTACTCAAGCCTTGCCTAGATTTATTTTTTTGCTCTAACTTCAAGGGATACAATTGCTGTCTTGCCTGATCGAAGCGATTTATTCCCAAGAGCGTCCCGATATAAATATCTCCATTGGGTGCACTGATAATAGTTCGAGCATCATCGTAGGATAAGGAATTGGGATCATTGGGGTCATGCCTAAAATTACTGACTTTTTTAGCCTGCTTGTCATAGCGAAAAACCCCATTTCTTGCCGTTCCAAACCATACATTTTCGTCCTGGTCTATTTCGATCGTCTTGATATGCAAATCTTTGAGCACAAATAAACTAGGATCGTATCGTTCTATATTTTCTTCTTTTACAAATTTTCTCGTTTTTTGCTTCAATAGAAACAAACCTTTAGTCGTTCCAATCCATAAATATCCGTCACTATCTTGGCGGATGCTTCTCACATTATCAAGAGACTTACTCAAAGGAATGTGCTGGGTAGTCTTGCTTGATTCGTCCAAAAGAAAGAGTCCCTTCGGCGTGGCTAACCACAAGTTTTTGGCTTGATCTCGAAGAATTTTATTCACTAGATAAGCTTCATTGTGATCGTTATCCACTAAATAATTCGTAAATTGATGCGTGTAAATATTGTAACTGCTCACGCCTTCGGGGGTTCCAATCCATAGTTGATGGGTGAATGGATCGTAATACAGCTCTCGAATGTCATTACTGAGTAGGGCATTCCCAGATGGCAGGAGGTCTTTTCTAAAAACAGTGAAGCGATAGCCATCGTATTTATTTAGCCCATCTCTTGTACCAAACCACATATAGCCTTCCTCATCCTGTGCAATGGCGATCACGGAGTTTTGAGATAGTCCATCGGTTCTATCCAACTGTTGAATCAAAAGCGATTCTTGCGCCTGTAACATACTTACACTAGCAAGCAAGCCCCATATGATGTAGCTATATTTTTGTATCAATCTTGAGAGCGTTTGTTTCAATATTTGCATAGTGTTCAGGACAACTACAAAAGCACTATTCCAGCAGATAACCGATTTGTAGGGATTGTGAAAAAATTAGATCATCCTTCAGCAAAGCTTAAAACAAGATACATAAGATTATGGATAAACCAAAATCGTAGCTCGGGTGATTTGATTGATTGCCGCATTTAGAGTAAGGAAGTATTGAGCGTATCCAGTCCTATCAGTTGCTGTGTTTTCTATTCAAGATTATCCCATTTAATGATGGAAAGGGAAATCCTGATTCTAAGAAATAAGGAGATATTTCTGTCCAATTATTAATTTCCACAAACAAGCTCTTAAAAAAGGATGTCCCTGAACTTTTAGAATCAGAAAAAATATTGAACTTGTTTAAACGTCACAAAATGTAATTTTGACTGAATAAAAATTACTGGAATTCTGGAATTTTTAGCTAGTTCTTACCTGAATTTGCTTGAAAAGTTGAATACTTTTATTAATTATGTTCAATTATTTGAATCCAAGCATTAAAAAATAAGTCAATTTTTAAAAATATGTTGAAATATTTTTATTAAAAATGTGACGTTTAAACAAGTTCATTGCAAATCTGTGCTACGTATTAAAAAGATTTGCTGATATTGTAAATCTTATCTATATTTGCAGTCGTATGGAAAGCAATTATTACTAAGCTATTCCTCTTTCTTTAAGGAATTTATAAGAATTAATCTGCTTAACAATATTTGAAAAGCATCAATGTGTTCTATGACACATTTCCTTCAAATTGATGAAATGTGCTACCCAATCTGGTCATTCTAGGTAGATTACTTTCTACAAATTCTTCTCCGATTACGTTCCATGCTTTCCAACTACATTGAGTTCCGATCCAATGTGTGGCGTGTACTCATCACTGTACTGTAGTTCAAAAACAGTGCAGGATGCACATACACACATACTCGGAGAAGAATTACACACACATATACATACACATCCTACACACACACACATCCTAGAGATATTAGTTTCGAAGCTAGAAAAATATACACACAATGAATTAAACTGAGGTTCTAGGTGATTTTATTTGGTCAGCATTACCTATGGAATCTTACGTTTAGCTCCTAAATTGGTTTGATTGATTCTCCCTTATGGAGATCAATCCTTTCAATAATTTCACTGGAGAGAGCAATATTAACCAAATATTATTATGTATATAAAAACAAGAAAATAATAGCACAAGTTGAAATTTATCATATAAATATTTTTTAAATTTAATATCATGTTGAAAAGTTTACTAGCATTTATAACACCATTTTCCATAAAAAATAGAAGTTGGACTACGCTCGACCCAATTCTAGTCACTCCCGCTTTGTGGAGAAATACTAAGCTTCTAGTTGTATTAAGCTTACTGATAACCTTTGCAATGGAGAGCTACGGACAGATTAGTGTATGTCCCGCAGCAGATTGTTATGCGACTTGTGGTGCGAACTTGCCAGATAAAGATGGTGATGGCGTCCCTGACGGTTACGACTTAGACGATGATAATGATGGTATCTTGGATATCCAAGAGTGCCTGTTTCCAGCTATTGCTTCGACGGACGCCACAGCCTTATCTTGGGTGGATGGCTCAACGGTAGTATTTGCTACTGGTGGAAACATGAATGGAGACGGTGAAGAAGAGAGTGGATGGGAAGCCTATGCACAATCTCAGGGTTATAATGTGACGGAAAATATCTCTTGGACAGAAAGTGGTGGGGTAATATCCAGCAATACAGTGAACGGATTAAGTTACACCGTTGAATTGTCCAGTGCTACTGGTGTCACAGGGGGAGTAAACCTAACTATAGGTGATAATGACCAAGCATCTAATGATGGTGATAATACCAGTGTTGAAACCAACAATACTAATCAAGTTTTGAACGGAGAAGAATATAGGTTGACGATCACACCGAGCCAGCCATTGATTGGTTTCAGTTTTGATTTTAATGATATTTTTGATTTTGGTGGCGAAACGACGCTCTTAGAATACAATATATCTTTTGCCACAACCTGTGGTGGCACACTAACAGAAGTAGCAAGTATAGCAGATGAAACCTTTGCTGGAGGTAGTGCTACTGCTGATATAAACATAGAATCTAGCGACAATACTATACAAGGTCAGGTGGGTGCAGGAGACAATGTTGAAACAACAGTTGGTTTTATTACCACTACGCCTTTCCAATGCATCGTTATTGACTATAAATACGTAGAGATGCCTGCTGGTCAGCAAGCAGGAGGAGGACAAGAATTTCAAGGTATTGATAACTTCAATGCTATCATCGCGGATGACTTTTTGTGTGATGAAGATATGGATGGCGTGCCGAACAATTTAGATCTTGATGCAGACAATGATGGTATTCCTGATGCGAATGAAGCTTGTGGAGCAGCTACTGCTACTACCATGCTCACTGGAAACTGTACATTGGATGATTCAGGAGGATTCGATACAGATGGAGCAGGTTGTAGTACGGGCGTAATTAGTGGAAGTGGCTGTGGAGGTTCAAGTAGCTGCACAGGCGCAGCAACTATCGAATCAAGTGATGGGGCAGTCAATCCTACCAATGCGGCTGATGGAGACAATACTACAGAAGCAGAACTCAATTCAACGGGTGATGAAATTATTTTTGATTTGGGCTTCGTGCCTTCTTCACCACTCACAGCTACTTTAGATTATAATATCGAATCTGGTACTGCCCCTATCTGGGTAGTTGAATCTTCTTCTATGCCTGCATCGGGCTTTACTGCTGTAGCCGAAAGCCCAGTAAATTTAAGTCAAGGCGGTACACTAGGTAATGGAGATTCAGGTATGCTGGATATCACTGTCCCATCTGGTAGTCGATATATAAGGGTTGTTTCTGATAATGGTGCCAACGCAGATTTGGATGATTTGATCTTCTCTTGTCCTGGTTCATTAGCAAATACAGATAATGCAGGAGCGCCTGATTTTCTTGACTTAGATAGCGATGGAGATGGTTGTCCCGATGCTCAAGAGGCAGGTACAGCCGCCAGTGCCAATACCACTGCGTTTACTGTGACAGATGTAGATGATTGTGGTTTAGTGCTTTCTGATCCTACGGACAATTCCTCTGGTATATGTGGTACACCCCCTAATGATGATTGGATAGATAATACTGTTTGTAATGATATAGAAACACTAGCCGAACCAGATATCAATCAAACGCCCGAAGATGTACCAGTCAGTGGTAATTTACTCACCAATGATGAAGACCCACAAGGAGATGCACAAATGGTTACTTCCATCACGCTTCCGGATGGCACAGTAGTTCCAGTACCTGCAAGCGGTACTACAGGTGCGATTAATCTGCCTGGTGGGGAAGGTACCATAGAGGTGGCTGCTGATGGTTCTTACACCTATACGCCTGCATCAGGGTTTACGGGCAATGTGCCAACCATAGATTATACGATTACGGATAATACTGGAGCGACCGATACGACGACTTTGGATATAGATGTGATACCAGCGGATGATCCGACAGTAGATGAACCACCTGTAGCAAATGATGACACCAATGTAACGGATCAAGATGTCGATGTAACAGGCAATGTGATTGATCCAAACGACAGCGATCCAGACACTCCACAGGATGACTTGGTGGTGACCTCAATTCTAGCCGATACAGATGGCGACGGTATGGTGGATGATCCAGTGACAGTTGGTACACCAACCACTGTTTTCGGTACAGATGAAGACGGAAACACCGTTACAGCAGGTGAGATTACCTTGAATGCGGATGGTTCCTATACC
>JBCCRX010000048.1:0-24655 GCA_039201015.1 Bacteroidota bacterium | reverse complement strand
AGGGATAAAAATTAACTGGCAGTTCACTCGCAAAGATGCTCGAATTAAACTTAATCGAAGGTACGCGGAGGTAAATCCTGCCAATAAAAAATCAACTGAAACTTAATTTACAGTGTACTAAATACACTGTAAATTAAGTTGCTTTGCATTTTAGATGGGGGAATTTGAGGGAGAAAAAAGGTTTTTCTAAAACCCTTTTTTCTCCCTCACCCCTTTTTCGCCGCCGTCGAAGACGGCGGCAGATAGGTTTTTTGAAGCTCGAAATTCTAAGGAATTTCTCGCTTCTCAAAGTCAAAACAAACTTAGTTTACAGTGTACTAATATAAATATCATGAAAAAAATACATCTGCTAATACTATCCATTCTATTGCCTTGCTGTCTTTTGGCACAAAACAACTTATCTGTGGAAGAGTGGCGATCTGATCTGCAATTTTTGCAAGAAAGTATTCATCAAGATTATCCATTTTTGTTCCGAAAAATCACAATGGAAGAATTTGATGCAGCAGTAGAGCAATTAAATGCAGATATTCCTGCTTTAGTACCACATCAGATCATTACCAGAATGGTAAGCTTGGTAGCTTCTTTTGGCTATGGACACACCTATCTGCCACTTTATAGCAAAGCCACCAACTTCCATCAAATACCAATCAATTTGTACCAATTTGAAGATGGGCTATTCATAGAGGGCGTTCATAAAAAGTATCAGAAAAGCTTAGGGGCGAGGGTTTTGGAAGTGGAAGGCGTGCCAGTCAAGGCTGCATTAGAAAAGATTCGTCCTGTGGTATCAGCAGAAAACGAGCAGTATTTCAAAGCACAAAGCGGCTACTATTTGACGCGACCAGAGATTCTTCATACACAAGATATCATGCCTGTTTTCAAGCCAAATATTACGCTTACTTTAGAAAAGGATGGACAGCAATTCAAGCAGACTTTTCAATCAGAGCGAGACTTGAAGTTCGATACACAATACGGCTTAACGAAAGCGAGCGACAATCTTTTGAGTGCAAGAAAGCAAGATGAAACGCCTCTATACTTGAGAAACTTAGATCGCATTTATTATTATGACTATTTACCAGAAGAGAAGGCTGTTTACATCAGGCACAGCCAAATAGAAGATGATCCAAAAGAGTCCATTCCTGCTTTTTACGAGCGCGTTTTTGATTTTGTGGCGAAGAATGAAGTGGAAAAATTGATACTGGATGTTCGATTGAACGGAGGCGGCAACAATTACAAAAATAAGCCCATCGTGCAAGGTATCATTCGATCAGAAAAAATTAATCAAGTCGGAAAATTCATGGTCATCATTGGTCGGCGTACCTTTTCTGCTTGCCAAAATCTGATTAATGAACTGGATAACTATACCGATGCTATTTTTGTAGGTGAACCTAGTTCAGAAAACATCAACTTCTATGGCGATGTCCGAACTCTAGTTTTACCCAATAGTAAAATTCCAGTTCGCCTATCTTTTGCTTGGTGGCAAGACAAACCGCAATGGGAAAATGCAGATTGGATGGCACCTCATGTCGCAGTGACTACGAGCTTTGAGGAATACCAAAATAACGAAGATCCCGTTTTGAAGGCAGCTCTAAATTTTGAAGGGGAAGGTTTTATTCTTGATCCGATGGCTCACTTTACAGAACTTTACATGGCGAACAAAGCGGAAGAACTGCGAACATCTGTGATAGAAATGGTCAATGATCCTCGCTACCAATTTTTCGATTTTGAAGGACAACTTGACGGTGCAGGTCATCGCGTCATCAATTTTGGTGATTTAAAAGGTGCTTATTTTATTTTTGAAATGAACACCCAGCTTTTCCCTGAATCTACCAACGCGTGGAATAGCTTTGCCTATATTCATAGAAAGATGCAACAACCCACAAAAGCCATTGAATATTACAAAAAAGTACTAGCACTCGACTCAAAAGGAGCAATGGGAGAAGAAGCGAAAAAAATAATCAAAGAGATTGAAGCGGAACGGGATGATTAGTTCTATCTATGATTGGTCGTATTCTTTAAAATGCCACCAATGCTTAGTTGAATATAGACAATAGACTAGTGCACTACCCCGCCCCCAAACACTAATGCCTGCAATAACTTCTTCTATTACTAGCAGTAGCATCAATCACTTCCCAAAAGGTCGCTCTGCTTTTAAACATTCCAGCACCATTTCCTCAAAACCCAGTGCAGTTCGATACACAAAAGTAGTGGTGTAAGGTGAATCATACTCATAAGAAGCCTCCAGATAAAGCTTTCGTTTATTCTTTTTACTTTTAATTAATGGAAGCGTCGCATCATTCTCTTTTTCAATCAATTTGGTGGGAATCTCTTCGTAATATTTGAAAAATTTGGGATGCGTGAGGTAACCCACGGGCGTAGTGTCCCAAGGAACAAAACCCATGATACCGAACCCTAATTTTACACGTTTCGACCAAGGGATGAATTGCTCGTAAAGATATTGCTCAAAAGTATCGCCTTTCGCTAAAAATTCGTAGTCGGTTGCTCCAAAGAAGAGATATTCGCTTGCCATGAAACCTGATAGCACCACGGGTACACCAGCCTCTAAAATGACTTGAAAAGCTGCCGGATCACGATCTACATTATAGTCCGAAACGGTGACGCGCTCTAGGCCCAGCGTGAAAGGATAATCAGGCGTTCGACCTGCACAAAAAATGATTTCCTCAATTTGCGCTCCCAATTCAGGATGATTGCGCAGTACCGTAGCAACATTTGTGGCTGGCCCAATGGCTAGAATGGTCAATTTCTGTTTGCGCAAAGCCGCCGCTAGTGCACGAGTAGCTTCGTTTTCCACTCCCACATCGCCGCATTGATCCGAACCTTTATACACTGGAATAGCGTCCCCCGCCCAATAGTGCTTCAATATGCGTTGTGTGATGTCATAGCCATAATCCACTTCCGTCACCAAACTAATGCCCTGCAATTTTAGCTGTTGATGATAGCGCAAAATCATAATCAAAGCAATAGCATCATCCACTTCGCGCGGCGCATTTTCAGGATTGCCTAGAAGTTGGTCGGTGTCTAGCCATACATCCTTTTTTGCAGCAACGAAAGGATGTGAAGAAAGAAAAAGTATCAAAGTAAGCATGTAGGGCATCACAGGAAAATGAATCATTTTTTTGATTGTTTTGCCTTAGGCTGCGTTCAATAATAAATCAGCTAGGAGTAGTACAAAAGTTATTTACTTCCAACCTTTGGGTTCAACAGCCGTCTGATTTGCTCCTTCCTCACAAACTGCTGTAATAATACTAGTAGGGTCGGTGGTGTCTTCCAAAGCAGGCAAAGACTCTGGTTCTAGTACTAGCGTATTGAGGTTTCTTCGCTCTATAAATAAGCTCAAAGTACTACTGGCAGCAGCGGTGAATTGTCCAAGCACTGCTTCTTTTGGGTCATCTACATTGAAAAGATTACCGACTAGAGCAGCAGGTGGCGGCGCATTCAAGCTGCTACTTTCCACTAAAATATCGTTGATAATTTTGAAGTATTCGTAAGTAGATTTGGACAGCGCAAGTTGCTGCACTTCTACTAATATATCTTGTTTTCGGTAAAATGGAATTTCTGCAATTAAACGATTTTCTATTCTTTGACCGTCAAGCAACCGATCTTCTAGGATTTGAACATTTCGTCCTCTTCTAATTAGCCAGCAAGGGGTTTGGCACAAATAATCAAAATTACGAAAGCGGAAATTAGATTCCTCCAAACACACACCTTCTCTGAATCGTCCTTGTTCACAGGTTTGACAAACTACTAGGGGCTCATAACTTTTGTAACGCCATAAATAAAAGTTTTCTTCCCCCGCTGGATCCGTCCAATCAATGCGCACCAAATGGCCTGGCACAAAACCTTGATAAGCATCCAAATTAATTTGATCTTCCGTAAATTCTGCTTTTATTTCTTCTACTTCGACCGCTTCGCCTACTTGTTCAGCAGAAGATTCAAAACGCCTACCATCTTTCAATTCAATGCTCAGCTTCCACCTTTCTCCACTGTTTACTTTAAAATCAGGTGGTGGTAAGTAGAAGCCTGCTTCATTTTCTGCACAAACTACTTCGCTACCCTCTTCCACATTGATAAATTTTACGTTTGCCTCCGCAACTGCTGCATTAAAATAAAAGTTGTTAGGTCCCAATTGTGATTTTTCTATGCGCACAGAAGATAGCCCTACTTCGGTCAATGCGTAAGCATCGATAAAAATGATATTATCGCGAAATTGAAATTCAGGTTCGACAGAATCTATACAAGCGGTTGAGAGTAGCAGAAAACTGAAAAATAAGGTCTTGAAATTGGGCAGTTCACACTTTAACTTATCCATGATGTAATTTATTTCAGCTAACACAAATATTGAGGGTAACTTCAAAAAACCTATCTGCCGCCGTCGAAGACGGCGGCGAAAAAAGGGTGAGGGAGAAAAAAGGGTTTTTCTAAAACCCTTTTTTCTCCCTCAAACTCCCCTACTTAAAATACAAAGAAATTTAGTTTATGGTGTACTAAGCCATGATTTAGGTAATGGTAGCTATTGACTTCCTGTAGCACTTTTACAAGCTACAATCCGTTGCAAAATATAATCATCATTGGGTCGAATGCGTTGGGCTTGTTCATAATTGGAAAGGGCATCTTGATAGCCTTCTGCCCCAAAGAAAGTGTCCCCTCTTTTCTTGAAATCACTAAAGGCTTTGGCGAGTTTACCTTCTAGTTCATTGAGGCGTCCTTGCGGTATGGAGTTGTTGTAGTTGAGCCGTAGGGCTTGCTCGTACTTTGCTTTGGCATCTACTAGAGTCGTCTGACCTTGTTTTTGAAAGGCATCACCCGCAGTGATTAAATCCTGAAATCGTTTACCCACGCCTGATTGATTGATTGCAATATTGCGTAAACTGTCGGCAGTAGCTCCTCCTCGATCTATAGAACTGGCAAGATCCGCATCGCCCACATCTTGCGCATAATTGTTGATGGTGGCAAGGGCTTGGTCAAAAGAGACGACCGCCAATTCGTATTCGCTTGCAGTCATACTGGCTTTTCCTCTTTCCAGATAGCTGTTGTAGCGATCTTTAGTGCCTTGTAATTGCGCTGCGAGATAATCTTCTAGTGCTTGTTCCGCTAAGGTAGCTTGTTTGACGGCTTCTTCACTGGCACTTCTGGCTCGTAGGAAGAAAAAGAATGCCGCTGCCGCTAGTACAAGTCCTGTCAGTGCAATGGCCGCCGCAACCGCGAATTGTTTGCGCGCACGTCGTAGTTCTGCGGCTCTTTGTAGGGCTTCTTCTTGCTGTTTGCGCTGTTCTAGAGAGGCGAGTATAGGCGTCACCAAGGTATCGTGACTGACTTCGTAGCTTTTCCCTAAATGTGTGTTTTCTGAACGAATCAAACGGCTATCTAACAATTGTTTCAACAATCTTTCATCTATTTGATAGCGTTCTTTTTCCACACCTTCAGTCATTCCTACCCTTCGTCCACCCACGATCAGTCCTTCTTCAATGAAGCGACGTGCCTTTGCTCGATCTACGACTGCCAATTCTTCGATTTCATTCTCGTAATAGTCATTGAGAATGGATTGGAAGCCTGTTTCTCCACCAAAAAAATCATCTGTGACGAGTAGGTAGGGCATTTTCTATTGTTCTGTTTCGTATTCTTCGATAATTGTTTTTACTTTCTCCTCAGATAGTTGGAGCGATAGCGCAATTAGTTCAATTGATACACCATTCTTGAAAAAGCCAATTACAGCTTCTCTTTCCTTTTTTTCTATACCTTCCCTCAGTCCTTTTTCCAATCCTTCCCTTAGTCCTTTTTCCAGTCCTTCTTCCAGTCCTTTTTCCAGTCCTTCCTTTAGCCCTTTTTCCAGTCCTTCCTTTAGCCCTTTCTTTAGTCCTTTCTCCATACTCTCTTCCATCAGCTTTTTGGCATCTTCCATCTTCGTATGTTGCTCACTTGCAATGTCCCTCAATCTTTTCAGATAATATTTATAATCCGCCTTTTCTTCATCAGTCAAATTTATTTCATCCAATTTTTCTTTTGCCTCAGATAGCCCTTTTGCCGAAAATTCTTCTTTTACTGCACCATTTTTTAGAAAGTAAATCCATTCGTCCAATTTATCTTGTATGATGTTATTGAATTTACCTACCTTAATGATCCAGTATTCTGGATAGATTTCATGTATTTCACCGACTTTGTAAATTTCAATTTGCCGATCTGCTAGACTTAGCGTGTCTCCTTTGTGAATTCCTTTGAACTGAGTAATTCCATGATAAACATAGTCTTTCCCTTGCCCTAAATCAAAGTAGGCAATTGTTATAGAAATCACTTTTTTAACATTAGCATATTCCTCTCCTTTGTCTATGTACTCTGTTATCACTTTTGATGTACCGTAAAGAATCCTATGGAAGTAATCGTATTCTTTACTGTTCTGAACTTCAATGATAATAAGTTCTCCTTCCTCGTTTTCCACAAGAATATCGACTCGATTGTGTTTGTCATTGGCATCTTCCTTATTACTTTCACTTTCGAGTATTTTCTTTATGGTCACATCTTGAGAAAGCAGTTCACTCAAAAAGCCTTCCAATATATCAAAGTTGGCTTTATTCCTAAGCAATTTTTTCATTGCCCAATCGAAGCGTATGAGTTCTTTTCCCTTTTTCATACCCCAAAGATAGCGGTTTTCAACTACACATTCTTTTTCTTTTCTAGTTCAAATCGAAATTTTGAACATCAAAATCTCTTTTAAAGCTAGCCAATTCTGTAGAAGAAAAGAAATTATCCGTCTCAATCATTTCCAATGCTGTATTGGGTAAAGGAAGCTTGGCTAGGCGATCATTGATGACTGCAAAGATATATTTTTCGTCTTGGGAAAAAATCGCTGGAATGATGTTAGAAGACTGTAAGTCAATATTCATCAAAAGCTGTCCGTCTTTGTTCCACAGCTTCACAAAACCATCTTTCCCCGTCGTCAAGATGTAGTTGCCAGAACTAGAAAAATTGGCTTGCAACACTGCTTTTCGGTGTCCTTTGAATTGTTGTAGTATTTGTCCTTTATTGTCCCAAAGAATGCTAGTGCGGTCATTGGAAGCAGTAAGTAATTCGCTATTGTCAGGGCTGAATTGTATAGAATTGACGGTATTTTCGTGTCCCTTCAGTGTTAGTATTTCTGCGCCTTGATTGCTCCAAAGTTTTAATTTATGATCTAATCCATTGGTGACAATGAATAGCTGATTGGGCGAGTAGAACGCATTTTTAATGACGGATTGGTGTCCTTCCAATTTTGCTAACAATTGACCGTCTGTTTTCCAAAGTCTTGCCGTTCCATCTGAGGAAGCTGTTAGAACTTGTTGGTCGTCTGGTGAAAAAATTGCAGAATTGACGTAGGTATTTTCAACTAGAATAGAACCCAATAATTGTCCTTTGATGTCCCAAACATAGACCGAACCATCCGAAGCTCTGGTTAAAATACTTGTGCCCTCACTGGAAAATTCGCCGTAGTAGATATTGCCTTTATGCTTGTCAAAAGTAGTCAAGAGCGTACCTTCCATGTTCCAAAGCTTAGCAGTATTATCTCTGGAGCAAGTCAAAATCAATTGATAATCAGGGGAAAAGGCAGCGTAACTGATTGGTTCTAGATGTCCGTATAATTTAGTAACAGATTTCCCTTTTTTATTCCAAAGAGTCGCTATGTTTTTGTCGTTGGCGGTAATGATCCAATCTCCATTTTCGGCGATGTGTGTAAATAGAATATCTTTTTTCTTCAAACCCACTTCCTTGGATTCTTCCAAGTCCATAATCTGAATTAATTTATCAGCATCTTCCTGTGCCTGACTGATGATCGTAGCAGAATCTTCTAGCAGATAAAAGTTTTCGTATTTCCTTGCTTTTTTGTCCATACTTTTCGCGAGCGCATCACTGACCGCATATCCAAAAGCCAACACATGTTCTGGTGTTTGTTCTTCGTCGGCGGTTTCCAAAGCTTTGTAAGCTAGATACAACGCGGCCCGTTCGTTCTCGTTTTTGCGTTCGTTCTCGGAAAGCAGTGCTAGACGATTGGCTTCGGATTGCATGGCAAAGGAAACCGCGCGCTTCTTTTCTTCGGCTAGATTTTTCAAGGCTTCGTTCAGTGAATCTTGCTTCTCCGTAATTTTAAAGATGTAGCCGTCATTGGCTTTTTGCAGCCAAGTCATTGCTTCTTGCTTTTCATCTTGCCCAATGTCTGGACAAATAATAGCTGCTCTAAATTGCTTTTGTGCCCGCTCAAAGTCTAGCGTTTCAAAAGCTTGAACACCGACCAAATAGTAGCGACTGAAGCAAGAAGTTTGCTGGGCAAAACTTAGGCCAGCAATTGTCAATAAGAATAGAAATATGGGTATGAATTTCATAAGTCAAGTTGTTTTGGTAATTGAAAATTAAGAACTGAAAATTAATCGACAAATATCAATTGCCTAAATAAATCCTTGTTCCCAAACCCACGAAGGGATCGCCTTGCAAATACTCTACACTTAGTCCCGTTTCTACTTTTTTGCCACAATAGCTTTTGTAGGCTTTTACTCTTTTTCTAAATCGGAAGTAGTTGTAGCCGACCCAAATTGCTTCTGCTGCTAGAATCGAAATACCGATATTTTTGAAATCAGCTTCTCGTTGAAGGTGGTCTTGTGCATCTTCAAAAATGGGTTGAGCGGCGATTCTGCTTTCCCCTGCTTTCCAAGCATTATCGTATTGATTAATTAAGTCCTCTGCTTCTCTGCCAAAGGCTTCTCCCGAAATGATAGCACCTACGCCTGCCGCGATGACTAAGTAGTGATACCAATTCTTGCGAAAAGAAAGATTGGGTTTGGGTGCTTGATCGCAATTCAAATTACCCAATAAATCGTATTGGATTTTGAAGGTGTAGGTTTCGTCATAGTCGAGTTTGCCTTCCAGCACATCTTTCCAAACGGTCTGATAGGGCGGCGGCGCATCCCATCTCAATTGCCCGTTGATCCCTTCCAGTTCTCGAAAATTAGGAATAATCAGGTCTTCAAAGGTGTCTTGTGGTTCTACGAGTAGATGGATGTCGTAGGTGAAATTGGGGAGTAATTTAACTACTTTGTAAGAAAGGAGCGCATCTGCTTCTTCCAGCTTCGCTTCTTTGAGTTCGATCAAAGGAAAATAGTCTGAACTATTGCGCATTTCTTTGAGATTGCCTTCTATGAAGATTTGTCCGTTTTCTTGTTTTAGCTGAAAAGGAATGCTAATCGTATCGGAGCGGACAACGCCTTGCGCCATCATTAAAATTGGGAATAAAACGAGTGCTGTCAGTCCTGTAAGTTGAGTATAATTTATTTTCATGTCTTAGGATTTTAATGTGCTTTTCTAACCGCAGAGTTACGCGGAGTTTTTTCGCAGAGTTCTTTTTAGCAAAACTCTGCGTAGGTCTTCTCTGCGCAACTCTGCGGTTCGCTCTTTCTAGCTTTCTATTCGCAGAGGTCGCTAAGTATTGCTTCGCTGCTTACTCCTTGTCAAACTGTATTCAGTTTTCTTCAGGTACGTATTCCCAAATATCCGCGTAGAGTTCTTCTTGTTCGCCATTGTTGTTGAAGAAGTTATAAAAACCCGTTCCAAAATAGCCTTTTCCATTAATCGCAAAGCCAATGGCATTGGTTCTTGGCGGGCCAGGAAAGGCTTCTTTTTCTTCCCAATTGGTGCCGTCAAAAGACCAAATATCGGTGTAGGCAACATCCAGGTTTCCAAGGACTCTAGAACCGCCTGTGATGTAGGCTTTGTCGTCAATGACGAAGGCAACCGCCGCTTCTCGCGCTGGTCCAGGAAAATCACCCAAACATGTCCATTCTCCTGCTCCGCTATTGGCTAAAGGATCAAATGACCATACATCGGTCAGGACATCATTGGTTCGATCTGCGCCCGTCAGGACGTAGGCTTTACCGTTCAAAACAAAGCTCACAGCATTGCTTCTTCCTTCATTCACGACGTTTGTACAATTTCCATCAATCGCTACATCTAGGCTAGCCACTGGTCGAAATGGATAGACATCCAGTTGAGCAGGATCGAATTCGTGGAAATCAGATAATGTTCCTTCAAATTCGTCCTCTCCTAAGCCATAATAAGCCTTGCCGTCAATGACAAAGGAAACCGCATCGAAACGCAGCAATTCTTCGTAGAAACCAAACCAGCCCCATTGTTCGTTGGGGTCTGCTCTTTCGGGAAGCAGATAGAATAAATCACCAGGTGCTAGTAGTTCATTGGAGAAAGAGACGATGCCACCACCCGTGTAAATTGTATCATTGATGTTGAATATCGTGCTATTAGTGCGACCAAAAGAGCCATAGAAAGCAGCTGGCAATTCGGAGAAAGACTTAATCTCTTCCCTTTTCCCTTGGCTAGGATCAAATTCAAATACCTCTAAAATTGCCAATTCATCATCGCAAAGCGCAGGGCAACCGATTCCAATGTAGGCTTTATCGTTCCAGACATTTGCGACTGCGCCTTGGATGCCTTCGTCTAGTGCCAAAGTGGAATGCAATTGCCAGCCATCACGAATCCTAAAAGAAATGGCTTGGCTGTAGAAAGTCGTTTGCTCGTCGGTTTGTACAAAGGCTTTAACGGTGTAGTCGGTATTGAAATCCAGATCAGTTAGTGTAGAAGTGAAAAAGCGGTCGCCAGCAATTTCGCCCATGTCTGTGCTCAATACATTCGCTTCACCAATCAGTGGATCGCTGTTCTCGCTCGTTTTGGCGTAAACGTGTCCATGATTGCTCGCACTTCGACCGTAATTATTAATCAAGCCAGCAATGAAACCGCCTAGTTCTGCCTCGTTATTGGTCAATGCTACATTATCTTCGTTCATGCCCACAGCTACTCTTTCTCCCGTCACAAACATACGCACTTCACCAAGAACGGTTCGTTCTCCAAATTGAGCAAAGGCTCGGTAGAAATAAATTTGCCCCGCTTCCACAAAGTCCGTTTGCAATGCAAAACTTTCTGATAGATTAGCCGCTAACAATCTAGTCGTATCAATAACATTATCTTGAAAAGTGGGCGTCGTATTGTCTGCAGAGAAAAGAAAACCATAGCGCAGATCAAGTTGATTGTCGCCGTTTTCGATATTGATCGTCAGCGTGGCGCGGTCGAGTTGGTCTTCAAAATCGCCTGTACTGATTTCAAAAAAGGAGCGCGGTTCAACTTCTTCACTCTGGCAAGCCCACAGGGCAAAGAAAAGGAGTAAGCATGCTATGGATTTGTTCATCATGTTGGTGTTTTCTTTTGGTTTTTTGTTGCTTTTCTGGTGCAATTTTTAAACCACAAAGGGCATAAAGAACACAAAGAATTAATTGTAGATTTTGCGCAGATTGCTTGCTTAGAGTTGAGCGGTTTCTAAAAATCCCTTAGCTCCATTTGGTGTAAGAAGTGCACTCACCTTCCTGTTTATCACGCCTCACCAAATCACCGCCTCATCAAATTACCAGCACTCATCATCGCTGCACCAATACTCGACGTGTCACCACTTGATCTTCTACTGCAATTTTTGCGAAGTAAACGCCCGTTGGTAGATCGGTAGTAGCAATTCTTACTTGACGTTCGTTCGTCCAGTTGTCTTGCGCGTAAATTTCCTTTCCAAAACTATCGAAGAGGCGAATTTGCTGAATACTTTTTTCCTTACCTACTTGCACGATAAAATAATTACGCGCAGGATTTGGAAGGATTTCAATATCATCAGACAAGGCAACAATTTCAGCTTCTTCGTCGGGTAAAATACCGCTTCCTGTTCTTTCGCTGTAGTTGATTTGAATTTTTCGGGTATCCAAAAACTCTGGTTTGGCCGTACCTTGATCGACGGCTCTCGTTACGGTAATGAAGCCATCTCCCAAGCCTTCTTCACTGTTGTCCGTCAGTTCAATATTGATACGACTTCTTCCTTCGCCACCTTCAATTTCAACATTGTTTCTTCCGACTCTTGTTTTGAAAACTACACCTGGAGGACCTTCTATTTCCCAAGCATCATCAGTGAGTATAAAGAAAGCCGAGTTACGTCTTGCATTAGTGAAATTGACCGAATTGGAGCTGAGTTTGAAACCATTAACACCATCTTCTAGCAGTTCTAAGCTATCTAAAATCATTTCTCCACCTAATAGGAAATTGCCATCCGATTTAGAGCCATCGAGCTTTGTTCCAAATTTGGCTTGCACGTCATAGACCGTTGAGTGCCCATCATCGATTTTAATGATAACAGCATCGCCATTTACAAAAGAGCATTTTTCATCTAAATTCTCCAATTTTTCAACACCAGGCAAGCGAATAGAAAAACCTTCTTCATCGTAAGTATTGGCAGCCGCTAGGCGCAGTCTATCTCGATCTTGATAGTAGTACGCAAAAACATCTCTGGAACTCAATCGGTAGTTGCCGAGCTGCACATTTTGGAATTTTCGGGAGGCGCGTATTTCGTGTGAAGTTCTGGATAATTCTTCTTCGCTGAGTTGGGAAGGATCGTATTCCTCACCACATGCAGGCGCGACAAATTCTTGTTTGGTCAAGGATTCCGTTTTGGAAACATTGATTTGATAAGGATTCAATTGCCCATTTTTGGCTAATAAATCGTAATATTTTTTATCATTTTCATCCAAAGATACATTGGCGAGCCCACTGATGTCGCTATCCAAAACCAAATAGTAAAATCCTGGTGTGATTTCTACGTTCATATTCAGTTCTCGATCATCGCCTTTGGTTTCATCATAGCGGATACAGCCACCTTCACTTCCGCACCTGTAATCGTATAGGAATATCCCAAATTCTGTACCAGGCAAGGTCGCAAATCTGTCTGTATCGAATACCACATCAAAGTTCACAGTCTCTCTGATATCCAATTGATAGACAATATCTGATCCCTCAAAAGTATAATCGCCTACGTAGCAACTATAAATATTGGTAGCATCCGTAGCAACGACTAGATCGAAACTATTGCTTTGGTCGAAAAGGTTGCCAAATTCACTGACCCCCAAGCTATCAATCACAGAATCTACTGCTCGACACGGACCTTCTCTGTTGCCGATTTGAACATCCAAATCATAAAAGCTACCCGCCTGACCCGCGATGACGATGTAATAAAATTCTATACCTTCTTGAGCTGCGGAAGGGACGAAATTAAGTTCTCCTGCTGTACCGCCCGATAAGGCATCGGAGAAAGCGATACAATCTGTAGTGATCTGACCATTTTGCTCACAAGAAAGCACAAAAGCAGTCAAGGAAGGATCAAATTTCAGTTTGAAACCTTCTGCCGCATCTTCTTCTGATAGGTAAAGAACATAGGTATCAAAGAAGGTGGTCTCCAGATTGGCATTAATATATCTTTCTTGTACACACAAAGGCAGATCAATATTAGAAAGCGGAATATCTTCCGTCGCATCCAAGGAGAGCTCCAGTAAAGTCACTTGATCTTCGCTAACAAATTCGCCTCCTAAATCACAAATCGTCGGTTTAAAATCACCTTCGGTTTCGCAAAAGACTGCCAGCGTGAAGTCATCCACAATATGTCCCAAATAGCCATCGACTACGACATAATAATTGCCCGTAGGAATATTATCAAATACTTCTCTTCCATCAACGGTGATTCTTTTTTCAAAGCAAGTCGAGAAAATACCATTTTCACAAGAAGAGTCTTCAAATAAAAACATATCCAAATCTTCTCCATTGCTGCTCTCCAGTACCAAACTCCAAGTTTCTCCCTCTGGCACACTCAATCCTAGTAATTGATCGGGCGCATCAAAGGGTAGAAATTGAGGATTAATATCATTCAGGCAGAAACCCTCGTAATCTGTGCCATTGAATGAACTTTCGCCTCCAATGGTACTGCCTGTGTAAACGTCACCACAACCCAAGGCACCATCCACTTCCGAGCACAAATCGACTGTCGGAATCGGGCAAGACACGCGAATGTTGAAATCACCTTCTCTTCTAGCAATATCCGCATCCACTATAATGTAATACGTACCGCTTGCAAGATTGGTTAACTCTAGCGTTTCTTCAAAACGCCCACCTCTATTCGCAATGCCTAAACAACCAGAGACGATTGCATTGTCGGTCAGCCCTGCACTGCAATCTTCAAAGACGGCAACATCGAAAAAAGTACCTAATTCTGTTAATTCAATCGTGACATCGGAAGCTTCTATGACATCAAAAGATAGCAATAAGTCCTTGCCCGTGTAGTCTCTGAAGGTAATAGAACCGTCGGGAAAGCAAGTGTTGTACAAACCATCGTCATTGTCGTAATCATCCGTTGCGTCGAAGTTATTTAAAGTATAAGTCTCTCCACAGTTCAATTTAAAGGCACGTTCACAGGGATTTTCGCTATCAATTCCTGTCCCAATACTAATTGGTCGCAAATCGCCCTGCAAAGGAACATTATTGAATCTATTGCCCCGATCGGTCTCGAAAGCATCTATTTGTATGCCAATGTAATATTGACCATCTGCTAAATCTTCTGGCAAGCTCACATTATTGGATAAATCGAAAAAGAGCGTTTCGTCTGGCTCAATGCGCCTATCATACTCAAAGCTACCAATGACCTCGTCCAGTATATCGTATTGATCGTCTTTAGAGATAAAGACTTCGATGGTAAAATTGCGATCGTAGGCATTTTTGGAATAATTAGTGACCCCTGCGTAAAGTGTATCCAGTTGCTCTCCTTGATTTTGTTGTGTATTGGTGAAGACAGGAACATTGGGTGCAGGAAAAGGAATAAGATCAGGACTAAAGGGTCGGGACTCCACAAATATAATCGGTGCGCCATTTGGATCGGGATTCTCAATTAAATAACCGTCATTGATACTTTCGGTAATGTCTGCTACCTTATCTGCATCCAATCTCACATAACCACTTTGCCCTTGTCTGGTATGGGACAATATACCAGAAATCTTAGGCACACCATTGTCAAAGCGATAGAGCGCGCTGCCAGATTGCCCGAATACACTTTCTTGGTCATTATAGACCAAAAATTCTTGAATACTTTCTTCGTCAAAATTGCCTGAACGCGTGTATAATCTACCAGCTTCAAAACCATCTGCTACAGGATAACTTTCATTGGTAAAGGTCTCTGTGATGTAGGTGTTATCCTGTTCTAATCCAAAATCGAAAAATTGTCCTGGCGCACTGACATTGCTGTCAAGGATACCAAGCCAAAATTTCACAGTCGCACCTATTGGTCGATCTAAGGCAAAATAGCCGATATTATGATTGAAGTCGCGATCAAATCGCCAACGAATGTAGGTGAATATAGCGATGCTCTCTGCGAAGCCAAAGGGCGCATTTGTGCGAGTATCAAAAGCAGGATAGACCACCGCTTTGGCGATCAGTCCTTCCTCTCCCGCAAATTCGCTACTGCTCAGACAGTTTCCAGAGATTAAAACCCATTTGGCATCAATGAGCGCGCCCGTACATTGAAAACTTTGTCCGTCTTGCGTTTCAATTTCGACATAGACGTTATAGGCAGAAGGTTCGCTGAGCATATTTTGAACCAGTTCATTTTCGGTGAAGGATTTGCTAAAATTAGGCTTGCTGGAATGGTAGTAATCTCTCAATAGACCGCTCGGTACGAGGTCCTCCTCACTGAGTAAGATGGCTTCCTCTGGCGCGTCTTTGTGTCGTTTCAGATCATAATAGACTTGCTTAGTCTTACTAGTAGTAGGAACGCCAATGGGCGATTCTGCATTTTTCTCAATAGAACTCTGATGAAGTGGCGGCTGCCAAGTGGGAAGCGGAAGTGCTTTGGTTTTGACGTTTCTCAATGCTTGTGCACTCGTTGTGCTTAAGCTGCACATCAAAAAGAGTGCAGGCAGTAATAATAGTTGTTTCATTTGGAACAGTGTTTTTGTTTTTCGTCGATTCGTTGGGTTATTGAAATTGACTAATCATCAAAAAGCGATGATAGTTAACCAAGTTCGCTATTGGGGCATCGCAGAGAGTTTAGTGCTTGTTTCATTCAAATTGATGTAAAATTAATCAAGAAGTCTAAGAATACCAAATACTGGTATTCGACAGTCGAGTTGAATCAGCTATTACGATAGATTGTCTTATAAATCTTATCGGTATAAATTGCCTCCCCTAGTCTCCATTTCCCCGCTTCATCACTTCTTTCTCAATGTGCTGACAAATTAATTGCAATTGAAAAGATTCAATCTCTTGGGCTTCATTGCTCAAATAATCCAGTATTCTTTCCAGCGTATCTGCTTTGTACTTAAAAGGCGCAGTAGAGAAATCGCCTTCTAGCAAAGCAGGTTGGGTAATGGCTTCCACTGCTTGATTGCGTTGCAAAGGTTTCAGGTGATAGCGATTATTGAGAATAACTGGAATTTCTTCTGACAGTCCATCCAGCAAACTCAGCCGATCCGAACGAATGGCGAAGATGACTTTCACTTCCACAGGGCTGTGCCATTCTAAATCTTCTTCGGTTCTTTTAGAAAATGGAATTTTTCGCAAATTTTCTTGCACTTCGGTTGGCAAACGCTCGCTCAACAAATCCGCAATACCCGCAATTAAATCAAATTGGTTGGCTTCGGTGTGCTCAAAAAACTCTTCAAATTGATCGAAGATCAAAACAGGCGTGGCTTTGCCTTCTCTTTGCTGGAAAGTGCAGGCTTTGATAAATTCCCAAAGCCCCGCTTCCGCTTTGTCTTTTTTGGTGTTTTTGCGCAGTCGCTCTTCATCCAAATAAGGGAGCAAAGCAGCTTTGACGACTTCTAGCGGCGAAATATTCGGGTCTTGCAATCGAATTTTGATAGCTTGGTACAAATCAGATTCCAAGAGTGGAATTAGTCCAGCATTAATCAAAGAGCTTTTTCCAATACCCGATTTAGCAAAAAGGACAATCAGTTCTTGTGCCTTTATGCTGGTATATAGCTTTTTTATATCATCTTTCCGACCAAAAAAGAGGTCTTTTTCAGCGTACTCGAAGGAGCGAATGCCTGGATAGCGATCTTTCATAGATGGAGGCGTTTTTTAAGTTCTTGTACAATTTCAAAACAAGCCTCATCGGCGTTCGTCCAACTGTCATCGGCGATTGGTTTTTCGTTGGTTGGCAGCACCTGTAGCGACCTCAATTCTCGAATCGCACGCCAAGTACAGTGTCGCACCAAAACGGGAATTAAATTGGCATTTCGCTCTTCTTTTTCCGTGATCGCCCACTCTAAATCTTCGTCCAGTATTTGATCGTCGGATAAGAAATCACTACTCATCAAAAGCATGATACTGTCTGCTTCTTTGATTTTTTCTTCTCGGCTCACTTCTTCCCCAAATTCCGCTCGATTGCTGTGCCAAACCTCCAATTTCCCTGCTTGCTCTAGCGGTTTAAACTGCTTTTCTAGTTGTTCTAAATGCGCTCGATCTTCTTCATTATTGGAAAAAGCGACGTAAACGCGATGCGCGCGCCCGCTATCTGGATCGACTACTCGTTTTTTGATTTCTTGAATAAAATCATCTATCTTTTCATCTAAGAACAGGAAATTGAAATTTTCTTCGTAAAAGCTTCGCGTCGCTTCTGTGATTGGATAATTATCGGATTGTGGCGAGATAGGGCGATTTTCTTTGCCCAAATAGTTGAATTTTAAGTTCATAGAATCTAGGAGCAAGCGAAATTGCCAGCTTTGCATATCAAAACCAATGAATAGATAGGTTTTGCGGCGATCAAAATAGCTGAGTACTTCATCTGGAATTGGTGGGTCGCTTTTCACGGCATTGCGGATGAACTCTACTTGATCGGTTTCTGTCAAAACGAGTGATTCTTTCTCTTTGAGCGTTCCGATCAGGTGATAAACCAAAGGCGAGCGTTCCGTAATTTCATCAATATCAATGGGCGCAGCTTCTTTGTGCCTGCGACTATCGCCTGTCAATTGGAAATTGTAGTGCCGAACGATCGGTGTTTTATCCACTTCGCGCAGGGCTTTCACGATGAAGTTGTCAAAGTTCACATTGATGATAACTTTGACGGGCAGTGAAGCAATGGCTTGATACGCAGCGGGAATGCTCACTTGCTTTTGCTCTTCGTAGAAATCTTCCGCCAAATCTTCCAAATCAACACGCCGCACCTTGTCCATGCTCAAAAAACGTTGTGCCATGTATCGAAGATTCCGCTTATTTTTCTCGCTATACGCAACTTTGTATTTGTCCAATTGCTCCGCGATGTGCAGCGACAATTGCTCCATAAGCGGTACTCGTTCTCCTTTTGCTTCCGTATTGGAGACCTTAGGACCAATCAATAAAATGCAACGCTGCTTTTGAAAATCTTTCCGAAGGAGTTCCCAGTCTATCGCCATAGGTGTGTTTTGTTTTTTTCGATTTGGTTTATTTTAGTTTGAGATGGTTTTTTCTGGTTTGATATTGTTTGGTTTTGCTTGATTTGGTTCAGATCAACGAGAGAAGACTGCTCGCGACTTCATTTTTTTGAAGTTGTGGTTGAGCTTGAAGTTATGACTGCGTATGGGATAAAGAAGTGCATTTTTATTTTTGGTAATGTGGTAAGTCCTCAATCACCGTATCACCAGTTAAACAAACCTGTCCGCCTTAGGCGCGATTACCAAAATCATTGAAAACGAATTTGCACTTTTCATACCGAATAGAGCATATTAGTTTCTATGATCCTAGAACAGCTTTTTCAAATTGGCGACAATATCCGCATAAGCGGCATCTTCGTTTTTCCATTCCGCCACTGCTTTTCGATTAGAAGGCAGCATTCTCAGGTTTTTCAGGAAAGTTTCTTCTAATCCGACGACATTGATTTTTATAGGAATGATGCGCTTATTCATCGCTCTTGCCTTTTCTGCCCATTCGTAAGTGGTAAATAGAAACATGAAAGTAATCAGACAAAAAACATAATCCGAAGAAGCCAAGTGCTGCTCTATTTCTGCATCTTGATCCGCTCCGAAATCGTATTCGTGCATGTCAAATAACTCAATTTTTTTGCTGCGCACAAAAAGGTGTAAAAACTTTTTCAATTTCACAACTTGCTCTTTGTCATCAAAATCATACATCAAAAAGCACTTTGGACAAGCATTTACGGGTGCTTTTTTTGCTTGGCTGCTAGGTGAATTAGAAACAACTTTTCCTGTATTTTCTCCTGCTGGATTTTCTTGTATCGCTTTGATTAGGGCAAGCAAATCATTGCTCAATTTGGCGTGCTGTATATTTTCCTCCGTGTAGTGCAAAATACCCGAGCGACTATCTCTATTGAGTTTATTCAATCTGCCTTGCAAGATTGTAATTTCAGAACTATAAGGCAAAGCGAGCGGCAATAGCTCTTTGAGCGCATCGTCCAGTTTTCCTTCTCCAACTAATTGTCTGATTTGATCCATATCTAATGAATGATTTTCGTTGTATTGAAGCAGTTTATTTGAGGATAAATGAAGCTCCTAGTTTACTAAAATACGAATAGCAAATACTGCCCTGAAAGTATCAATTTTTCAAGTGATTTTTGCGAAGCATATCTAAAAAACAGGAGCGGAATAATGCGCAGAAGTGAATACCAGAAGAACTTGATAAAGCTTTGCTTGCATAGGAGCATCTACTATACACTAAGATGCTATGATCTTGCTTTTGAGCCATTTTCGTTAGATTTGTTTTCATTGATAAAGAGGAGAAAACTGAAAAAAAGAAGTAATCTATACTGCAAACGGGATAAATCTGTGCAAACGAATATGCCTGTTTATCGCGCCTAAGTTTGTTTAACTATAATACATTGATAGCAACAAACGAATAATAGATTCACTATTTTCAGATTTCGTGCGAAAGATAGCATATTTTTATTTGCATTTCAAAATTTGGCTTTGCGTAGGTAAAATGCCAAATAGTTTTTCCATAGAAATGGTTTGGCTGCAAGAAACAGCTACTAAGGGAGCAGGTAAAATATAACCTACTCCCTAAATCAATACGTAGCGTTTGCCAGGCAAAGACTTCAATACACCTCTAAATTCTAAGTCTAGCAAAACACTTGCCAATTGGCTGCTGGGAATTTTGGACAGATAACTCAATTGATCCAATCCCATATTTTCCTTTTGCTTCAATACTTCGACGATGCTTTTTTCTTTTGGACTTAAAGCGACAAATAACTGCTGCTGACGATTGGCTTTTCCTTCTTGCACATCCCAATTCAAAGTCTCTGCCAAATTGCTGGCACTTTCGATTAAGCTAGCTCGATTGGTTCTAATCAGATAATTGCAACCACTAGCGAAGTTGTCTTTCACGCGCCCTGGAACGGCAAACACCTCTTTGTTGTATTCTATAGCTTTGTAAGCACTAATCATAGAGCCGCCTTTCCGAGCCGTTTCCACTACAATCAGGGCATCACACAAGCCCGCAATGATTCGATTTCGAGCAGGAAAATGTTCTCTATCTGGACCTAAATTGTGCGTATATTCTGTCAATAAACCACCCTTTTGCAGCATGCGCTCCGCCACCTGCCGATGTTGTGCTGGATAAATGCGCCCCAAGCCATTTCCCATGACTCCTATGGTCGGA
Organism: Bacteroidota bacterium; assembly: GCA_039201015.1. Classification (GTDB taxonomy): domain Bacteria; phylum Bacteroidota; class Bacteroidia; order Chitinophagales; family Saprospiraceae; genus JAAUTG01. Next base: position 4,174 of record JBCCRX010000048.1, on the reverse strand, counting down.
ATGGACAATTCTAGGCTTTTGCGATGTGCATTCACGTCTATGCCATAAGCCAAACCACTGATAATCGCTACATTGTATTGTTGCAAACCGCTTACTAATTCTTCACAAGTACTAATGCCATGAACACTAGGTTTTCGAGTACCCACTATGGCAACGATGCGCTGAAAATTTAAGTCCGTCGTGCCTTTATAATAGAGCATAGTCGGCGCGTCATTGTAGTATTTTAGGCGTTCGGGATAGTCTTCATCCAAATAGAAAAAATGTTGAATGTTGTGCTGTTCTATGAATGCCAACTCTTGCTCCGCTTCCCTCAAAACATTTTGCTGTACGATGCTACTTGCTGTCTGTTCTCCTACACCTGGTACGCGCATCAGAGCTCTTTTTTTGGCTTCAAAGACAGCTTTTACGCCACCACAGTAACTGATTAAATTCCTAGCAGTCACCGCCCCCACTTTAGGAATTTTTGTGATGGCTATTTTGTATATCAGATCGTTCAATGTTTTGTTTTTTTGAATCGTGTTGAAGTTCTTTCAAAAAATAAAATCGTATTTGGGAACTCGAAAAACTAGACACTAATTCTTAATCCAAAAGGAAAATTTTTATGTAATAAAAATTTTCCTTTTAGGGAGTACTTTTGGGACAGAAATGAATTTAGGGAACTTGTAAAAAATACCCTACCCATTTTTAATTTTCTCCCAAACTACTACTGCCTTGCTCATCAGTCAGCTAACACAGGCTATCTTCCTTCTTCGCGCCTTGTATTAGTTCGCGATAATTCTCAAAAATTTGGTTAGCTTATCTTTTACAAATTCCCTTATTCTCAATGATTTTTGGCAAAAATCATTGAGAATAAATTCATTTCTGTCCACAGGACTCTTTTAAAAACAAAGCAAATGCTTGCTGAGGTGTTAGAGAGAATTAGCGGTTATTAATTTCGTGTCTCTTAGCTGATTCAATTGGAATACTCGAAAAATATTGATCTAGCACTTCAAAATTAAAACAATTTGCAACAAAAACTTATATTTGCCAACAAAAAGTTGATTTTAGCCTTTATTTCTATAACTCCCAAGCCCAAAACCTACTCAATTAGAAACGCTTTCAATGAGCAAAACAAATCAATTATTAGATCGTCCCATTGAATACCTGAAAGGGGTCGGACCTGTGCGGGCGGATATGCTCAAAAAAGAATTAAAAATATTTACGTTTCAAGATTTGTTGTATCAATTCCCGTTTAGATACATTGATAAGACCAAATTTCATAAAATTCGTGACCTCACCGAAGACAGCGGAGAGGTGCAAATTCGTGGTGTCATGCGCCGTCTCACGGTCATGGGAGAAGGTAGAAAAAAACGGCTGGTGGGACGCTTGCGTGGGAAAACGGGTGTGATTGAATTGGTGTGGTTCAAAGGCATCAATTGGCTGGAAAATCAATTGTTGATCGGCTGTGAATATGTCGTGTATGGTCGAGTGAATGCTTTCAGAAACCAACTGAACATTCCGCATCCCGAAATTGAGTTGGTAACGATGGACAACAACAAAGCGGCTTTTACATTCGCACCCGTCTATCCGAGTACTGAAAAACTCAACACCAAAGGCATGGACATGAAGGCACGGCGAAGATTGATGCAGACGATGCTGGAGCAATTGAAAACCAGTGATTTACCCGAAAATTTGCCAGATTATATGGTGAAAAAATTTCGGTTTCCGACGCGCCAACAAGCCATGAAAGACATTCATTTCCCCAAGGACGAACGCCATTTACAAAAAGCCCAAAACCGCCTCAAATTTGAAGAACTTTTCTTGCTCCAATTGCGATTATTACGCATCAAGCACCGACGGAAAAATCAAATTAAAGGACATGTTTTCACGACCGTTGGCGACTATTTCAATCGTTTTTTTAAGGAAAAGTTGCCCTTTGAGTTGACGGGTGCGCAAAAGCGTGTCATTAAAGAGATCAGACAAGATTTGCGTTCTGGCGCACACATGAATCGCCTGCTGCAAGGCGATGTGGGGAGTGGAAAAACCATCGTTGGTTTGATGTGTATGCTGATTGCATTGGATAATGATTTCCAGACTTGTCTGATGGCACCCACCGAAATTTTAGCGCAACAACATTATCAGTCTATTAGTGAATACGTAGAAGGCTTGGGCATCAAAGTAGCTTTCTTATCAGGCAGTGTGAAAGGTAAAAAGAAACGAGGGGTTTTGCTAGAAGAGCTCAAAAATGGAGACATTCATATTTTGGTAGGAACGCATGCTTTGATCGAAGAACCCGTTGAATTTAAGAATTTGGGATTGGCGATCACGGATGAGCAGCATCGTTTTGGGGTGAAGCAAAGAGCAAGGCTGTGGCGGAAAGGAAAAGTGCATCCGCCGCATGTCTTAGTGATGACCGCAACGCCCATTCCTAGGACGCTTGCCATGACACTTTATGGCGATTTGGAAGTTTCGGTGATTGATGAATTACCCCCTGGGCGAAAAGAAATCAAAACGCTTCATAAGAACGAAAACCACCGCATGCAAGTCATTGGATTCATGCGCAAAGAGATCGAAAAAGGACGACAGATATACGTGGTTTATCCGCTGATCGAGGAATCCGAAAAACTGGATTTAAAAAATTTGGAAGAAGGCTACGAGGCGATCAGTCGAGAGTTTCCTTTGCCGAAGTACAAGGTCAGCATTGTTCATGGACGCATGAAAGCTGCCGACAAAGATTTTGAAATGCAGCGTTTTGTGAAAGGCGATACGCAGATTATGGTCGCGACGACAGTCATAGAAGTCGGCGTGAATGTGCCAAATGCTTCGGTCATGGTCATCGAAAATACAGAGCGATTTGGCTTGTCTCAATTGCATCAACTGCGCGGAAGAGTTGGGCGTGGGGCGGAGCAATCTTATTGTATTCTGATGTCGAGTTTCAAACTGAGCAAGGAAGGACGCGAGCGCATTCAGACCATGTGCCGCACGAATAACGGCTTTGAAATTGCGGAAGCAGATTTGCGCCTACGCGGTCCTGGCGATATAGAAGGCACTCAGCAAAGCGGCATTCTGAATTTGAGGCTCGCCGATTTAGCCAAAGATCAAAATATTTTATCTACAGCAAGAGAAATCGCCAAGCGCATTTTGGAAGATGACCCAAATTTAGAAAAGCCACATCATCAAAAATTAAGAACGCATTTGGAGGAATATGAGAAAAAGTTCAAAGGTTGGAGTCGGATTAGTTGAGGCTGTTGGCTAAGTTTCAGGTTTTCTCAAATTGGATAATTTTTGAGAGGAAAAATAGACAACTTCATCCACTTTCTTTCCAGAAAACCCTTGAGAAGAAAAAATTATCCCGTATTCCTTGCGTGCATCTATAGCAAAATATAATAAATTGTTCACTCCTATACACTTTTTTCGGGAATTTTTATTGCATAAAAATTCCCGAAAAGGGCCTTTCGGACAGAAATAAAATTTTAAAAATCGATAATTTTTAAAATTTTATTTCTGTCCGAAGAACTTCTTGAATTTTTTCGCAGAAAAAATTCTCTTAAAATACACATAAATTAAAAAGTATATAGGAGTGAAAATAAATTGCACTATTCAGTCCGTTTAAATGTTAATTGATAGACTTGAATCTTTTTTTATATCAAATTAAAACTAAATCATATTATGGCAGTAGTCAAAGTAATCGAAATCATGTCAGAGTCCAGCGAAAGCTGGGAAGATGCGACCAGCACAGGTATCGCAAAAGCAAGTGAAAGCATCAAAAATATTCGTTCCGCCTACATCAATGAGCAAAGTGTGACGGTAGGTGCAGACGGAAAAGTAGAAAAGTACCGCGTGAACCTTAAGGTCTCTTTTATCGTGTCATAAAGATTTTACTTTCCCGCGTGCAGTAAGGAATGTGTATAAAATGAGTTCGCATCTTATTACACATTCCCAACTAGGTGTGTACAAAGCCTTAGAGCATATTTGACTGAGATTTCTGGAGTTTTAAAAACTTTGGAAATCTTTAATACGAATCAGTGTAAGGAATGAAAAAACAATAACTTCAGATTCTTGGAACTGATCTTTTGCTCTCAGATTTTACCAAAAAGCCTCACCGTCCGCCTTAGGCGGATGCTTACGTTTTTTGATAAAATCTGAAAACAAAATCTCTAGCTCTAGAACCTGAATTTATTATTTCATCATTCCT
>JBCCRX010000047.1:0-24761 GCA_039201015.1 Bacteroidota bacterium | reverse complement strand
TGTGCTAATGGAGGCAGAAAAATCGCAATCCGCCTTAGGCGGACATAAGACTTTTTCTAACGAAAAGTAGCGCAAAACCTGTTCGCCTAAGGCGTAAAGATGAAGTCAAGAATCTGAGGTTATTTGTGCGTCGTTCCTTAGGCGGACAAGTTTGTTGAGATGTTGATTTGTTTAAGCCGTTTACTTTCAGCTATTTGTGCTTAAACGAATAAATGATTTTAAACAGACCTGTCCACCTCACTGCGTTCGCCTTAGGTGTGAGGCGAGATAAACAAGATTACTGATTGCATAGATTTATCCCGTTTGCAGTATAGAATAGTTTGCACCTCTATTTCCTTACCTCCACCATATCAATATAAAATACCAAGTCTGTATTAGGTGGCACACGCTCACCGAAGCCATTTTCTCCATAGGCAAGTTCGGAAGGTACAAATAGCACGCCTTTGCTACCTTCCTCAAAAAGCCGCAGTCCGCTTTCCCAGCCTTCTATAATTTTCTTAGTCCCAACAATGACTTCGTAAGGCTCTCCCGTTGCATAAGAGCCACCAAAAGAGTTGCCATTTTCTAGCATACAATAAAAATGATGCTTAATTTTATTACCACTTTCCACTTTTGTGCCGTTGCCAGCTTGCAAAATGACGTACTCCAATTCGCCTGAGGTTCGCAATCTGGTGCTTAGTTCCTTATTTTTATATTGCGCCATGACTTTTTTCAATTGCGCTATGACAGGGCTTTCTTGATCCCTGATTTTTTGCTTCTCGGCTTCTTCTGCCCGACCACGTGCGGCTCTAGCTTGATTGTATTCGCCAGTACTCAAAATATCCAAAAGAACGATGTCGTAATACACCATATCACTATTTTCAAAACCAGGCGGTTTTCTGTCCATGGTGTCAATTTGGAAGTAAAGCGTTAGGCTGTCTCCTGGCGACATCATACCAAAAGCATCCATTTGCGGGATTGGATTTTTGGGAATAATATATTGCGCTACCTTGTATTTTTCATTGTCCACCCTATTCTTTTCTGTAGAAAAGACAATGCCTTCATCGCCTCTCAAATACATCCTGAAGTGAATGTATTCTCCTACTTTGGGCGACGCTCCTTCCTCGTTTTTGTGGAAGACTACTGGATAGCCATTTGGCGTAACTTCGAAGTCGGTGACGGGCAATGGCTTGGGTTCCTTTTTCACTTTAACCTCTTTTTTTTTAAAGTCCAGCATCACCAAATCATAGAAGATATAGTTTTCGTTCTCGAAGCCTGCTGGTTTGCGTTCCAAGCTATCAATGCCGTAATAAATGGTGATGCTATCGCCAGGCGACATTACCCTAAGGGCATCTTCGTGTGGACGAAGTTGTATTTTTTCTAATTGTAAATTGCTGGGAAGACTGATTGTAGAGAAGGGTCGCATATTGTTTACATTGTCAAAAGAGCGATGCATAACAGTAGTACTATTCCTGACATACATTCTGTAATAAATTTCATCGCCCTCGTCAGGACTCGCTCCTTCTACATTGACATGGTATTTGAAATCGTAGCCATTAGGCGTTTTTTCAAACTTATCTTTTGATGCACAGGAAAATGTGAATAAAATTGCAATAAAGTATAACAAAGAATATAACTTCATGGACGTGTATTTGTATGAAAATGGGATATGGTTTGATGTAAAGATTTGGAAAAGATGATGGCTCTTTGACAATTTTCGTAATCTGTTCATCTAATTTAATAATTGAAAGGAAACGACTGCCTCTCTAGATGTGTATCGGGCACTAAGAGAAATGGACTAGGGGTCAGACATTGGAATTGAGAAGACACAGGATAGAAAACCAATGCTTCTGGATTAAGAGCCAGCAATTTCTTATTTAGGATTTAGAAATGTCATTTTTTGGCTCTAAACTACAAGAATAATTCCTAAATTAGGTTTCGAAAATGACATTTCTCGCTCCCCGATTGCTAAAATCTTCCACATGAGAAATTGCTGTTTTTTACCTTATCAGAACCGCAAATCACTGATTATCAGTTTGTAAAAATCCCCAATAAGCTCTAAGCAAATAACCCCCCTCAACAAGCAAGCATCACGCATCAATCGTAGCTGATCTCAATTGGTCTTCGTAGCGGGGTAAAAGTTCTTTAAACTGGCGAATCGTTGACTTTAGTCCTTTATAAGAAGCACCACCCGAAGCATTTTTGTGTCCGCCGCCTCGAAAGTATTTTTGTGCGATTTCTTGCACAGAAAAGCTGCCTTTGGAACGCAAGGAAATCTTGACAATAGTAGGTTGTTCCATAATGAAAGCAGCCATTTTAATCTGTTTGATTTTTAAAATGTAATTGACAATACCTTCGGTATCACCTCTTGATATAGCGAAACGCGCATAGTCTTGTTTGGTCAAATAAATAATACCCGTGTGGTATTCTTCCATTATTTCCATTCGATTGTTGAGGCAATGCCCAAGCAGGCGTAAGTGCTTTTCTTTCAGGCTATTGGTAATTAAGTCTTGCAACTTATAATCATCTACACCTAGCTCAATCAAGTCCGCGACCGTGCGGTACAATTTAGGAGAAGTGCCGTATCGAAAAGAACCTGTATCGGTCAAAATACCCGTCATAATGGACTCCGCCAGCGTAGTATCAATTTTATCTTTTTCGTCTAGCATTAAGAGAAAATCATATACCAACTCGCAGGTCGAACTTGCGCTAGGGTCAGACAGCACAAAATCAGCAAAGGGTTCAGGATCGAGGTGGTGGTCGATCATAACGACTTTGGCTGCCGAATCGTTGTGCAAGCTTTCTCCCAATTTATCAATGCGATCCAGTGAATTGAAATCCAAACAAAAAACAATATTGGCGTCTTTTATCAATTCTTTGGAGCGTTCCTGCTCGATATCGTAAACAATAATATCATTAATAGAAGGCATCCAATCCAAAAATTCAGGATATTCTGAAGGTAGCACCATTCTGACCGTATGCCCTAATTGATTCAAGTAAAAATACATTGCCAAAGAAGAACCAATGGCGTCGCCGTCTGGATTTCGATGCGAAGTAATAACGATACTTTTGGGTGTAGCTAACAATTGTTGTAAATCTTCTATTTGCTCCATGCATTTATTTCATTAACCTTTTTCTGCTAAATTGTTGAACTGTCGAATTGCTGTGAACATTTCCCATTCTCCACTTTAATTTTTCATTAAAAAAATCCTGATTGTAACGTTTTGTAGTGAAAGAAAAAAGTCTCCAAAAATCAGCAAACTCAGTGGTTTTCTGCGCCTTCGGTGCGAAAATCCTTTTGGAGGGGAAGATGAATGGGCGGTAAAACCGCCGATTCATCTTCCCCTCCTGAAGTTCCCTTCGCTGCGTCAGCAGCGCGAAGTATATGGAATTTCAACACTTAATGAGACGCTATTGCAGCATTTACTAATCACCGCATTCCGTTATAATCAGAAAAAAATCGCTTTTCTGTACAATTTCGAGTATAAATATGGAATGACTTAAAAATATTGTGTTCCTAGTTGAAAACAGGCTGCGAATTTCTCACTTTTTGTTTATTTACGCAAATTGTAATTTGGATAAAAAATTGATTCTATCTCGAAGTCTTTTCTGTAAGTTCAGAGTCTGTATTCCAAAGAGAAGGAACGCCGTAATACTTGACACAAACAAAGAAAAGGCACAGCAACCGCCGAGCCTTTCCTCAATCTAACAGATCATTTACCATCTACTCCCGCACCAATTCAAAATCAGTTCTTCTATTTTTTGCTTTGCCTTCCGAATTGGAATTATCAGCGACGGGATTGTCTGGTCCATTACCGATGACGATGAAGCGGTTCGGAGACATGTCGTGTTCTTGCACCAAATAGTCTTTTACGGATTGCGCCCGTTTTTTGGAGAGCGCTACATTGCTGGCTCGATTGCCTACATTATCGGTATTGCCTTCAATGCGGATGCGTGCGTTGCCGAAAGCTTTTGCGATGTCCACGAACTCCCGATCTATGATGTATTTGGCGTTTTCATCCAATCGAAATTCGCCTGTACGGAAATTGATACTGACACGTTTGGTGGCAATGGCTTCTTTACTGTCGCCTTCCTGATCCGAAACGGGCATAAAGGTTTTCTTAGCTTCGCCTTCGTATAGATCGCCTTCCAGTTTGGTGCTTTGTACTAGGCTCGGATAGGAAATGGAACGCCAAGAAGGGAAGTTCTTTTCTGCATAACCCATACTCGCATATTTTTGTGCCATACGCTGGTACAAGCTATTGGCATTTACGCCTTTGAAATCAGCATTCAACCCAAAAAAGTTGAGGTTGTCGCCGTGAGTGGTGTGATAGGCATTATCAATTAGAATATCGGAAGGGGGATAACTCAAACCTTCGGATAGTATATTGATGGCTTTGTTTTTGGCGTCAGACTGTTTTTCGATTTCTGCTGCGCCGATCATCCAGCCTTCGTAGAGTTGTTGCAATTTCTCGCGATTGGCTTCTACGTATTCCCGCTTTGCAAAGAAAATATCTGCAATGATATTGGAGGCAGAACGCGTACTTTCGAGGATGCGCGCCCCTGGCACAACCCGTACACATTCTTCATCGGTTGGGCTCCAAGTCACCGCCGCATCTACTTGATTACTTTTGAAGAAATCGCCCGCTTGTATGGCATCGGCGGTCGGCACCAATTGTACATCGTCTTGCGACAGACCGCCCGCATCCAATAACCACAGCAAGAAAGAATGGGAAGGCGTTCGCTCAGCTACGGCTACTTTTTTCCCTCTCAAATCGGCTACATTATTGATGCCTCTCCTCGCTACGATGGCATCGCCACCACGCGACCAATCGGCTTGAAACAAAATGACGGGATCGTAATCTTTGATGCCTTCATAGATAGTCGGGAAAGCATCCAAAGTAAACCAATGCAAATCTAAATCGCCTCGTTTCCAAGCTGCTAAAGAAGCTTCTGGATCGTTGATAACCTGAAAATCGACTTGAAAGCCGTAGTCTTTGTAGAAACGAGAATTTTTATTGGCTCGAAAGCCTTCGTTGAAATATTGTCCGCCTGCATAGCCGACCCAATCTACTACTCCGATATTGATGACATCACCCGTTTTGCTTGCGCTGCGGTCTGCTGTGTCGTTGGTATTATCGGTATTGTTTTGCTCTGATTTGATGCCCTCTGCATCTATCATATCGCCGAGTGCTGTATTTTGGATTGCCCAATATATGCCATAAGCAATCGCTCCTGTGATGAGTAGAGCGATCAAGAAACGAGAGAAAAAGGTTAAGCGTCGTTTTGCCATAGTTCTTTTGCTGTTTAACTGTTTATTTGTTGAACTGAACCATTATACGATTGTACAATTCAACATTCTTAAAAATCAAAAAAATTATCGTATTGATTATTGTGGTTTTCTTCTTTGATGGGTTTTCTTCGCGGCTCGTTGAGGTCTAGCATAGAATCGTCGTTTTCATTCAAAAGTAAGAGTTCTTCTTTCTCGTCTCCTAAGATCAGTGAAATGCCTTCTTTTTCCCACTTTTCTAGCATTTCCAGTCCTTCTTCCTCGAAAACACCATTTTGTAGGTCAATCGAATCCATAAAATTAGCAGAAAGCTGCATAAAACGTTCCATTTCTCCCACTTTGTTGCTGATATCTGTAGTCATTGCATCCATGGCTTGATCGAACATCGCGCGTTTGTCTGGATCACCAGAAATGACGCTCATCGCCGAGCGCATAGCAGAATTGCTGGCATGAATGGCTTTGCGCTCTTGCTCTTTGATCTCCACTTGGTCTTTGATGTCCTCCATCAAAATTTCAGAATTATCGTACATCCTCGTCAATACCCGATACAGCACTTGCATACGATTGTGCAGTTCTTCTAGTCGCATATTGGACTCTCTCAAACGTCCTGCTTTGCGACTTTTCAGGATGACTTGCTTTTGCTTTGCTTCTTTTTTAGCTTGACTGGCTTCGGCTAGATTGCTTTTGATGTCCTTTTTATTGTTGAAAATGATCTCTTCCAGTTTGTGCTTTTGCCCACGCAGTTGTGCAATCTGCCGATTCATTTTATTCAGATTCTGCTGCAAATCACTCACATAAGACTTCATAATCGCGATCGGATCGACTTGCACAAAAAAGCTCGTAATCCAACGCATTGCGCTTTTGAACATGTAAGCGGTCAAACTTCGCGTACGTGGGTCGAGCGCCGCGAAGACGATCGCCAACAAAACGAGGATCGCCGCTACCAGAAAAATCCCTTGCACTAGATAAGGTAGTGCATTGATGAACAGGATGATCGCTCCGATACTAAGCCCCGTCAAAAAGATAATGCCCGTCACGCCCTCTGGACGTTTCCAAAAAGATTTAGTATTGTATTTTTTTATCATTGTTTTGCTGTTAATTGTTGACTTTTGGAGCGTCTTCTTACAATAGAACTTATTACGTTGTTTCGTAGCTGCTAAATTGCAAAGTAGGACGTTTTTTGAAACATTTAAGGATACATAAGAACATGTAAGACTTGGTTTTTTTGCAAAAAACGGTGTACCTCTAGTTCTTTTTGAGTTTTACTTGCATTTGTAAGAAAACCTTTTTGGCTTCTAGCTTTTGGCTTAATTTCTTTTGTTCTTTTTTTTACTGCAAAGATGTTTTTCCTTATCCCACCAAACTTCAATGGCTAATGGCTAACTACCCCAAATACTGCTTCATCTTTTCTATATCTTGCTGAATCTGCTGCACCAAACTATTGTAAGAAGCGATAAAGTCATTTTTGGTACTCTCGATTTTCACGCTGGCTGCTGAAACAGCGGTTTTTGCTTTTTCCATTTGTTGTTGGTGTTGTTCTATTTCTTGGGTCAGTTTTTTGATCTGCTCTGCCTTTTGTTGGATCAGTTGCTCCGCCTTATTGATTTGCCCTAATTTTGTCCCAATCTGTTGCTCCTTCTGCTTCGCCAGTGCTCGCTCAAATTGCTGCTCTTCTTTGCTCAAAGCACCGATGTAATGCTGCGCCGTTTTGACCAATTTCTCTGGATTAACGCCCATAGTTTGCGCCATGGCAAAAGCGGATTTGAAACGAGTAGCTTCATCCATTGGCATTTTGGCTAGCGATTGCAAGGATTTTTTATACTCCAAATAATCGAAGCCTTCCAGATTATTTTTCTCCATGGCTTTCAGCAACACTTCCATGAATTTGGAGGAAACTTGTCCTTTTCGCCCTTCTTTGCTCTCCGCCACGCTTGCTTGTGCTACAGGAGTTGCTTTCTTTATGGATTCACTACCTGCCGCTTTCGGTGCTTCTTCCTCTTCTATGATGAAAAGGGATTTTAAATTTTTGAGCATAATTCAACGTCGTTAATATAAGTGATAGAAAATCGCTTTGTTGCTCTATTTCGATTAATCTTTTTTCTTTTTCTACAAATAACGGAAAAAAAGAGGAGTTGGAGGAGAATAAGTTTTCTTTGGCATTTAACTTCCATAGAAAGTACCTAATAGCGATAGAATAGACACATTCAGTTAAGTAACTGATGTTACGCAATAGTGTGTTTTAGTGCGAGAAATCTAGTAGCTTGTCAAAGCTACCGTGTTTTGAATTAGAGTGGCTTCGACTTGTCCGCCTCACCGTGTCCGCCTGAGGCGTGAGGCGTGAGGATGACACCCGACGATTTGTAAACAAGTAGCACTTTGTGTCATTTGCAATTTGGTATTTTGCGTAACATGAGTAAGTAATTTAATTGTACCAAACTTCCTTATATTTGCTGATAGCGGTAAAAGGCTTTACTAAAATCTTCTCTATTTTGCTCTTTTCCCAAAAGATAGGAGCTTTCAAAAACATGTAAAATGAGATTACTCGCATCGCTTCTAGCTATTGTTTTTTGGGCAGCTTGCTCAACACCAACGGAGCAGACGCCAGAACAGGCATCTAAAAAAACGCCTCCCAACATCGTTATCATTTATGCAGACGACCTGGGCTATGGAGACGTTGGGGCTTATGGTGCTGAAAATTTACCCACGCCAAATATGGATGCACTGGCGGAAGGTGGCGTACGATTTACGAATGCTTATTCGTCTTCTGCGACTTGTTCCCCTAGCCGCTATGCACTGCTTACGGGCACTTATCCTTGGCGCAATAAGCGCGCCAAAATTTTACCAGGCACAGCACCGCTTATCATAGATGTAGCGGAGAGTACGCTTCCTAAAATGCTAAAAGAACAAGGATATGAAACGGGTATCGTTGGGAAGTGGCATCTAGGGCTAGGCGATGGTCAGGTGAATTGGAATGAGCGGATTGCGCCAGGTCCGAATGAGGTTGGATTCGATTATTCTTACATTCTAGCAGCTACGCAAGATCGAGTGCCAACGGTTTATATTGAAAATGGACATGTCTTGGGTTTGGAAGAAGATGATCCGATTGAAGTGAGTTATACCGAAAATTTTGAAGGCGAACCAACGGCAATAGATCATCCAGAGATGCTGAAAATGAAGTGGCATCATGGACATAACAACAGCATCGTTAATGGGATTCCGAGAATTGGTTACATGAAGGGCGGCGAAAAAGCAAAATGGATAGATGAAAATATGGCAGATACTTTTCTGGTAAGGGCGCAGCAATACGTGAAAGAACAGAGAGAAAAGCCCTTCTTCCTGTACTATGCTTTGCAACAACCACACGTGCCTCGCACACCTCACCCTAGGTTTGTAGGAAGCACCGATATGGGACCGCGTGGCGATGTGATTGTAGAAGCAGATTGGTGTATAGGGGAGTTTATCAAGACGCTGGAAGAAGAAGGGCTGCTAGAAAATACACTGATTATTCTCTCCAGCGATAATGGACCAGTTTTGAACGACGGCTATTACGATGATGCAGTGGAAAGAATCGGAGACCACAAAGCGGCGGGGGTACTTCGAGGTGGAAAATATAGTTTATTCGAGGCAGGAACGCGAGTGCCATTCATCACTTATTGGAAAGGTACGATCGAACCGAAAGTCTCGGATGCACTGGTTTCTCAAATTGATTTTTATACTTCTTTAGCGACTTTGGTGGGTAGTGAACGCGAAGGAAAGGATAGCGAAGATGTGCTAGATGCTTTACTGGGAAAAACAGAAAAAGGTAGAACATCACTTATTATGGAAGCGAGTACCAGAACGGCTTATCGAGAAGGCGATTGGGTCATGATCCCACCTTACGACGGACCAAAAGTAATTACAAGAGTGAATATCGAAATTGGGAATTTGGATGATTTTGGCTTGTTCAATCTCAAAGAAGACCTTAGCCAAAAGCGCAATGTGGCAGAAGAATATACAGCAAAACTAGATTCAATGATTGCTGCCTTCGAAGCGATTCGAGGAACAGATTATGGAAGAACGGAGGAGTTGGAATTGAAGTAAAAAGCAACATTTGGCTTTAGGTTTTTCTTATAAAATTCAATGCGCTATTTTGCAGCAGCTAAACTTCAAAGTAGGATGTTTCTTGAAACACTTAGTACACTGTAAACTATGTTTGTTTTAATTTTGAGAAGCGAGAAATTCCTTAGAATTTCGAGCTTCAAAAAACCTATCTGCCGCCGTCTTCGACGGCGGCAAAGAAGGGTGAGAGAGAAAAAAGGGTTTTTCTAAAACCCTTTTTTCTCTCTCAAACTCCCCTATCTAAAATACAAAGAAACTTATTTTACAATGTACTTAGTAACGGACAAAAAATAAGTTCCATATTTTGACCGAGCAGATTTTGTTCTAATGCAAGGCGAAAAACGTAGGAATCCGCCTGAGGCGGATGGCGAGGCTTTTCAATACAGCAGCAGGGCAAAAGATGCCGTCATAAATTGAGAAGTTATTCTTTGATCGTTACTTAGGGATATTTAAGAACACAAATAGTTGATATTCAAAGCGTTGTAGTTTTATTGTTTTATCCTATAATCAATTGATTATCAGAATTTTATAAACCATTCACGGACTATTGACAGGGAAAACAAACATAAACAAAAATACAACATTCAAACCTCCGACAATAAGATGAAAAAACAACTGTTTCTGCTCCTCGCGCTTTTCCTTTCTTTTCCTGCTTTTTCTCAATCAGAAATAGCAAACGACAAAGCCATACAAAGTCTTCAGATCACACCTAGCAAGCAGTTGCTTCCAATAGGAGAAACAGCTACTTTTCGATTGGATGTGGAACAGGAAGAAGAACTGCGTTTTCAGTGGTTCAAAAATGAAAAATTGATAGAAGATGCCACGACAGCGACATTGGACTATCCCAACGTGCAACTTAAAGACAACGAGGCTCAATTTCAAGTGCTAGTGAGCCGTGGAGCAGAAATTATTCATCGTGCTGATGCAAGCTTATTTGTGACTTCCAATACACGACCTTATCCTAGTTTTTTGCTGCCTAGCACCGATCTCACTTTTGCGGCAGGGGATACGATCATTTTTGAGGGAAGAGCGAGTGATATAGAAGATGGATTGCTGAAAAATAAGGCTTTTGCCTGGACAATTGTTTTGCAAGATGGCGAACACATCGAACCCGTGGCGAAACCACTAAAGCAAACCAATCGAGGTTATTTTGTTGTGCCGGCTAGGAGTAATATCAGTGACAATGCTTGGTATCGTATCTATTTGGAAGTGACCGATTCAGAAGGGCTGTCAGGCTCTATTTTTCGAGATATTTTCCCTCAAAAAGCAGCTTTTAAAGTTCAAACTTCTCCGAGTGGGCTCTCTTTGAATGTGGACGAAAAGAGATTTGAGACACCCTACACGGTGAAGGGCGTAAAAGGGATGGAACGCCGTATCACAGCACCTAAACTACAGAAGAAAGGGGAAAAGCAATACATCTTTACATCTTGGTCAGATGGCTTTGATCGGAACACTATTTACCTTTCCACGGAAGACAATTTGATGCCAGTGACCGCTAATTATACAGAAGTCATTGCGGGCAATGGTGTCGGTTTATTAGGACGGTATTACACGACTGAAATTGACTATCAAAGCAATCAGCCAAGTTGGACGAAATTTGAGCCAAATGTTAATTTTGATGGAAAAAGAGATGCGATCAAAAAGGAAGTGATGATAGCAGAGTGGACTGGTGAATTACAAGCCTATGTTTCTGATCAACATCGCTTTCGGGTAGCATCTGACGGAGCAGTTCGGCTCTATGTCGATGACAAATTGTTGATAGATGAATGGACCAATTCAGCAGTCAATGCGAGTATTGTTTTGACGGAGGGAAAGAGCTATCCATTCTATCTAGTTTGTCGCGCTGCTACGAGTGCACAACTGTTTTGGAGTACACCTGACTTGGAAGAAACGCTTATTCCTCAAACGCAATTACAGCCCGCTTATGATGAAGGAAAAAACTTAAGTATTCAGCATCTAGCATCTGAGTCGGAAAAACGATATGTCCTTCGTTTCTCTAAATTCAATGAAGGAACAGAAGCCTTCAGTGTTCGTCTTCTGGACACCCAAGGACAAACTTTTTTTCAAGAAAAATTTAACCTGACCAAAGGCACTAAAAGCGTAGCAATCAGTATGCGCTACCTGCGCCCAAGTGTCTATTTTTTAGAAATTCGAGGAACAGATAGTAAAGAAGTGAAGAAATTAGTGAAGAAAAAGTAGTAAGGAGGTAGGTAAAATGTAACTTACCCACCTTGCAGCTTTATTTTGCCCTTCTGCTACCTTGGAAAAATACGCATTATGCTACGACATAAGTCCGTTTTTTCCGCCTTGCATAATAACAAACTACAACTACCATTTTGGGTATCTTATTTACTACCTACTCCCTAAATGCCAGACAAGGAACTGTTCGCTCTTGCTATCTACGCTCTAAGAACGGATAGACTTACGAGTGAAAATGTAAATAGCAGCGTTTTTCAAGTTTTGAAGTTTTGAAAACTTCGGAAATCTTTTAGCGTTTCTAAGCACATCTATCGTATAATCGAAACATCTCCTCTTTTGAAAAAAGTATCCCCATTGAAACAAGTAATTTCCAAATAGTAGCCAAACACGTCTGGAGCTAAAGCGCGACCTTGATAGCGACCATCCCAACCAACATTTTTATCTTCGGTTTCAAATACTTTTTGTCCCCAACGGTTATAAACCGCAAAATAAAGTTCATCTATCGGTTGTCCACGCACGAAAAGAACGTCGTTTTCATCGTCGCCATTGGGGGTGAAAGCCGCAGGAACAAAGAGGAAAGGTTCGTCACAGATGCGCTGATTGACCACGACCGTAACCGATTTGGTGCTGCGACAAGTACCTTGCGAAATCTCAACGGTGTAAGTCGTAGTTTGCGTAGGCATCGCCAGTGGATTGCGAATATTGGGATCACTCAAGCCTTCGGCGGGCGACCACGTATAGGCAAAATTATCATCTAAATTGACGTTTAGTTGCGTCATCTCTCCTCCGAAAATAGTGTCGGGCGCAGCCGTTGCTACGATGTTTTCCGAATCTAAATCAATGATACTCACCAAAGTGGAAACCGTATCGGTACAGCCAAATTCGTTGATCGCACTCGCGCTCACCCTAAGTTCTTCTTCCACTCGAATAATCGGATTAGCAGTATTGCCCGCATCCACCAAAATGTCTTCGGGCATCCATTCAAAAGTGAGCGATGTTCCTACACCATTATTGATCGCATTCAGCGTAAAATTTTGACCAAAACAACCAAAACTGGTATCAGGCAAGCTCAAATCTACGGGCGATAAACGCACATCTATCTGATTCATTTTTTGACAACCAAAAGTATCTATCGCACGCACATAAAAGCGCTCTAAATTCTCTTCCACAAAAGTTATAAAAACGGCATCCACGTTCAGGATGTCCTCAAAATTGGGTTGATCTGACCATTCGTATTCTACTTCAGTATTTGCTTCGGCAGTCAGGGTCACATCATCAGGTTCACAAAGAGCTACGTCTTCAGAACTATTCAAATTGAATTCAGGAAAAAGTCCTACTTCGATTTCGCGCGTGTCGCGACAGGCACCTGCCCCTTCTCCATTCGTGACGGTGACGCTGTACGTTCTTGGCTCACCTATCGTAATGTCTGGATTGCCGCTATTGGGATCACTCAAACCTTCGGTGGGCGACCAGACGTAGTTGAATTGTGGATTGAAATTCGGATTAATCGTTGTTGGTGCATTGGTACAAACCGAAGCAATCGGTGGTAAATTAATGGTAAATTCTCTAATTTTTACAATCAAAGAATCCTCTAGCACACAGCCAAATTGATTGGTCGCGATGTAGTTCAAACTTAGTATCGTATCTTGAAAGCCGTCGTAAGTCACTCGAAGCGTACTATCACCCATTAAGATACGATCATTGGGAAAATAGGAAATGGAAATATCATCTTGTGGTCTGCCATTTTCTAGGATGATCAGAACAGTTTGTCCTTCGCAAGTATTGATAGTATCGCCAATTGGTTTGATAATATCAATACCATTTTCGTTACGAATTTGAAGCGTATCGCTACCCGAACAACCGCCCGAAGTATCTATAGCTTCTACAAAATAAGGTCCAGTATAATCGGCGGGGACGAGTACCGAATTTCCCGTATTGGTATTGCCATCTTTATCCGTCCAAGTCACGGCAGCATTGATATTATCAGGTACACTCAATAGTGTCTCTTGCTCACAAATATTTAAGACATCTGGAAAACCCAAATCCAAGCCATCGGTCACTTCTATGGTAAATGATCGCTGTAAACTACACTCGGGATTGTTGCGATCAAAAACAGAGACGACATAATCCGTCGTTTGCGCTGGACTAGCCATCGGACTAGCGATATCATTGGCACTCAAACCAGTATCGGGTGTCCAGCGATAGCTCAAATCTGGATTCCCGTTGGGATTGAGTTGAATTTCTGAACCACTACAAATCGTGATAAGGTCTTGTATTGCTACGTCTAAAACGCGAACTGGAATGCTATCGCTTTGCGTCAATACACAATCTTCCCCTTGCTCCACGGTCAACTGAACGGCCAAATCTTGGCTTTCTGTAAAAGTTTTTATGGGTCTGAAGGCATTGCTGATTGTGCCGTCGCTAAACGTCCAAGTGTAAGTCAAACCAGCAGTGTCTATAGAATTGTTTTGGAAGAAAAGCGTCGTACTGTTTTCGCTACAGCTATCGGCAGTAACGGAGAAATCGGCAGTTATCGCAGCATTCCTAATCGTCAATTCTTCGCAAATCGTGTCATTGCAAGAAACATTGTAATCTAAAGTCAAGCAAGCCGTAATGCTGCCGTCTTGATCGTAATTGAAGATAATGCTATCCCCCACCAAGGATGTATTGGTAGAATCGCCGAGCAACCAACGATAGCGATAGCTCAAATCATTGCTTTGATTGATAAATTCGACCGTTGAACCGTCGCATTGTACATTGGCATCAAAAGCAATATCCAAATCATTTCTAATGATGGCTACTTCCAAATCTAAGGAATCTTGACAACCAAATTCATTCATTATCAATACTTTATAGTCACGCACACCTGGACTGCTTGGCAAGACGGGCATTCCCGTATTTGCGCCCGAAAAGATCGTATCATTGGATGTCCACTGGTAGGAAAGGCTATCTATTTCGGGTGTTAGGTTTTGCACAAAAACATTCAAATCTTCGCCTTCGCAGATTGCTACATCGCCCGAACTATTGAATTGAGGACGATTGCCAACCACCGAAATGCTATCAATAATGAAGCAGCCCGAAAAATCTTCTGCCCTTACTCGATATAAATCTGCTCCCGCTACTGCTACTCGAATGCTTTCATTCATTCCAATAATGGAATCATTTTCGTCTAGCCAAAAATAGCGCGCTACATTGCGCGTACGAGCAGAAAGGGTCACAGAATCGGTACAGGTCTGTATATCATTGCCCGCATCAATACTAAAATTAGCCGTTCCTTGTTGTCCTTCTACCACTATATTTTGTACTAAAGTGTCTATACATGCTCCTCCAAAGACGGTAATCTGCACTTGATACGCTCCCGTATCGGGATAGGTGTAGGCGGGTGAAAGTCCTCTACCCACAGCATTCAGATTGGTACTATCACCAAAATTCCACAGTATGGAATCCGCGCCCATAATTTCGGAGCTAAAGTTGATGCGTAATCCATTGAAGCAGTCGGGATCAGCCCTAAAGTCAAAGAGTTCTGGCGTGGGAATGACGTTGACGGTCACTTCTTTTTCTACTTGACAGATGCTACTGGCAGGAAAAACCCGAACGGTGTAGGTTGTCGTGTCGGGCGGACTCACCTTGGGATTTGGACTGCTCGCATCATTGATGCCAATGCCAGGTCGCCAACGAAATCTAAAAGTATTCAGGCTATCCACCATTGGATTCAGATGCACACTATCCCCTTGACAGAGCGTCAATTCATCAGCAATCAATTCGATCGGATTGGAACTGTCCGTGAAAAAGTCTTTTTCGATCATTTGGGTACAGCCATTAAAGGATTCGACAAATAGACGCACCGTTCCCGTATCCGTTAGGTTATCATTAGGCAGTAGGAAACTTGGACTAATATCATCCGAAAGAAAGGTCTGACCCGCGTACATCAATTGCCAAGATCGTTCGGAAATGAAAGATACGCTGTCTTCGGATACATCAAAAAGGCTGATCGCAGTGCTATCGCCGCAGTTGAAAGCTTCGACCAGCAAATCCGCTGCGATAGAGTTCTGCTGTAAATAAATTTCGTGTGTGAAAGTATCGGAGCAAATTTCGTCTGGCTCTACAATCAGTTGTATGGTATATCTTCCTGTATCGGGATAAGTATAGCTTGGATTTTCTTCGGTAGAAGTAGCACTAGCATCATCGAGATCAAATTTCCAAATGAATTCCGTCGCTTCTTCACTTAGACTTTCAAACTCGACCGTCAAATCATCACATTGCACTTCGGGTGCGCCAATAGCGGCATTGATTTCCACACATTGCCCGATATTGTATTGAAAATCTCGACGCGTTCTCGAAAGCAGTTCTCCATTTCGATATTCCTCCACACAAACACCCACCACAAATTGTCCTTGCAAACTCGGACGCGCAAACAGAAAGCCTCGATCAGGATCAACGCGCAATGGTCTTCCCGCATTTTCGGTTGCTCCCAAAATATTGTCTAAGTTGTAGAGGGGTTGTACCCAATTAAGCGTATTATAAGGTGGTTCGGAGGGCGCACGCGGACGTGGTTCTTCTAAAGTGGCTCCTGTGAAAGGCGTACAAAGGCGATAGACCAAGGAATCACCATCAGCATCTATCGCACCGTGATCGTAGAAGATGGGTTCATCCACACAGACAAAGATGGGTGGCCATTCTTTGAATCGAGGCGTCGAATTGCAACCCAACATTGCTGCTTCGGTGAGCGTGATGTCGTAAGTTGCGCCTGTAGCGAGTGGCTCTATGATGTTTTGAATGGTCATATTGCGGCAACACCTTTGATAGACAAATTGGTAACCGTCTGCTATGGTTTGCAATTGTACCGTATCAATGTAGGTCGAAGTGTGCACACAGACATCAGAAGGAAAAGTAAGGCATCTGTTTTGGGCTTCTCCCGTCAAGGTGTCGTCTTGCATGAAAGGTACTTGCAATTGCTGCAAAAATTGTCCCGTTCGTCCATTGAAAATACCAATGAAAGCAGGATCATCGAACTGGGCATCAATTGCACCATTCAAGCAATCTCGATAGACATTGAGGGTGATTTCATAGTTGCCACCGCCTAGACAGCGATAGCCAATTTCGCCACCTACGATGTGAGAAGCTTTGCTTCCAATAGAGAAAGCAAGTATTAACAAAATGGTAGCTACGAGGATTTTTATGACTCGATTAGCGATGTTCAAATAGCACTGATAAAAAGACTTCATGCTCAGGGAGTTCATTTTATTTATTCTGAGTTCAAAAAAAATGAGACTTTCCTTAGCCGTTTCAAAATCACTTTTTAGCGAGAGCGTAGGCTTGTTTGATGAGGAGAGAAAAAAGTTTACTCA
The DNA here is from genome assembly GCA_039201015.1 of Bacteroidota bacterium. GTDB lineage: Bacteria > Bacteroidota > Bacteroidia > Chitinophagales > Saprospiraceae > JAAUTG01. Next base: position 7,847 of record JBCCRX010000047.1, on the reverse strand, counting down.
AAGTATCATTTCAATACGACCAATTGGAAATAGCAGTTCACTATAAATTTGGAGCTAGTCCTTAATACGAATATTTGCTATGATAGTTTCTTTTTTTGAAATCACTCACTTATCTTAGCTAAAAGGATTTTCTTAGTAAAATCATGATTTATTTCTACACTACTAAACATTTTTGATTTTTAATTAGGCGTGTACGGAGTCTTAAGCCATGCTCAAAATAAGTCCCAGTAACGCTCCTGAAATCGCTCAACAAGTATGCCCAGCGGTTTTTTATAGACGGAAACACCAATTTTTTTATCCTATCATGTAGTATAACTAGCGGAATGACCGCCAAGTGGCTGAGCTCTAGTACGACTAGACCGAATTAATTGACACTTTTAAATCGCCTTAAACGTAATAACGGCAAGGTTTATAATTGTCAGTTACTTATGACTTGAACCACTAGCGGACCAAATAGCGCACTGCTCAACTGCCAAATCGAAACTTTCCAACTGCTTAAACCTAATTATGTCATGTTAAGACATCCGATTTTCATTGCTCTTTTGCTAATACTATTGTTCGTCTCAGAAGCGATCAAAGCACAGAAAACCAATCCTAGATATTTCCGACAGTTGGGTTTACAACTTTTAACTAGCCAGCAATACGAAGAAGCTCATACTGCGTTTCTTCGCTATCAAGAAGCTTTTCCAAAGGATAACAAAGTTCTGCTACCACTAGCAATTTGTAGCTACCACACACAGTCTTTTGATGAGATGGAGGTTTACCTAAATAATTATGCGCAATCCGTTCCTTCCAAAGCAATGATCTATCATCTCTACGAAGCTAGGCGTCAAAAATTAATTGAAAATTATCGGGAAGCAGCTCGCTATTATAAAAAATTTCTACAGCGAGAAAAGCTGAATTTGAGCAGAAGAAAACAAGCTAAACAAGAGCTGAGACAATGCGGTATGGCTATTCGATTGGCGCATCGTATTGCTCCTTTTACGCTAGTGGACAATGACGAACAAATTAATACCACATTCGATGAATATTTACCAATAGCAAGTCCAAATTATGAGGAGGTGTTTTACTTCTCTTCCAATCGTAGAAGTAATGTAGATATTTATGTACTAGGAGAAGAACCTCCAAAATTATTGGACCAAGCGATTAATACAGCGGCAAATGAGTATTTATTAGGCTTTGGTTGCAATGGGCAGAGCATCTATTTTCAGCGTGATAGCCTATTTTTTATTGATACATTCGCTAAAGTTGCACCTCAACCAATTGATATGCCTTACTACATCGAACCCAACTCAATTTATTTTTTCTGCGATAGCATTCTGCTTTTTGCTAGCGATCGCTTAGAAGGTTTTGGTGGTTACGATCTTTTTTACAGCAGGAAATTATTGGATGTTTGGAGTACGCCCAAAAATTTAGGGGCTACTATTAATTCTGCTTACGACGAAAAAAGTCCATTTTTAGATCAAGATGGTAGAAGTCTTTATTTTTCTAGCAATGATCCAACAAAAAGCATAGGCGGCTACGATATTCTTAGATGTGTATTTGAATGGGAGAGCAAAGCATGGTCTGCACCAGAAAATATGGGAACGACGATCAATTCCAATGCGGATGAACTGGACTTTAACCTAAATGAAGCAGGTACACAAGCCTATTTTACTTCTAATCACTGGAATGGACAGGGCGGTAAAGATGTTTATACTTTGGAATGGAAAAAAAAAGCAGTAAGAACAGAGGAAAGTTTCTTTTTTGATGACTTTGTCGCCTTTCAGCAAGAGCAAGCAGCTCAACAAGTCACCCCTATTTCGCTAGATCAAGCTTACTATCGTATTCAATTGAAAAAGAGCAAATTAGACACCCTTATCTTACCTGAATCTTTAATAAATCCGCAGATTAAATACAATGAAGACACAAAATTTTATTGCTACTCGTTCGGGCTTTATCAAAGTTTTGAATCCGCTTTAGCGTGGTGTGAAGAAGTGCAAAAAAAAGGCTGGGAAAAAGCAAAAGTGATTGCTTATTTGGGACAAAATGAAATTAAGCTAGGCGAGATAGAGGAATTGATTAATACTTATGGAGATTTACAATACTACCTGGAATATCTAAAGGAAGAAAAATAAATCCAATTTAGCGTTTGTTTATCCGTTTTGTCGTAATGACTTTTCCTTTAACATCTACCAATTGAATGAGGTACATGCCTCTGGACAAATCGGTAACATCGTACATGTTTTTTCCAGAACTAGCAGGTAGCCTTCTGATGGCACGTCCTACTAGATTGAAGAACACGACTTCTTGTACACGACCTTCTGGATTTTGAAAAGCGATGTAATCTGTAGCAGGATTTGGATAAATCTTTATATCCGTTCGTTGATAGGTGACTTTCTGACTTGGACAATCATTGCAGTCATTACTCAATGCAAGTTGCGCGTTTGCAAAGCCAAAAGTGAACAAAAGAAAAAACAAGAGTAACGATTGCTTCATATCCATTTATTTTGTAGTCCTTCAAAAATCTCCTACAAATCTACAACTTTAACATAGGCAACGCAATAAAAGTTACAATAAGTTATACAAACTTTAACGGAACGGTCGATCTTTCGGAAGAAGAGGCATTCTTTTTTTACATTTTTTAAACTTCATGCTTGTCAGTGTAGCACTTGGATTCAGAGGAGCACAAGCTTTGTGGATTTTTTGGGGTCTTCATGCTGAACTCTTCAAGCAGAAAGTTTCAACATGAGCGAAGTGTACAGGAGCGAAAAGCGATCAGTCTTTAAAGAAAAGCGCACTGCTCGAAACACCAGTGGAAGCTAATACTTTGACTGCATAAATGCCGCTAGCCAATTGCGCTATCAAAATTTTAGATTTGCCTGTATTTTGAGCTAATAATTTGCCTTCCAAATCGTATATTTCAATGCTTTTGATTGAAAAATCGCTGATGATATTAAGCCAATTTTGCTTGGTTTTGATTTGAATAACGGAAGTGGAAAGGCTAGGCTCAATGGCAGTGTTTTGATTGCTTAAATGTGCAATGAACGGATTGAAAGTATTAGCAGTGAAAGTGAAGTTATCTAAATTAGCTGTACCAATAAAATCGCCGATAACGCTCAATTGGCGATTGGCGGTAAAGGCAATATCTTTGACGAATAAATTATCGTCTGCGGGTAGCGCTTTCAAGGCATCTACTTTTTTGCTATTAGTGTCATAATTCAACACAAATCCGTCAAAACTATCGGCATCGCCTTCCACTCGAAAATTGTCCATTTCAAAGTTGTCTAAGAAAAAACCTCCTATTAGAATTTGATCTTCTAGTATAGAGAGACTGCTTATGCTTTCGGTCGCCGCACCACCCAGTGGCGTAGCGAAAAGATTGTTGCCATTTCGATCGTATTGCAGCAAAAATATGTCTTCATTCAGTCCTCGTGACTCAATGGAAAAGCTGTCATCGAGTTCGATGCGTCCTCTGAAATTACCACCTACCCAAAATTCATTTTCACTAGCCACCATATCGCGCACAAAACTCGGAAAAACGCCACCCGCTTCCCGCAGCCACAATTTTTCGCCCGCAGCCGTGTAGGACAATAAAAAAATATCTTCGTCTTCAGTGTCGGTAGTCAAGCTGTCCGCTCCTACGATGAGTGTACCCAGAAAATTACCTGCCAAAATAATTTGTTCATTGGCTAGGGTCGCTAAGGCAATACCTTTGCTTTGTCCTGCTACTTTTGTTGCCTGTTTCGCCCATAACAAATTCATGCTAGCATCGAACTTAAGCAAAAAGAAATGCTCTTCTGCTGCGGATAATATGGTATCTCCAATTTCCAAATTCCCACTAAAACTGCCCGCGAGTAAAAGATTTCCGTCCTTATCCGTAATCAAATCATGCACTTCTTTATTGCCGTTTCCATTGAGTGTGATGCCTTTGATAAGATTTCCAGTAGTGTCGTATTGAAGCAAGAAAATGCCCTGCGGACTCCCGCTAGTTTCTAATTTCAAATCATCAAATTGAGCTTCTATCCAATAAGTCCCTGTCGAAAAGATATATTGGTCGAAATAAGCCATAGCTTCTAGCAAGTCATTGCGTTCGCTGCCTCCAGATTTCGACCAAATAATTTCACCTGATGCGTTCATGGCCGTCAGAAAAATATCGCTTCCGCCCAGCGATTCGTGGCTTGCTGTAGTATTGGAAAAGTTGGTTCTGAAAGTGCCACCGACAAACTGCATATTCTGCTCTGAAAAGACTTGATAATCAACGGATAATGGAAAGTCGTTTTGCCAGTGAAAGACCTGCTCTACTGATTGTGCGCAAAGCAAACAACAACCTAGGATATTGGCAATAAATAGCAGCAGTTTCCTGTTCATATAGGCGATTTATCCGTATTTTCGTAATTTTATATTTTCAATTCTTCAACACCATAGTAAATACAAAGTTTCACACTGCGCGCTTCCGCTAAACAACACTAAATGGCAGACTTCCCTTTTTATCATCAACATGATTCAATGGATTGTGGTGCGGCTTGCATTCGGATGATTGCCCGTCATTACGGTCGCTATCATTCGTTGGAATATTTGAGGGAATTGACTTACGTAGATCGAGAAGGCGTTTCTTTGTCTTCTATCAGTGATGCCGCAGAACACATTGGTTTTCATACGCTTGCGATCAATACCAGCTACGAAGAATTGGTAGATCATGTGCCATTACCTTGCATTGCCTATTGGAATCAGCAGCATTTTGTGGTAGTCTATCGAGTGACCAAAAGCTATGTTTGGATCGCCGACCCAGAACATGGGAAGGTTTCTTTGACGAAGGAGGAATTTATAGCAGGTTGGACAGGTGAGCAAAACGGAACAGCACCGACTGGTATTTTGCTTCTGTTTGAAGTGACGCCAGACTTTAAGCGAAATGAAGAAGATGAAATCAATCGAGGTGGGCTAGTTTATCTTTGGTCTTATTTTCGTCGCTATAAAAAACTGATTCGACAATTGCTACTCGGTCTAGTATTGACGAGTATTATCCAATTGTTGTTTCCATTTTTGATGCAAGCCATCATTGACAATGGTGTACTTGATCAGGATTTTAATTTTGTCTTGATGGTACTGATTGCGCAAGTAGTACTGTTTGTCAGCTATATTTCCGTAGAAGCCATTCGTTCGTGGATATTATTGCACATTGGTTCGCGTACAAGCATCAGCATGGTTTCTGTTTTTTTAATGAAACTGATGCGGCTACCTATTCGGTATTTTGATAGCAAGTATATTTCGGATATTCTCCAAAGAATCTATGATAATGAAAGGGTGGAACGCTTTCTCTCTGCGACAACTCTGATGACCGTTTTTTCGATTTTCACCTTCATCGTTTTTGGTTTTGTGCTTTGGTACTACAGCAGCACCATTTTCACGATTTATACGGCGATTACTTTCCTCTATGTAGCTTGGATTACTTTCTTTTTGAAATGGCGAAAAAATTTGGATTATCGCCGATTCCAACAAGTAGCAGAAAACCAAAATACCATGATCGAATTGGTGAAGGGCATGAAAGAAATCAAGCTACACAACGCAGAGAAACAAAAGCGTTGGGCTTGGGAAAGAACACAGTCACAACTCTTTCGAGCGAGTATAGATTATCTTAAAATTGATCAAATTCAGAGAACAGGAGCTGCCTTTTTGAATGAAGGAAAAAATATTTTTATCACGGTCATTGCTGCAAAAGCAGTGATAGATAATCAAATGAGTTTAGGACAACTAGTTGCTATTCAATATATTGTAGGGCAATTGAATGCGCCTTTGGTGAAGTTCGTGGAGTTTATTCGAGATGCACAAGATGCGCGTATTAGTTTGGAGCGCATGAACGAGATTCATACACAAGAGGACGAGGAACAGATCGAAGAAAAAGTAACGATTATTCCTGAATACGGCGATCTACATCTCGAAAATCTTTCTTTTCGCTACGGTGGACCTAATGCAACGGAAATTCTCAAAAATATCAATATTCACATTCCAAAAGGCAAAACGACGGCTATTGTAGGTACGAGTGGCAGTGGCAAAACCACCATTCTAAAACTCCTGCTCAATTTCTATCGCCCAACTGGTGGCAGCTTGCGTTTGGGAGAAATTAGTCTGCACAATATTCACAGTAAATTATGGCGCAGCAAAGTCGGTGCAGTGATGCCTGATGAATTTATTTTTTCAGATACCATTGCTCGAAATATTGCCTTGGGAGATGAAATTATCAATACGCAAAAACTGTTGAAAGCAGCCCGAGTTGCGAACATCCAGCCTTTCGTGGATGGACTTCCATTAGGCTACAATACCAGAATTGGAGAGGATGGCATGGGATTGAGTCAAGGGCAAAAACAGCGAATTTTGATTGCTCGCGCCGTTTATAAAGATCCAGAATATATTCTTTTTGATGAAGCCACTAATGCGCTGGACGCTTATCAGGAAATGCTAATCATGGAAAATCTAGAGGCTTTTTTCTACGGGAAAACGGTTGTGATTGTCGCACACCGACTGAGCACGGTCATGAATGCGGATAATATTGTAGTATTAGAAAAAGGAGAAATCGTGGAGCAAGGACGACACCACGAACTCATTGCGGCTAAGGGTGCATACTATTATCTAATTCGGAACCAATTAGAGTTGGGCGTTTAATTAAGCGTATTTCTGATACACCTCATCAATCGCCTTCGCTAGTTTATGGTCTTTTTCAGTGACTGCATCGCCCGCATCGTGTGTGTTCAAATTGATGTTTACGGTATTATAAACGTTACTCCAATTGGGATGATGTCCTTGTGTCTCCGCATGAAAAGCCACTTCCGTCATAAAGCCAAAAGCGGCTTTGAAATCTTTGAATTTGAATGTGGCTTGCAATTGATTATCTTCTTCTTTCCACATAGATTGTTGGATTATTTTAATTTGTCAGTTACAAAATAACGCTGACTGCTCCGTCCTGACATTGACTTTCAAGTTAATAATTACTTACGTCTTCTACCTCGTTTATTGCTATCTTTACCACTTTTCCGTCCTCTACTGTCGCGGCTGCTCGACGAACTACTGCTACGACGTTTGCGACGATTGGCATTAGAAAGCGTATCCAAAGAAGCATCTTCTGTAATTTTCAATTCTCCTTCTGATAGTCTTTCCAAGTCTTGAATAATGGTATCATCACTCACATAATGCTCTTTATTCCAAGTCTTATAAGCCATTTTCATATAATTCCCGATCACTTCTACGAAGCCGTCCCGAATCGGTCCTTTTTCCATTTCTCTTGCCTTTTTGATAAGCATCTGGACATTATGCCCGTAGTGCCTAAAACGAGAACGTCCCGTAATATAGCCAATCATTTCAGGCTTTTTCTTTTCGTCTTCGGGACTTGGCTTAGTACCACTTGGTGGCATCACCTCCAAATCATATCCGCCAATTCGAAAGACGTGTCGCCAAAGACGATCTTTGTAGTCATCTAAATTTTTGTTTTGGGGAGACATTTGTAACATCAAATCTACGATGCGCTCCATGTATTTTTGCCGCTCTTCTTGATCTTCTATTTCCTTTCCGTGTCGAATGAGCTTTTGTACATTTCGACCATATTCTGGAATGACCAAAAGCGGACGAATGGAATTATATTCTAACTCTTGTACCTCTCTGATCAATGGTGATCTTTTTTCCATTTATCTTATCGTTTTATCTATATTTAATTTGAATCTGTCGTTTCGCTGAAATTGATTTTGAAAAAATACATTTATAGCAGAAACCATATACATAATCCCCATACTTCAAGAGAGAGAGATTAATCGGCGGTAAAACCGCCGATTCATCTCTCTCTCCAAAAGAATTTTCGCGCCGAAGGCGCGGAAAACCAC
>JBCCRX010000046.1:0-24856 GCA_039201015.1 Bacteroidota bacterium | reverse complement strand
TTGTTTTTAACGCCTTTTTGGCACTTTTTTCACTAAAAGAAATTAGGTCGATTTTGATAATTCCTCAAAAAAATTCAGAGAACCGATTTATTTTTAAAATATGTCATATTTTGGTTTTTGAGAACAACTTCATAATTGTTTAATAACCAGCTTCTTATCAAAGTCAAATATGACATATCTAGCATTCGATTAATTATGTCCAGGTACTTAAGTACTCGTGCAAATTTAATCGTTGTTTTAAGAAACTAGATATGTCATATTTACTTTTACTAAACATCTGAATGTCAATGACTAGCAGGGGTTTTCAGACATGAAAATATGACATATCTTACTCTATCAATTTTGCATGACTACTTAAGTCGTCACGCAGATTTATTTTTAAGATATGTCATATTTTGGTTTTTGAGAACAACTTCATAATTGTTTAATAACCAGCTTCTTATCAAAGTCAAATATGACATATCTAGCATTCGATTAATTATGTCCAGGTACTTAATCAGAATTAAATTTCATCTTACGCAAAATACCAAATTGCAAATGACACAAAGTGTTACTTGTTTACAAATCGTCGGGTGTCATCCTCACGCCTCACGCCTGAGTTAAATTTCGTTTTCAAAAGATTCGCCCTAGAAACTGGAATTAAATAATAAGAAGAAATCCATCTGTTTGTATGAAACTCATTTTCTTCTTAGATTCGCCGCAGAAAAATATAAATTCACAAAATGGATGGAAAGATAATGCTATCAATGATAAATAGATTCTATTTTTACTTTTATTTTTTTGGAAGTTCTCTACTAAACGGGATGAAAAAGTAGTCCATTTGATTCATGAATCAGCATTTACTTTCAATAAGTCCCGCTTGAGTGGGGCTTTTTTTTTGCCATCAAATCTCTTCTGTTATCTAGTAACTTCGAGTCACTGGATAACTTTTTGCAAGATTGAAAAAGAAGGAGCATCGAATTTAATTAACAGTAATTAATGTTTCTCGTAGTCCCGAACTAAATAAAGTCGCCAACACAAGTAAATACAATGAATACTTCACCGACAGAGGAAATCCCAAAAGAAGCAAAAGATCGTAAGTCAAAACGGGTCGTCATACAGGGCTACAAAGGTGCATTTCATCAGATTGCAGCGGAACTTTACTTCCAAGATGTATCTATTGACATAGTGCCAGCTAATGATTTCGATGAATTGGTAAAGGTGACCGAACAGCCTGACCAAGCGGAGTATGCACTAATGGCGATCGAAAACTCCGTGGCGGGAAGTTTGACGTATAACTATGATCTCTTGCGCCAGTCCCAGTTAAATATTACAGGTGAGATTTACTTGCGGATCAAACAAAACCTAATGGTGCTCCCAGGTGTGCGACTGGAAGATTTGAAGGAAGTCCATTCTCATTACATGGCAATTGCTCAATGCCGTGACTTTTTTCGACAATATCCACAAATCAAGTTGATCGAATCCGCAGATACTGCGCTGAGTGCCAAAGCAATACGCAAACATTATTGGAAACAAACGGGAGCAATTGCTAGTACTCTAGCCGCCGAATTATACGACTTAGAAATCATTAGATCTAGCATAGAAACCAACAAACAAAACTACACCAGATTTTGGGTATTGGAGCGAGAAGCAACAGTACAAAATCTAGAGGAAATAGAAAAAGTAAGCATTTGTTTTGCTACCGATCACGAAGTGGGTAGCCTTTATCGCGTTTTATCTGTCCTCTCTGCTTATGGTATCAATTTGACCAGTATTCAATCTACGCCCATTCTAGGAAAACCTTGGGAATACCGCATCTTCATCGATTTCATTAATGTTGGGAAAGTCAGCCTAACACAAGCCATTGAAGGCATTCGTCCGCTCACCTATGACTTAAAGGTGATGGGGATGTATAAGCGTGGAAAACATTTCGAGTACTGAACTTGAACCACTATTAATAGTTTGGAAAAAAAACTTCAATGTTATTAAACACCGCCAATCGTCTCGGCAAAGTCCAAGAATACTATTTCTCCAGTAAGCTGCGAGAAATCCGCAACATGAACGCAGCAGGAAAAAAGGTACTAAATTTAGGTATCGGTAGTCCTGATCTGCCACCCGCAGAAGAAGTGATCGTAGAGTTGCATCGACAAAGCGATCTCAAAGATACCCACGCTTACCAAAGCTATACGGGGCTTGCAGAACTTAGAACCGCTTTTGCGGATTGGTACAAACGATATTTTGAAGTAGAATTAAATCCTGAAAAGGAAGTCTTACCGCTGATTGGATCAAAAGAAGGCATCATGCACATATCTATGACCTACTTGGAGGCAGGAGATGAAGTATTGATTCCGAATCCAGGTTATCCCGCCTATCAAGCAGTGGCGAATTTGACGGGAGCAACTACGATCAAGTACGATTTGAAAGCAGAAAATCAATGGTTACCAGATTTAAAGACACTATCAAAACGTGATTTATCAAAAGTTAAAATCATGTGGATTAACTATCCCAATATGCCCACTGGCGTACCCGCGAATTTAGCTTTTTTTGAGGTATTGATTGCCTTTGCTAAAAAGTACAATATCTTAATTGTTAACGATAACCCATACAGTTTCATTCTCAATAATCAGCAATTGAGCCTGTTGCAAGTGGAAGGGGCGAAAGAGGTTGCATTGGAGCTCAATTCTTTGAGCAAATCTCACAATATGGCAGGTTGGCGCGTCGGGATGCTAGCAGGAAAGGCAGAATACCTAAGTACTATTTTACGCTTCAAAAGTAATATGGATTCTGGTATGTACAAGCCCGTTCAACTCGCCGCCGCAAAGGCTTTGCAACTACCTGACTCTTGGTATGCGGATTTGAATAAAACTTACGCGCAAAGACGCCAAAAAGTCTATGAACTATTAGACATACTGGGCTGTGATTATAGTAAGTCGCAGGTTGGATTATTCGTCTGGGCGAAAGTGCCTAAATCTTATAAAGATAGCTACGAACTGACGGATGAAATACTTTACAAAGCCAATGTTTTCATTACACCTGGCGGCATTTTTGGGACAAATGGAGAACAGTACATTCGAGCTTCACTCTGTGGGAAAGTAGAGGTATTAGAGCAGGCAATCGAACGGGTGAGCAGGATGAAAGAATAATGTGCAGTGATTTCTTGCTGAGTGTCATCAATTTAAGGATTTCTACAATGACGAACATTTAGAGCATATTTGGAGCAGGATTGAACTGTAAATCAGTAGTTTGCGGTTCACGCCCCAAGCATGAGTTGGTGGTACTCCTTTTTCGCTACCCACCAAAAGCTCCCTTTTTTACCTCGCTACTATCATAGACCCTGATAGCGATCACTTTTGCCTCCGCAGTCACTATGTCGCTCGATTTAACGATGCAGTTCAAAATCACTTTTCTACCTTTTATTTCCTCTACTCGCGCCCGCAATTCTACGGATACATCATTGGGCGTCGGGCGCAAATATTTGACCGTAATTGTTCCCGTTGCGTAACGATAAATGGGTTCGCTATCCAAATTCCTATTTTCAGCAGCGTAAGCCGCCGCCATAGCTGTATTCATGCAATGACAATCAATCAGCGTCGCAAGAATACCGCCGTTCATGATACCTTTCCAGCCTTGGTATTTTTCTTCGGATTGCCAATAACAGACGGCTTCTTTTCCTTCCCAAAAACTACTAATTTGTAAGCCCAATTCATTGTCTCTGCCGCATCCAAAACAGACATTACCGATTAAATGGTCTTGAAAGTATTTTGATTTCATATTTATAAAAGCTTGTTTGGATTTTGATCTTTGAGTCGAAAATAAGCTATTTTTTCTCATTCAAGGCAAAAAATGCGAGTTTATCAGCCTCACGCCTCACGCCTGAGGCGGACATGGTAAGGCGGACACGGTGAGGCAAATACGGTCTGGATAAGCCTGTCTGCCTCGGGCTGATGAGCAGTTTTCCAACGCAGAAAGAAGAAAAAAGAGCCCTTTGCAGACCAATTATTAATTTCTAAACAAGCTCTCAGTCTTTTAACGATCTACAACTATCTTTGCCCACCACAAAAATTTCTAAAATATGCAGCCATTAGCAGAGCGCATGCGCCCAAGAAGTTTAGAAAATTACGTCGGTCAGGAGCATCTGATTGGAACAGGTGCTATCCTTCGCCAATCTGTCGCTAATAATCAAATTCCTTCCTTCGTTCTATGGGGACCACCAGGTGTTGGTAAAACGACTTTGGCTAGTATCATTGCCAATGAATTGGATCGTCCATTTTTTCAGTTGAGTGCGATCAATTCAGGCGTGAAAGACATCCGCGAAGTTATCGAAAAAGCCAAAAAACAACACCTTTTTTCTCGCCCTAATCCAATTTTATTCATAGATGAAATTCATCGTTTCAGCAAATCGCAGCAAGACGCCCTCTTAGGAGCAGTAGAAAAAGGCGTCGTGACACTCATTGGTGCAACTACCGAAAATCCTTCCTTTGAAGTGATTCCTGCTTTGCTATCGCGTGCGCAAGTCTATATTTTGAAACCACTTGATAAAGCACAATTGATTCAGATATTGGATCATGCTATTGAAAGTGATGTTTTTTTGAGTAAGAAAAACATTGAAATTCAAGAATACGATGCTTTGCTGCGCGTTTCGGGTGGTGATGCTAGAAAGCTGCACAATGCGCTGGAATTGGTGGTCAATAAATTGTCCGATCAAGCCAAAATCATCATCACCGACGAAGTTGTTTTGCAGGCAATTCAACAAAATCTAGCAATTTACGACAAAGACGGCGAACAACATTACGACATGGCTTCTGCGCTGATTAAATCTATCAGAGGAAGCGATCCGAATGCTGCGGTTTACTGGTTGGCGCGCATGCTAGCGGGTGGCGAAGAGGTCAAATTTATTGCTAGACGTTTGGTCATCGTTGCTTCGGAAGACATCGGACTAGCCAATCCCAACGCACTACTCATGGCGACCACTTGTTTCCAAGCCGTGCAAGCCATCGGAATGCCCGAAGCCCGCATCATTCTCTCTCAAGCAGTCGTCTATTTAGCTACTTCCCCAAAAAGTAATTCTGCCTATTTAGCCATAGAAAAAGCGCAAGCTCAAGTACAGGCAACGGGTGATTTGGGCGTTCCCTTGCATCTCAGAAATGCGCCCACGAAGCTGATGAAAAGCTTAGACTACGGAAAAAATTATAAATACGCCCACGACTTTGAACAGAACTTCGTCGCACAAGAGTTTTTGCCTGAAGCACTGGAAGGAACAAGCTTTTTCGAGCCGCAATCCAATCCAGCAGAGGAAAAAATACGACAACGCTTGAAGCAGTTTTGGAAGGAAAAATATGGGTATTAAATGGAGGTGCAAGCTAAGGAATAGTACACAAATGAGCCTTCGAATAGCTCGATTGTATCAGTCAAGCAGCTTTCAATACAGACCTCCGATGTTAGCTAAGCATCAGAGGTCTAAAGTTAAATAGAGTTGATGCGTTGTGATTTTTGGTTCTTTGAAAATTTTTGTGATCTAGCTGTACGATTTCAGGCAATAACATGTTCTTTTTGTCTTAGCACAAAAAGAACCAAAAAAGCCAAGACTGAAATGGTGAGAGTGCAACTCTTTGTATTCTCTTTGTCCTCTGTGGCTCAAAAATTGCATGAACTACTTTTTACTTTCCCAAAATCACAAAAAATACGCATCTTTGAGAAAAAGATATTAAGTGCTGTTTTACTTCTAACGGCTCACTTTTCAAGTCTTATTTTACATTAAACAGTAAACAAAACAAAACGATAATATGCAAAGAAGAAATTTCTTAAAAACATCCGCCGCTACTGGTGCTGCCATTGCGGTGCAGCCATTTGCCATTTTTAAAAATGGTTCTCCAAACGAAAAAATAGTATTTGCTGTGATGGGCGTGAGGAGTCGAGGTTTGGCATTGGCGAAAGCCGCTTTGAAAATGAAAAATGCCGAAATTGCCTACGTCTGCGATGTGCAACAATCCTATATGGATAAGTGCATTTCAGAAGTTGCAAAAATACAGGGCAAAAAGCCAAAAGGGGAAAAAGACATCCGCAAAGTGCTGGAAAACAAAGACATAGATGCCGTTATCATGGCAACGCCCGATCATTGGCATGCGCCTGGTGCGATTATGGCAGTGAAGGCGGGCAAGCACGTCTATTTAGAAAAACCTTGCGGGCATAATCCTAGAGAAGGCGAGCTGCTCATCGAAGCGATGGATAAATACAATCGCATTATCCACATGGGCAATCAACGCCGCTCTTGGCCCAAAGTGATCGAAGCCATTCAAGCACTACATGCTGGGGAAATCGGTAGAGTGTACTACGCAAAAGGCTGGTACAGCAACAACCGAAGTTCTATTGGTTTTGGAAAGCCAGCGGCCATTCCAGAAGGCTTGGACTATGAACTTTGGCAAGGACCTGCGCCTCGAACGCCTTATCGCGACAACATTCATCCTTACAATTGGCATTGGTTTAGGCGTTGGGGAACGGGCGAAGCACTGAACAATGGCACACATGAAATAGATGTGATGCGTTGGGGCTTGAATGTGGATTATCCAACAAAAGTCGTCGCCATAGGTGGACGCTATCATTACCAAGATGATTGGGAATTTCCAGATACCATGACCGCCAATTACGAGTTTGAGGGCGGCAAAGCTTTTAGTTGGGAAGGACGCAGTTGCAATCGAACACCCGTGAGAGGAGCGGGTCGCGGCAATATGTTCTACGGAGAAAAAGGCAGCATGGAAATCATTGGCAATGGTTATAAAATCTATGCTAATGATAACAAAAATACGCTGCTGAAAGAAGAAAAATACGAAGCACCCAAAGACAGCACCAATGCCACCAGTCCAGATGCCGATTTGGATACGATTCACATTATGAATCTAGTCACGGGTATCAAGGACGGCAAACCCACCAGCAGCCCGATTGCAGAAGGACACAAAAGTGTACTCCTTTGCCAATTGGCGAACATCTCTTGGTTCACGGGGCGTGCTTTGGATATCGATCAAAGAAATGGACACATCGTAGGCGACAAAGAAGCTATGAAACATTGGGGAAGAAGCTACGAACCAGGTTGGGATCCTATTGTCTGAAAAGGGGCTATTGCTTCGTAAAATACCTCAAAAAACCAAAAACTCAAATCAAATGAAAAAGCAATCCGATACCAGCTATCTGCTACTGTAGGCTAGCTTGAAACTAAAGTGATGCCTTTCTTTGATCGCTTTGCTCTGCGCACTGCCACTATTTCCTGAGTAATTTTAATCTTTTTTGACAGCTCTTAAATTGCCATTTTCTATAATAATTAGTTTACTTTGTATTAGGTTAAAATTCGATCTCTCTGAAGAGATATTAAATCAAATATTTTATGAAACAACTACTTTATATTACACTACTTGGATTTTTAATTGCTAGCTGTGGAGGCGGAACGGATAGCAGTAGCAGTAGTGCAGACACTAGCGATGAACTTAAGCCACAACCCAAAAAAGAACAACCAAAAGCTGCTAGCGGTGGAGAAAAAATCACTGTAGAGCTCAAGGCGGGAGATGAAATGAAATACGATACCAAGCTCATCAAAGTGAAAGAAGGACAAAGCGTTACAGTTAATTTGACGCATACGGGGCAGATGGAAGAGAAGATGATGGGACACAATTTTGTTTTGTTGAAGCAATATACGGATGTCACTGAGTTTGCGGGAAAGGCAACGGCTGCCTACGAAAATGAATACATTCCAGAAGATACTGAAAATATTATCGCTTACACAGAAATGATTGGTGGCGGCGAAAGTACATCGGTTACTTTTGATGCACCTAAAAAAGGGGTTTACGATTTCATCTGTAGTTTTCCAGGTCATTATGGTTTGATGAATGGGAAATTTATAGTGGAGTAAGCTTTAGAGCTTGTTTGGATTTTATCGTTCTGATAACCAACATTTTATGAACCTGACTTTGAAAATAATCGCTCGTTTATCCCGACCATGTCTGCCTCAGGCTGATAAAGTCGCTATTATTTTCTTCGCCAGACCGTCTCTGCCTCAGGCGTGAACCACAAACTACTGATTTACAGTTCAATCCTGCTCCAAACATGCTCTTAGCCTTTAGCTATTGGCTGTTAGCCTTTGGTTTATGGATATGTAAAATATAATTGGTATCTTTGCGGTCTTTCAAAAAGACCTCCTGCTGATTAGGTTAAGAGCTTTTGATTAGTCAGCAGCCAATAGCTAAAATTGACCTAAGTAAAGTAGGTATCGGATAATTCAAATTCATTGGATACCTATCAACAAAAAAGTCCTATTGATGAGACAAGCAAATCAAAAAGCATGCCTATTTAGAAATGACATATTGGTAAAATATGTCATTTTTACTTTCAGTCTAATGCTCACATGTAGCGGGAAAGCACAACTGACTAGTATTCCGCTCAATCACGCCTTCAAAGACTATTTTGCACAGCCGCTTGCCAACCGATCTCATAGTGCGATTCAGCCTTTCAATCCATTTGAAGCAAGAGCAACCGTGGATTCTATTCAACAAACCTACACTATTAATAATCAATTTACTCAAACTTGGTTGGGTAGAAAGTTACTCAATGAAAATATGGCGAATGTGAAAGGAAAAGATTTTCAATTCATGTTCAATCCTTTGTTTGATCTGAGTTTAGGGAGAGAAGATGGAAGCGACGAATTGCTCTTTCACAATACAAGAGGCTTGCAAGTTGGCGCAGTTTTGGGAGAAAAATTTATGATTTATTCTGATTTTTATGAGAATCTGCATCGTTTCCCAACTTACATTGACCAATTTATTGAAAACAATCGAGTCGTTCCTGGTCAAGGCATCCCAAAGAGAGACAAACAAACTGAAGATTTCGCCTACGTGAATGGCTATTTTGACTTTCAAGCCAGCAAGTTTTTGAATCTGCGTTTTGGTTATGGTAAGCATTTTTTCGGAGACGGCTATCGTTCTCTTTTGCTTTCTGACAATAGTTTCAACTATCCCTATCTGAGAATGATGACCTCTTTTTGGAAAATCAAATACGTCAATTTATTTACCCAAATGAACGACATCAACATTTTAACACCCAACAATATTTTTGGTCGAAAATACGTCACTTCGCATTATCTATCCGCCGAAGTGACGCCTAGACTGAATTTGTCGCTCTTCGAATCCATTGTTTATCAAGACACTAGCGGCACGAGAGGCTATGATATTAATTATCTGAACCCATTTATTTTGTATCGCCCAATTGAGTTTGCGGTGGGCTCGCGTGGCGGAAATGCCCTTGTTGGAGGTGCGCTGAAATACCAAGCTACCAATAATATGTACATCTATGCGCAAGGAATATTGGATGAACTTTTATTTGAAAATCTCTTTGGTGGAGAAGGCTGGTGGGCAAATAAATTTGGTATTCAATTGGGTTTTAAATCCTATAATACTTTTATTGAGGGTTTAATGATTCAATGCGAATTTAACACTACGCGTCCTTATACTTATACCCATCGAACGGCTTCTCAAAACTATGCGCATTATAACGAAGCACTTGCTCATCCTTTCGGCGCAAATTTCGTGGAATCTGTTAATATTGTTCGCTACATGAAAAATCGCTATTTCGTGGAAGGACATTTCATTTTCTCCGTTCAAGGAAGGGATTTTGAAGACTCCAATTGGGGAAGCGATCTTTATATTAGTTCCGATGAACGTGAACAGAATTTTGGGAATGAGTTTTTGCAAGGCAATAGAACCAATCTATTCTTTAGCAATTTAAAAGCGGGCTACATTGTCAATCCAAACACCAATTGGCGACTGGAATTTTCTTATACCTATCGTTCTTTGATGCCCGAAGTGGAAACTACTACTTTGAAAGCAGATAAAACGCATTATTTTCAGTTTGGCATACTCACTGCAATTAATAATCATTATTACGATTTTTAATGTAAGTATCCAATTTTTTCGCTTCTACAACTTAAGTACTTCTACCTATTTGTTTAAGCTGTTTATTTGTTTAAATTGTTTATAATGAACACTTTACACAAGTTTGCTACCCAAATAATTAGGTAGAAGTATTTATTCATGTATTTTCTTTTATCTAAGAAAAATTATCCCGCGCTATGGCGGGATAATTGACACACTATGAAAACACCCATTATGTCTTGATGACTGCTTTTGAAAGAAAAAATTATCCCGCACAAAAGGCGGGATAACTTATATATACACACTATAAAAACACCCATTATATTTTATGGTTTTTTAAAGAAAGCTACCCTGTGAACAATTCACAGGGCAGTTCACACACTATGAGAACACCCATTAAATCTTTGGTAATTGGGGAATTTGCTCGCTTATTTGTAATAGGCAGGGGTTGCTTAGCTTCTCAAGTATTTCAAAATGTAATCTTCTTAGATTTTCAAAGAACTAAACGAATCATCGCTTTTTAATTTCATTCTTGGGACTAATATATCCTCTCAAGTAACACAAAAAATAGTGTCACAAATATAAAAAAAATTTTGAAATCAAAATTTAACATTGTGTCATTTTTAAAAAACTGATAGTCAGTTCTTTATATTTTTGCATTGATTTTTTTTAATAAGTTATAAATATTTCTTAACGCCATTACACAGCAGAATAGCCTGATATAGATGTAACAAAATTACCGCTTTAAATCTTAAAATATGCTTTGTGTTTTGATCGTCTAAAATGCTATTTCAAATAATTGTATCTTTGAATTTGCATTTTCACAAAAAAAAATTTATTCATTTTTGATTCCACAAACAACAGTTCAGGAGATTTTAGAAACGGCAAAAATTGAAGAAGTGGTTGGCGATTTTGTCAATCTCAAACGCCGAGGGGTGAATTTGATCGGTTTATGTCCTTTTCACAATGAAAAAACGCCTTCTTTTACCGTTTCTCCCACCAAAAATATTTGCAAATGCTTTGGTTGTGGCAAAGGTGGCCCGCCCGTGCAGTTTTTGATGGATCACGAAAATTTTACTTTTCCAGAAGCACTGCGCTATCTAGCCAAAAAATATAATATTGAAATTGTAGAAAAGGAATTGTCGCCAGAAGCTCGGCAAGCGATCATGCACCAAGATAGCTTGTACATCGTCAATCAGTTTGCGGAAAGATTCTACAAAGAGCAGCTACAAACAGCAATTGGAAAAAGCGTAGGCTTGAGCTATTTCAAGGAAAGAGGCTTTCGAGAAACGACCGTAGAAAAATTTGGTTTGGGCTACGCAGTCGCTCAAAAAGATGCCTTGACCAGTAAAGCAGTAAGTGAAGGTTACAACATTGAGTTGTTGCGTCAATTAGGATTGACGACTAAATTCGATAGCGATTTTTTTCGAGATCGGGTCATGTTCACCATCCATAATCTTTCGGGTAAGCCAATCGCCTTCGCTGGAAGAACCCTGAAAAAAGATAAGAAAATTCCTAAATACATCAATTCACCCGAAACCGAAATCTACGTCAAAAGCAAAGTGCTGTACGGTGCTTATTTTGCAAAACAAGCGATCCGAAAGCAAGACGAATGTATCCTAGTGGAAGGCTATACAGATGTCATTTCACTGCATCAAGCGGGCATCGAAAATGTGGTAGCTTCTTCGGGTACTTCTCTGACGGTTGGGCAAATCAATTTGATCAAAAGATACAGCCCTAACATCAAAATCCTATACGATGGCGATGCGGCGGGCATCAAAGCGGCATTGCGTGGATTGGATTTGGTTTTGGAGCAAGACATGAATGTGAAGGTCGTTTTGTTGCCAGAAGGCGAAGATCCCGATTCTTATGTGCAAAATCTGGGTTCGACCGCTTTTAGAGAATTTATCAAAGAAAAAGCGCAAGATTT
The DNA here is from genome assembly GCA_039201015.1 of Bacteroidota bacterium. GTDB lineage: Bacteria > Bacteroidota > Bacteroidia > Chitinophagales > Saprospiraceae > JAAUTG01. The sequence goes on along the minus strand of JBCCRX010000046.1, from coordinate 13,036 downwards.
CATCTTTTTCAAGACCAGTTTATTGATTGAAGAAGCAGCAGGCGATCCCATTAAAAAGACTCTATTAATTAAAGATATTGTCAGTAGCATTGCGCGCATTCCCGATCCGATCAAGCGTTCGCTTTATGTGAAAGAATGCGCGGGCTTGATGGAAATAGAAGAAAAACTGCTGGTGGCGGAAGTGAATAGAGCGATGGGCGGCAGGGCAAAGCGGCAAAAGATCAAAAGAGAAGTAGATGCTCGAAGACCTGCTTCTGTCCTGAGACCCGTTTCTGATGAAGAAGCAAGTGGTGGTGAAATTGCGCCTTCGGATAGTAAATCTCAAAGTGGTGATGAATTTCAGGAGCAAGACATCGTAAGGATTATAGTGACTTTGGGTCATCATATATTTGATGAAGAAGAACAACTGAGTGTGGCGGAATATATATTGAGTAATTTAGAGGATATACTGGATCAATTTGACAATGCCCTCTACAAAAAAACGATAGATGCAGCCTTCAATGAATTGATTAATGAACGTCCTGTCAATCACAATTTTTTCTTGAACCACGAATCAGAAGACATCCGTAAACTGTCTTTAAATTTAATGAGTTCGCCCCACGAATACAGTCCTGGTTGGGATGAAAGAGAAATCTTTTTACGGACGCAAAAAATACCAGAAGAAAATTTCACTAGAGATAGCATACAATCTTTAAAGCGGTTTAAGTTGCGCAAGATAACGCGTATGTGCAAAGAGAATCAAGAGAAACTGAAAACCGAAAAAGATGTAGAAGAATTAATACATCTGCTACAAATTCAGCAGAAACTAATGGATGTAAGGAATGTATTGGCGGAGGAATTGAATACGGTGGTGTTGTGATGATAAGATATTAGACGTGAGCAAAAAACAAAAATATTTGAAAATATGAACCTAGCAGTTGCTCAATTTGAGCCAAAGGATGGGAATAAGAAATACAATTTATCTGTAATCGAAAATTTGACGAAACAAGCAAAGAAAAAAGGGGCCGATGTAATTAGCTTCCATGAAATGTCCATTACTGCTTACACATTTACAAAAGATTTGAATAAAAAAGAAATTGCTGATTTAGCAGAAGAAGTACCAAACGGAAAGAGTATTAAACAACTGATAAGAGTCTCAAATGAAAATAATATAGCTGTGCTAGCTGGATTAGTAGAAAAAGAAAATGATAAAATATACAATACTTATGTTTGCGTGTATCAAGGGAAGGTTATAGCTAAATTTAGAAAACTTCATCCCTTTATTAATAAATATATGACAGGGGGAAGTAACTATAAAGTCTTTGATTTGATGGGTTGGAAATGTGGAATTTTGATTTGTTATGATAATAATATCATTGAGAATGTAAGAGCAACAACTCTAATGGGAGCCGAATTGATTTTTGCTCCACACGTTACAGGTTGTACTCCTTCTGCGATGCCAGGAAGAGATTATGTAGATGACAAATTTTGGCAAAATAGAAAAATAGACCCTGTATCTTTAAGATTAGAATTTGATGGGCCCAAAGGGAGAAGGTGGTTAATGCGGTGGTTACCTGCACGGGCGTATGATAATGGAGTATATTACGCTTTCACAAACCCAATAGGATATGATGGTGAACATTTAAAGAATGGGAATTCGATGATTATAGACCCTTACGGAGAAGTCCAAAGTGAAATAAAGTCTTTTGAAGATGAAATTACAATTGCTACTCTTACTAAAGAAAAAATTTCACTGGCTGGAGGATTTAGATACATGAATGCTCGAAGGCCAGAATTATATAGAGACATAATAGGTAAAGAACACGCTTCTAATTTCAAACCTGTTTGGATAAAAGAAAACGGAAAGTAAAGCCTTTATCTATTATTTTATATAATCAATGATTGTGTTCAAAAACGATGTAAGTCAAAAAATACATCATTCTCCTTCAAGTTTATATACATTCGCTTGCTATTATTCCAAGAGCGAAAATTTGGTAAATAAATCAACCGTTCTTCCTCACTCATACACAACATAAACATGAAAAAAATCGCACTGCATTGGCAAATTTTGATCGGAATGGCTTTGGGCGTCATAGTTGGCTTTTTGGCTGGCGGCATAGGGGAAGCAGATTCGGCGGCACAAGTACTTTCTAAAAAAAGTCAGCAAGAATTGGTGGTTTTGAAGCAAGATCGGCAGCGTTTGGAAGATCAACTTAAAGCAATTGGTGGACAAATTCTGGAGGCAGACGAAGCTGATTTAGCACTGATTGCTGCCAAAAAAAGTCAAACCGAAGAACAACTTGCTCTAGTTCAGGAAGAGATCAATGCACGCAAAAAAAATATAAATCCGCCCTCTAAGGGAAAGCAATTTATTCAGGATTGGATCGCGCCTTTTGGGACGATATTTATCAATCTCCTCAAGATGATTGCTATTCCAATTATTTTGGTGTCTTTGATCAAAGGGGTCTCTGATCTAAAGGATATTTCCAAATTTTCTACCATTGGCGGGAGAACGATTGCCATCTATATTTTGACGACGGTCATTGCCATTACATTGGGATTGACATTAGTGAATCTTGTTCGTCCAGGAGAAGGCATTTCGCAAGAAACACTAGACGCCTTGCTCATGCAAACAGATAGTGAAGGCGCACAAACGGCAATAGCCAATGCAGGTAAACAACAAGATGCTGGACCGCTGCAAGCTCTAGTCGATATTGTTCCGACTAACGTTTTTGGTGCTTTTTCGGACAATGGGAGCATGCTTAAAGTGATCTTTTTCAGTATTCTTTTTGGAATTTGCCTCCTACTCATTGATCCAAAAAAGGCAGAACAAATCAGTGGAATATTTGACGGTTTGTACGACATCATCCTAAAAATGGTGGATTTAATTATGCTCACCGCTCCTTATGCGGTGTTTGCATTGCTGGCAAATGTGGTCGTCAATGCACCCAACGCAGAGATTTTGAATGCCTTGGGTATTTATATGATTACAGTTATCATTGGTCTAGCACTCATGGTGGTCGTCTATAGTTTAGCGGTCTGGTTTTTTGGTGGAAAAAATCCGTTTTGGTTTCTCAATAAAATCAGTCCCGCTCAGTTGCTTGCCTTTTCAACGAGTAGTAGTGCGGCTACTTTACCGGTCACGATGGAGCGCGTAACAGAACACGTTGGCGTGGACGAGGAAGTAAGTAGTTTTGTGCTACCCGTAGGCGCGACAATCAATATGGATGGGACGAGTTTGTATCAAGCAGTAGCAGCAGTTTTCATTTCTTTTGCTTTGGGTCATAATCTGGAATTATCGGATCAATTGGTGATCGTTTTGACAGCATTGTTGGCTTCTATTGGTTCAGCTGCTGTGCCTGGGGCAGGGTTGATTATGCTAGTCATCGTACTTCAAAGCATAGATTTTCCTGCGGATAAACTACCGATTGGGATTGCCTTAGTTTTGGCAGTCGATCGTCCGCTGGACATGTTGCGTACTGTGATTAATGTGACGGGCGATGCAACAGTTTCTACTTTAGTTGCTAAGTCAGTGGGCAAATTAGGCAAACCCGAGCCGCAAAACATCGGAGACTATTATTCAGAATAATATACCTTAAGTCTTGACAATCTATGCTCAAAAGCTTATTCTAAGCTTATGGAAACAAGAATAAAAATTGCGAATCCTATTTACGATGTTGTATTTCGCTATCTCATGGAAGACAATGAAGTGGCGAAACTGCTGTTGTCCACCATCATTGGAGAGGAGATTGAAGAACTGATTTTTCAGCCTACCTCACACAGCAGAAAAATTGGATCAGGAGATAGCATCACCGTTATCCGAATGGATTTCAGTGCGCGCATCAAGCAAGCAAATGGAAAAGAAAAATTGATTTTGATTGAGTTGCAAAAAGCCAAATTTTATTACCAAACCATGCGCTTTAGACGCTATTTGGGGAAGCAATATCAAAATCCAGAAAATAAAGACAAAAAAGAAAATGCCCTTCCCATTTATCCGATCTACATTTTGGGAGATGCTTTCAGCGAAAAAAAAGCACCTGTGATAAAAGTAGCGAGAAATTATATAGACCTCGCCACAGAGGAAATCATTCAAGAAAAACATCCTTTCATTGAAGCCCTTACACATGATGCTATGGTCATTCAAATTCCTTACCTCACAGATCGTCGTCGCACAGAGCTGGAGCGATTTTTGAGCATCTTTGATCAGTCTTTGCAAGTAGATACAAAGGGGCATGTTTTAGCCTTGAATGAAGAGGATTATCCTAATTCTTATCACACCGTCATTAGACGCCTCAACAAAGCACTGCAATCTCCTGATATAGAAGAAGATATGGATATGGAAGATGAAGTAATTAATGAATTCAATAAGCAAGCAGAAATCATTCAAGACATCAAAGAGCAAGTAGAAAGAGCAGAACGGGAAAAAGAAGAAGCAGAGCAAAGGGCAAAAGAAGAAAAACAACGCGTGAAGCAACTCGTTCAACAATTGCATGCTCTAGGGCAAGGAGTTACTCAAATTGCAAAGGTGTCTGGGCTAGAAAGAGAGGAAATTCAAAGAATTCTAGGGAAGTAGAAAATTAAGCTTAAATTTTTATGAAAAAAAATACTTGCGTCATATTTTAATTCGTAGTTACAGTTTAATCACTTATTGTTTTTCTTTTTTTGTTCAATTGTTGTATCTACAATAGTGAAAATATTCAATATCAGTACTGGAGCATTAAAGCGAATAATGACTTAGATCGTCGCAGTTTCAGCTAGGCGCAGACAATTGAAACTGTGATGCCATACACTCCTGCTGAGATGAGGAGCGTATAGCATTCAAATCATAGACTTAGACGATCTAGGGATGATTGTTGAAACATCCAAGGTACAGTAAAATCTATCTAGTAACTACAAAACGGCTTGTATTTCCAGAGGCGTCAACTATTGTGTAATGACCTGCGCTCAAATCAGAAATATTCATGCCTATGGTGTTCGATATTTGACCGTTAAGATTGATTGTCCTTACAACTTTTCCTTGTGTATCTATCATCTTGATGAAAGCTGTTTCATCATCAATATCAAAATAAAGTATCTGATTAGATGATACTGGATTAGGATATACATTTAAGGGAGTCGATGGTTTACAAGAGGAAGTGACCGCTATGGTTTCGTAATATTCATACGAGCCATCGACATCTACTTGTTTTAAACGATAATAATTAACATTGGCAATGGATGAATGGTCATAAGCATACTCTTTAGGAGTAAGACTCGTACCTGCTCCTTTAATTTTAGAAATTGGTATAAATTCCTTTCCGTTTGAGCTATACTCCAATTCAAAATGACTGTTATTGAACTCACTTTCTGTTCTCCAACTCAATAAAATATTACAATTTTGTTCCTTAGCATCAAAATAAGTCAACTCTACGGGAAGTGCGCAATCTTCTCCTATAAACACATCGGTAGTATCACCACAATTCTCAGAATCCGTAGCAATAAAAGTATAAGTACCTGGCATAAAGATACCCGTTGATACTTCTGCAAAAGCACCACTTTGACCTTCGACTCCCATTGTAATAGGGGCGGAAGGAAAGCCTGTTACGGTATATTGCCCCGTACCGCCTAAGATGAAAACTTCTACTTGAGCTGAATTGATCTCGCAATTGTCAGAGGAAGCTTCCACTACTAAGGTTATACACTCATTACAGTCATTCATTACCATGATTTCATCTTCAAAAATTAAGGTATTTGCAAACCAAGTATTCACCCAAGCTTGATTGGCATCAGAGGCAGGATAGTTTGTTCCCGGATCCCAAGTATTACACATGTCCGTAGTACAGCCAGCAGTTAGATTTTGAAGACTACCGAAATCACCTGGATCAGTAGTCGTTAAGTCTGGTAAACAAGAATGATCCCAGAAAAAGCTAAGATTAGAGGCTTGGCTAGTTGGTTTAATCAAGTCTCCTGAAAAGCCTCTAGGATTAGCTTCAAAATCTCCCAATGGAATATGTGTTTCCCCTAATCTAAACACAATGATCACTGGGATTTTTGTACCATCTGCAACATCTGTTCCACTAGCGTCATTTCCATCCCAAGGTAAAGACGTAGTTCCTTCTGTAAAGATTTGATCTCCTATGATAACATCCGTCCCATCTTCATAGCTACCATTGTCATTAAAATCCAAATAGACAAGTGCTGAACCAGAACGGTTTAAAGCAACGTCTACCGTAGAAGTTGTATTATCACAAAAAATAGGAGATGCGACTACATTTGGTTGGGACATCAATAGCGGAAAAAAACACTCGTCTGGTTCGGAAAAGAAAATAGGGAAATCTCCAGGAACTTCATCATTAGCAGTAGTCGAATAGGGAACAGACTTTCTATCTACTGCTAGATTTCCATTGTCGGCCAAGCCGTGGTCAGTCACGGCTACTTGAAAGCCACCAGGCACTACGTTATCCATTTGAAAGAATGATACCGTGCTATCTCTAGTATGATAGCTGTAAAAGTCTAAATCCGTAACAGAGAAACCCGCACCTCCCGTGCCACGGTTATACAATGACCAACGATAAGAAAATAGTCTTCCCGTTCGTACGACACCTGCACTGTTCGCTACACTCACATCAAAAATACAAGCAGTTAAATCATTATTTGCCAGTTTTTCAAATTCTATATAGTAATATCCTGCACTCGCATCATCTACAATTTGTAAGCCATCATAACCAGTAGTACCACCAGTTATCTGATTAACACCATTACAGGCTTCTGCTTCATCTGTGACATATCCATTACCTGAGTCCGTCAAGCCAGTACCGTCACCTATTGCGAGGCTAGGACCAAAAACAATAGATTCCATTCCTGTAGAATTTAAAGGATCAGCAGCAATACCACCTGCAACTGGACCTCGAACTTGGAAATCAAAATCACCATTATTTCCTCTACAATTCAAACCTAAGTAAACATCATCTCCTTCTTTTACAGCAAAATACAGCCGAGAATCTGCCTCTGCATTGTAAGTGTGAATATCGCTTTCCACATCATTCCCATTGAAAAGAGCAAGATGTACAGTAGCTTGCTCGTCCCCCTCTAGTGCGGCTTTCCAGCTAGGAGTCCCATCGCCTGTCTGTAGATTATAAGGATAATTTGGTATTGCCAAAACTGGAAGATGATCTCCCACTTCTAAGTCCCAATCCCCATCTTTTCCTGTAATATCATCAGAGGCTGCAATCTTAATACCACCTAAAAGTGATTTTAATTCATGTAAGGCTCGTTTTCCATTTGCCCCTTTAGCAAATTCGCATCCGTAGATCAATAAATACTGCTCTTTGGACACAGATAATCCTTTTTCTATCAGAAAATTAGCAATCTGTTTACTATTCATCCATTGCTCATTAATAAATAATTGACCAGGTCGAGCATGTGATATAATATGGATACCTCTTGTATCAATTGGAACATCAATTTCTTCATCAATTATTTTCCAATTTAAGTCATCCGCTTGCGCATTCCAATGAGCGCGCAAATAAGATGCTCCGTCAATTTGCTTATCAAGTAAAATCAGTGTTGGCAAATTATTATTTGTGGAAGTATGACTTGCATTACTATTCACAAATGATAATAAAATAGTGGTAAGCACAGTACTGAATAGCACTGTCAAAGAATAATAGTTCATGTAATAATTGTTTGGCTTCAATACAGGACAAGGAATGACCAACAAATAAACGTACACTTTGGCTTATTCGCATTCCAATCGCTTGCGGCTCATTCATCTATATTTCAACTAATCCTTATTGAAGAGTATAAAAACGTGTAAAGGATACTCTATTCGGGATAGAAAAGGGCATTTGTTTTTTGTCGATCGCGCCTCACAACTAAGGCGGACACGGTGAGGCGGACAAGTTTGTTTAAATGTTCATTCGTTTGGTGCTACCAATATCAATGTAGTGTTGCAGTAATTATTTTTAAAAAACTTATGAGGATTTAAAGTCAAGTATTGCATTTTACCAAATTAAAAATGGCAATCACTGCCAGAAGGCGTCAAAAAATAATTTTAATTCTTTCAACGACGTTGAATATTGATAATTATTTGGCATTTTTATTTACAACTTTTTAGTATGATTCGACGATAAAAAAATAATGGTGTCACAAAATTAATAAAAAAATGTATTTTTATTTACTCTTAGACACTTTTTTTTCAAAAAGACGAAAAAATGAGAACAAAACCGCCAAAGGAAGACTTGCTAAAAAAACCGATGTGATAGGTATGCCTCCATCTCCAAAATGCTTATCAACAAAGAAAAGAGACCGTCTCGGTTTGAAACCGATAATGCTACACGCTCACTGCGCCACCACCACCTTTTCCCTTCCTGTAATTCGCCTACCAAGAGGATACTGTAAAAGTGGTGTTAGTAATACTACACTTCTCCTAAAACGAGTAGGGTATAGCATCCAAATCATAGACTTGAACGGTCTAGGGTAGCCACGTTTAAGTTAGAACTTGTTGAAACAACGAACTGAATTTACCCAAAACAACCACCAACAAGCGACTTTCCCGCTCCAATATTCGATATTTTCTACTTTTCTATGTATAATTGTAGTTGAAGCGAGTTTACTTAGGCTTGAGGCGCGATCAACAAAAAAGAAAACGCACTTTTTTTATCTCGAATGGAGTACATTACAGTGTAAACTAAGTTTCTTTGTACTTTAGATAGGGGAGTCTGAGGGAGAAAAAAGGGTTTTAGAAAAACCCTTTTTTCTCCCTCACCCCTTGTTCGTCGACCTCTTCGACGGCGACAGATGGGTTTTCTGAAGCTCAAAATTCTAAGGAATTTCTCGCTTCTAAAATCTAAACAAGCTCTTAAATTACAGTGTAATATGTCCTAAAATGTTTCAGAAAATATCCTACAAAAAGTAAGTGTTGAAAATACATACGGAACTTGGTTTAGGAACGCGGGATGAATAAACTGAGGTTCTTGACAAGATATTTTTGTGCTAATGGAGGCAGAAAAATCGCAATCCGCCTTAGGCGTAAAGATGAAGTCAAGAATCTCAGGTTATTTGTGCGTCGTTCCTTACGCACATTCATCAAATCAATTATCAACTATATAAGATATGACTGCCCCTCGCAACATCGCGGACTTAAAGCAAGAATTAAAAGAAAGCATTACTTCAAAAGAGCTTGGTGTCATTTTGCAAGACATAAAACAGTTGCTCTCTGCCTACAGCCCCAAGCGAGATGATTTGATTCATCTAGAAGCACAACTAAATGACATCAATCGCCAGTTTAGGTCGGGTGCTTTGTCTTTTCCCGAACAGCAGCGTGAATACGCAAAAGTGCGCACCGCTATCATGCTTTTAATTGATCAACTCAATGAAGCTGATTTTGGAGTACAAGGTGAAGCCAAAAGCGATAAAAAGCGCAAACAAGGCAGCATCCTCTACCGCATTCCGCAGGTGATGCAACTGCACAAAGAGAGCAAATGCCTGATCCGCTTGGCTTTTTTGGAAGAAATTGTTCGAGAAAATATAGTAATTGATGAAGATACGCGTATTCAATCGATCCGCATCGCTGAAGTAATGGGCGTGCAATTGCTGGACGCGAGCGAAGGCGGTGCATTTAGCATTCGCACTTATTCCGAACCCGAACAATTTTTGGATGAAGACGACTGCAGCGAATGGATTTTCTATGTGAAGCCTTTTAGGGAAGGCGTTTTTCCCTTGATGCTAAAAGTAGCTGTGATTGAAGAAGTGCGTGGTAAAGAAAGAAAACGCAGTATTGAGTTAGAAGAAAGCATTGAAATCGTAACGGCTGCTCCTGAACAAGATGTCGTCTTTCAAGCGGCTGATTATCACTTTAGTACTGCTCAAAAAGCAACTGCAAGCGAGATCACAAGGGGCAAATTGGGAGATAGCAGCAACTACCCAAAACCTGCTAGTGCTCCAGCGGTCAAAATCCCTAAAAATATCAGCTTCTCCCCTACGCGCAGCCTTCATCCCATTCGTCGCTTCGCGCCCGTCATCGTTTTCCTTTTGATTGCTTCCGTCGGTGCTTGGGCACTGGATGCGCCAAGAGAAATCAACTGGCAACTCACCCAACTACAAGATACGCCCGAAGCCTACGAGGAGTTCATCGAAAAATACGAAGCAAAGGGCGAAAATCGCATCGAAAAAGCTTATTTTAATAAGGCAAAAATCGCTTATAAGAATACTGATACAGCGAAAGAAATCAAGGATTATCAAGAATATTTGGACAAATATGAAGCCTCTGGGCGCGTAGCTGAAATAGAGAAACTTTATTTTAAAAAAGTACTAGAAGTGGTGAGTGAAACGAAGCAAATAGACCCAATGACCGAGTTTCTGACCAAATACAACCGCAATAAAAAGCTGGAAGTTAGAAATATAGCTAAAAAGAAGGTCTTGGAAGTGGCACGAGTGACCGATGACAGCGAAGGCTTACAAGCTTTTGTAGAAAAAGTAGTGAGAGTACCCACTCCACCTACGCCTGAGGAAGAAATAGAAGCAGAAGCAATAACCGATGAAGTCTTTGAAGCCTTGATTGTCGAAAAAATAGTCGAAATAAAGGATAAAAAAAAAGCAGTGGCTGCTGCGGAAAAGGGCAATACCGAACTGCTAAAAGCCTTCATTGAAAAATATCCTGAAAGCGAAAGGGTGAAAAGTGCAAAGAAAAAACTAGAAGAGGCAAAAACTACTCCAGCCCCCGTAGTGGAGGAAAAAGTGCCAGCAGAAGAAATAGTAGAAGAAGAAGAAATAGGCTTTATAGACCAAAGTGTGAAGGAGACACCTAAAAAGCAAAAACCGATTAAAGAAACTGCGCCACCCGTACAAGAAAAAATACCACCACCAGTAGCAGAGGAAAAGATAGAGGACGAAGAAGTGGATTTCATAGATAAGAAAGTAGTAGCAGAAAAAGTGATTGCTGAAGAAGCACCCGCCATCGAAGACACTGCTGTGCCCATACCCGAAATGGTGAGCATAAAAGGCGGCATCTTCACGATGGGCTGCGAAGATGGACGCGATACAGACTGTGATGAGGATGAAAAACCCGCCCATCAAGTCCAAATCAAGGACTTTTCAATCGGGAAATACGAAGTCACCAATCTACAATATGCCTATTTCCTGAACGACTACGGCAGTGATGAGGTGAAAAGTGGTAAATACGCAGGGCAGTCGATGATAAAAGCTTACAAATGGGGCGTAGCGCAAGTAGATGGAAAATGGCAAGCGGTGAAAGGCTATGAAGGACATCCAGTAGTCTATGTCTCTTGGTATGGAGCGAACGAATATGCAAAGTGGCTCAGTCAAAAAACAGTTGAAAAATACCGCTTACCCACCGAAGCAGAATGGGAATATGCCGCTAGAGGTGGACAAAAGAGCCAAGGCTTTCTGTATGCAGGTAGTAAATATGTAGGCGAAGTCGCTTGGCACTATATAAATTCAGAAGGAAGTACTCATAAAGTGGGTACAAAAAAAGCAAATGAACTGGGTTTGTATGATATGAGTGGGAATGTGTATGAGTGGTGTTCAGATTGTTGGTATGATGATTATAAAAATGCCTCAAAGAATGGCACATCTTGGCTAGACGTAAATAAAGTAGATTGCTCCCGTCGTGTGTTGCGCGGCGGTTCGTGGGACGTTATCAATACTAGAGATTTGCGTTCTGCTGATCGCTTCAGGAACGTTACTTATAATCGTTACTTCAATTACGGTTTTCGGCTTGCTCAGGACTAAGTTAGCCTTTGCTCTTTTATCCTTTTCGGAGCGCAGCCACTTTTTTTCTTTCCGCGAAGCGGTCTATTTTTTTGAAAATGAGGTTTTTCAAACTATCTTGTGTTGTTTCAGCCTTAAATCACACTTCCATGTCCATCATTAAAGCCTACCGCCACGTCCATCCCCAAAACAATGCGCTTTCTTTTGACATCAAGCGTATGGAAGACATCTATGATACGGCAAAAGGCAAGGTGGATGAACCCCATCGGCACGACTATTATACCATCGTGTTGGTGAAAAAGGCGAATGGAAAACACATTTTGGATTTCCACGAATTTCAATTGGCGGCGCGGCAAGTCTATTTTGTTAGTCCTGGACAAGTGCACCAAATCGTGGAAAAAAGTCGCTCGGAAGGGTTTGCGCTTACTTTCTCGCCTCAATTTATGGTCGAAAACGGCATTGACTATAACTTCATCCAAGATGTACACCTTTTTCAAGATTTTGGCTACAGCCCACCGTTGGATGTAGTGCAAAATGACCTAGCGCGACTGGTCCAACTGGCAGAAGAAATGTATCAGTTCACACATTCCGACCGAAAATTCAAATACCAAGCAGTGGGAGCTTTACTCCAACTCTTTTTGATTCATTGTAATGCTATTTGCTCGCTCAGTCGGGAAGAAAATACACAAGCAGTACAAGCTTCTGTTTCCCTGCTCCGCAATTTTAAAGCCTTGTTGCACGATCATTTCAAAACTTGGCACAAAGTAAGCGACTACGCCAGTGCCTTGCACATCACACCCGACTACCTCAACAATTCTGTGAAAAACCTGACGGGAAAAAGCGCGAAAGAACACATTCAAAGTAGAATTTTGATTGCTGCCAAGCGGTTGTTGCGCTTTTCTGATCTTCAAAACAAGGAAATTGCTTATGAATTGGGCTTTTCTGCACCCGCCCATTTTAGTCAATTCTTTAAAAAATGTACAGGTATTTCGCCTTCTAAATTTAGTACCATGTAAACTAAGTTTCTTTGTATTTCAAATAGGGGAGTTTGAGGGAGAAAAAAGGGTTTTAGAAAAACCCTTTTTGCTCCCTCAACCCTTTTTCGCCGCCGTCTTCGACGGCGGCAGATAGGTTTTTTGAAGCTCGAAATTCTAAGGAATTTCTCGCTTCTCAAAATTAAGACAAACTTAGTTTACAGTGTATTTAGTACATTGTAAACTAAGTTTCAGTTGATTCTGAGAAGCGAAAAACTCGAAGAGTTTGGAGCTTCAAAAAAAATCCCTGCGCCGCCGAAGGCGGCGCGGAAAGGGGGATGAGGGCGAAAGACGATTTTACAAAAATCATCTTT